>NZ_BMFV01000006.1 GCF_014639255.1 Pullulanibacillus pueri
AGCGAGCGTTCTGAAGCGTAAATCCACACCTTCCTGATGACCAGAATTTTATACATTCTTATATTTTAATAAAAGACCCTCACCATCGTGAGAGTCTTCGCATTATTTGCCTTCCCAGTCCTTAGCAAACCGAGAAACCTTTATGCCTAATTTATTGAGCATTTCTAAGATATTCTGTAAGTCAGATGACTCAGCTGATTCATCTAATGTGCTTACAACATTTTGCAGTAATTTCACACGGTTTTTGATGTATTGAATTTGTTCTTCTTTTGTTTCAACTGATTTGCCCACTTTGTTTCGTCCTCTTCACCATTGGTTTTCTTTTCACATTAGCAAACTTCCCAATGGTTGTGCAACTCACCGGAGTTAATTGGAAACAAAATAACGGAGAGATACATAATCCTGAATGGGAATCCAAGCTCCGATGCCTTGATGGGTAACGTTTTTGACCTCAATGGATTTATGTCCTCCATTGAGTACTAAATACACTTCTCCATAAGTCACTTTACCCTTTTCATTGACTGCGGGTACATAACCAGAAAGATGGCCGACCTTTTTGGTTTCAACATGATAGACACGATCAATTTTGGTGCCAACACCTACATAAGTTTCAAATGCCAGTGGCAGGTTCGTCTTCTCAGCCGCTTCAAGCATCATGAGTTTTTTGACTTCCTTCTGGTTAGGGACTTGTGCAGTCAGTCCTCCGCTCACCTTTAATTGACGTTCTTGATTATAGCTTAGATTTTGCATCTGTTTACCGCCACGGTTATCGAGTAGGTTTTCATTCACCTTTTTATATTCCCAATTCACTGTTGTTTTACTGGATTGATAATTCAAAGCCCAATTTCCTAAATAAATTCTTGCTCTGTAACCTAAAGAAAGCTTTGAGGTGTGAATCGAGGACTCATTTAGGAGACGAATCAATGTTGGATTTTCAATTTCAACCTTTGATGTGTTAAAAAGCTCCTTGGTCATAGCACTCGGTTGCAGTTGTGGTTCATTCTGATTAGGGTTCGGGTAAGTATTTTTTTGAGCAATATCCACCACTGAATCGGGTTTTTTAATCATTTGGTCATCATTAGATTTTGCTTGCTTTTTAGATGAGTGGTCTTTCTCCTCTTGATGCTGTTTATTCTCTTTCTTCGGTTCGGGATTTTCCTTTGCTAAGGCTGGCACACTTATTAATGAAGTCATGAGACAGGCAATTAATATTTTCTTCAACACAGCACAATCTCTCCTTTTCATAAAATCAACCAGCCTTAGTTTTTTCGGACAAAGAGAGATTTATCCATAAAGAGCAACAAAAAGAGGTTATCCCAGAGAAATTAACGTGAGGATGTTTTTTCTTACTTGAATCCAACGACCCTATTTATCAAGAAGGACGTTGGTTCCATGGCTCAACTTGACCAACAATCGTACGCTCATGTCCACATTGAATGGCCTGAATCACCCCTTCGGATATTTCTCTGTTCGAAAGCCAGCGTGAGATGCCGTTTTCCTGCTTAAATCCCAATATAATGTCATGATAACGACAACCTTTAGGAAGAAGAGGGGTCCAGTTTTGACCGGGCCGACTCGCACGACTGCCTTTCACGTGATAGAGCGCCCAGTTTTCCTGATTCAACTGATCAATGTGACAGAGTATCTTCGGGATGGTTTCCGCCACTTCACGATGCATCCAAAGCACGAGCTTATGTATTGGCCCAGATTGTTCCACTGCCAATTCGATGTTTTCTAATACAGTATCTGTAGCGTTCCAGTCTAAAACTAATGTTCGGAGCCGATCAGGAAAGTCAGAAAGCGCGTGTAATTTTTGTGCTTTCTCATGAGTTCTGGAAATGCTTGTAACTTGCCAGCCGTGACTATTCATCCAGAGCGTTGCCGTACTTAACATTCCTGTGGCCCCAATGACTAAAGCATGCATAAAGTTCCCCCTCTAGTTCTCCTCTTGAAAAATACGAATCCCTCGCCATCCGCCCTTCCAATAGTAAGCAATAGCGAACACACTGCTTATCATAAAACTGACACCGATCCCCAATGCCATTCCCCCAGAACCGAGCCAATGTCCAAAAAGAAAAGCCAGCGGATAACGCAATATCCAAAAGGAAATCAGATTGAGGATAAGAATTTGAAACATGGCTCCCGCAGCCCGTACAACACCATTCAAGACAAAATTGATGCCTAAAAAGGGATAGAAGAAGGCAATGCCATGTAAATAATGGGTCCCAAAAACCACAGCCTCTGGATCATTTGTAAACCATTTGATGAGATAAGGAGCAAAACAGAAGACCAGCGTTCCAATCATTAGCGATAAGGTAAAATTAAAAATAAGCGCATAGCGTGTGATCCCCGAAACACGCCCCCATTCCTTTGAGCCAATGTTTTGCCCAGCCATGCTTGTCACTGCTACGCCTAAGGTCTGGATCGGAATCATGATTAAATTGTCAAGCCGCTGAGAGGCACCATACCCAGCAAGAACCCCTTGACCAAAATGAGCTGCCACACTTGTAATCGCTGCTGAGCCTCCAGAAATCGCCACCATTTGTAACCCTGAAGGTAACCCTAGCTTCATCAATAATTTAAAGTTTGACAGCGTCGGCAATTTTGGAATCGAAAAAGGAACCTTTGCCCTTTTGATTGAAAAATATAATCCATATAAAAAGGCAACGCCTTGAGCAATCACCGTCGAAAAGGCGGCGCCCTCAATGCCCATATTGAAGCCATTAATGAAGATAGGTACAAGTAAGGCATTGAGGACAACCGCGATAAAAACAAAACGAATAGGCGAACGACTATCGCCAAGTGCCCGCAAAACAGTACTTATAAAATTATAGCCGAATAAAAACAAGATGCCGGTAAAATTAAGCCGTAAATACATGACCGCTAAAGGTAAAACGTCCTTAGGCGCACCTAAGAGATGTAACATAGGTGCAGCAAAGAGGATGCCCAGAATACCGAGAACAATGGCGAAAAGCCCTAAAACAAAAACAAAGCCATTGAGGGCCTCTTTTAAACCTTCCTCATCAGCAGCGCCTTTTTTCTGTGAGAGCACTGTCAACGTTGCATTATTCACGCCAATGATAAAGGAAAGCACCGTAAAAATAACCGGTCCAGAAATTGCTAGGGCTGCTAGAGCTTTTGCACCGAGCAAATTCCCTACCCAAAGACTATCAATAAACTGGTACGAGGCCTGCAAAATATTCGTTAAAAAAATGGGCACCGCAAAACTCACCATTTTTTTCGGGAGACTCCCCTGAGTAAAATCAAGTTGCTTCGCCAAGCTTTAACACCTCTTCACCCTACTCAATCATTTCAAAGGACTCGGTAATTTCAATGGCATCCTGGACAGATTGCACCATAGAACAATACTTGCGAGTAAGATGAACTATTTTTTCCAGTGCCGCTTCGGTCAGCCCTGGCGCTTTAACATAGAAAGTAATGTGCATCTTTTCAATACGATCTGCCTGATCGGGGTTGCGCTTCACCTCTGCCGTTATGCGAATATCCTCTACTTCCTTGCGTTTTTTCTTCAATATTTTTTTCATCACGGTCCCACTACAGCCCACGATAGAAGCGACCATTAGCTGATAGGGACGAAATCCTTGCTGCTCATCAGCCGATATATTTAAAGGTCCAAACTCCGTTTCTAAACGAAACCCTTTTTCCGTCATTTTAAATTCCACAACTTACATCCTTTCCAATCCAAGTTCTTTTGTTTATGATAACCAATAGGTGCTTCTTTGTCAGTTAAAAGGCACAACATCTTTCATTGGTTTAACAATTGATCAACACTAACAGACTATTTCATCATACGGAGATTAACTATGACACACACAAGCCATTCCAACTATCGCCTTATTGTTCTTGTAGGGGCAGTTCTTGTATCTGGGGCAGCCCAGGGGATGCTTCTGCCTTTATTATCCCTTTTACTTGAAGACCATCAAACCTCAGCAGCCCTCAATGGCCTCAATGCTTCCGGGCTCTATATTGGTGTCTTACTGGCTTCTCCCTTTATAGAGAAACCGATGCAGAAATATGGCTATAAGCCGATCCTCATGGTCGGGCTTGGGATCACCGCCATTGCCCTGATGTTTTTTCCGATCTGGGAAAATTTCTGGTTCTGGTTTGCGCTAAGATTGTTTATTGGTATTGGCGATAACATGATGCATTTTAGTGCGCAGGTCTGGATCATGGTGACCAGTCCTAAAGAAAAGAAAGGCCGCAATGTCGCGATTTATGGCCTTGCCTTCGGAGTAGGCTTCGCGATTGGACCATCACTTTCTCGATTGCTTTCATTAGGGATATACTGGCCATTTATGATGGTCTCGCTTGGATGTCTCTTATTCTTTTTAGCAGCCCTTTTATTGACAAATGATTATCCTGATCACGGAAAGGATCAACCTGAAAAAGCCGACCAGCGCTTTACTCAGCTTAGCCGCTATAAAAAGGTGATTCGTTTAGGTTGGTCCGGCCTTTCTGCCACTTTCGCTTATGGCTTTTTAGAGGCTTCGCTTAATGGAAACTTTCCTGTCTTTGGCATTAGGAACGGATTCACCGTTGATCAGATCGCCTATCTCTTACCAATCTTTGTAATCGGCAGTCTTATCACTCAAGTCCCCATGGGAAGCCTTGGAGATCGCATTGGTCGTCGCAGCCTGATTCTCTGCGTCACACTTTTCGGAGCTGTCGGCTTTATTGCCGCCATTTTTCTTTCCAACTCCTTTATTAGTTTAGCTGTCGTTTTCTTACTCTCTGGCATGTTTGTCGGCTCTTTATATTCTACAGGAATGACTTATATCAGTGATTTGTTGCCCAATAGTCTCTTGCCTATCGGGAATATTTTAGCTGGGGTATCCTTTAGTTTCGGAAGTATGCTGGGACCTTTTATTGGCGGACTATTCATTCGCTGGCTTCCCGATGCTTGCTTTTTTGCCGGAATTGCTAGCGCGATGCTAATCGCTTTTTTCTGTACCTTAGGAAAGAAACGTTCTTCTTCACAACCGCTAGCGAGTTCTTTCAACGATAAGCTAGAGCTATAGACAATAGCCGCTGGTGAGCATACGTATAGTAAGGAGCGTTTAGGCTTTTTTTGAATAGGCTAAAGATAAGGAGCTGATGTCATGCGTATAAGAGAAAAAATGCCTGCCATCCCAGGGGCAGCGACTTGGATCAATCATGAGGTGAGTCGAGAGGAACTGATCGGAGAAAAGCCGACCCTTGTCCATTTCTGGTCAGTCAGTTGTGACATCTGTAAGGAAGCCCTACCAGTGATTAATGGCTTTCGCGACGCCTTTAAAAACAAATTAAACCTTCTCGCCGTGCATTTGCCTTTATCAGAAGAGGACCTTGATATTGAGCAAGTGAAGGTGATTGCGAAACGTTATAACATCACCCAACCTATTTTTGTGGATAACCGTCATCAATTGACAGATGCCTTTGCTAATGAGTACGTCCCCGCTTACTATCTTTTCGACACCGAAGGACGCCTACGCCACTATCAAGCTGGAGAACACCGTTTAAAACGCCTAGAAAAACGCGTCCACCGCATTCTAGAGGAAAATAAAAATGGGCTGTTTTAAGAAACGGTGAACTTATCCCTTTTCACATGGGCTCCATTCGCGTGTGTTGCTGTTGATATAGATTGCACCGCACTCACAAATGACAACCATAACTAACAAAAGGCGCACGAATCAAGGCTGAAACTAACATACCAGCGCTCGGCATGCACATAAGAGCGCGGCCCGAGGAAAGCGAGCGTTCTGGAGCGGAAATCCACACCGTCCTAATGAACAAAATGCATACTTTTTTTCTTTAGAAAAACTTAACGCCTGCCAAGTCTTAATGCGATCTTTCAAAGCTCCCCTAAGTTATAACGCTGACATTATAAAAACACCCCTTACCACGCTGGCGTGATAAGGGGTGTTTTTGTTGCTAACATTGTGTTTAAAACTCTGCTTCAGGTGGATAGTGGTTATTAATCGTGAGTCCGCCATCAATTTTGATGACTTGTCCAGTAATGAAACTGGAAGCACTACTTGCAAGGAAGAGGGAAAGATTAGACACATCCTCTGGTTGTGTAAATCTCCCTAAAGGCGTCTTAGCAATAACACCTTTACGATAGGTCTCAAAACGATCGCCTGCATAGAAGGTGAGGGAATCGGTTTCGACAACGCCTGGTGAAACACAGTTTGCCGTAATACCTTTTGGTCCTAATTCCTTTGCAAAATAACGCGTTAAGGATTCTAAAGCCGCCTTGGCAGAACCGATATTAGCATAACGCGGGAGCGTCAGTTCACTACCCATACTTGACACAGTAATGATACGACCTTCGCGTCCTTCCATTAATGGCACCGCACGTTGTACTGCTTGAAGGGTACTATTAACAACGACTTGATAGGTTTTGGTAATATGGTGCGGTTTGATATCAAGAAGATCTTTAAAAGCAGTGGCAGCAGCATTCGCGATAAAAATATCAAGAGCTCCCCACTGTTTTTCTATGTAATCAAACATGGCATCAATATCTTCGGAGGAATCCAAATCTGCCTTAAAAATAAGGGCTTGTCTTCCCAAGCGACGGACTTCTTCAGCTGTTTGTTCCGCTGCCTCGCCCTCACGGCGATAATGGATAACAATATCTGCCCCTTCTTCTGCAAACTTCAATGCTGTTGCTCGTCCGATTCCACGGGAGCTTCCTGTAATTAATGCTTTTTTCCCTTTTAATGTGTCACCCATACGACTCTCCCTTTCTAACTTTTTGTTTGGACTTTTTCACGTCCATGATCGTAGACCAGGCGATATGCTTGTTGAATCGCTTTAGCTGCATTCAGTTCACTTGCATCATCACTTCCGCCAACAAGTTGGGTAGGAACATGATCCTTTATGGCTTGATAGAGAGGAGCATTTGCGATTTGCCCTGTGCAAAGAATGACCTGATCTGCTTCAATAAATTGTCTATCCTCTTGACTTTCTACCCATAGACCTTCAGGCGTTATTTCCTTACACTCATAGCCTTTTAAGAGATCAACACCTAATCTTCTCAGCTCAGAAAGCAAAACCCAGCGTGTGGTGGGCCCAATCCCTTTCGCCGCTTTTACTGATCTCGAAACTACTGTTACATTAACCCGTTGGCTTGAGTCGAGTTCAATATGGTAGTCAGCAAAAAAATGTTTCACAGCACCAGGGACTTCATTCCGCTGCGCGATAAGGTGAGCCACATCTGAACCAATGCCGCCCCCACCTACAATCGCAATATTCTTCCCTAAGGCAACCTTGCCCGTTAAAATGTCTGAATAAGTGACCACATGAGGAAGATGAACCCCTTTGATCTGTTCAGGAACGTACGGCACTACCCCTGTTGCCAAATAGACGCGATCATAGTTTTTTAATTCATCTATCGTAGGTTGAGTCGCCAAGTTGATCTTCACTTGGAGACGCTCTAGAGACGTTTTATAAAAGCGAATCGTTTCCCGAAACTTACTCTTGCTCGGAATCTGCGAGGCGAGATAGAAATGACCACCAAGATGGTCCTTTGCTTCAAATACCGTCACATTATTCCCTTGTTCAGCAGAAGCTTTAGCCACAGCAAGCCCGGCAACACCACCGCCAACGACTGCCACATTTTCTACCTCGTGACTTTTTTCTTCAAGTGACCATTCCCACTCATGCCCTGTTTTCGGATTGACTAAGCATCCTACGGGAAGCGGCGGATGTCCTAACGTATGATCCAGACATTGCTGATTACAGGAAATACATAAATTAAGCCCAGCATGATCCCCTGCTTTGGCTTTCTTAGCAAATTCGGCATCTGCCAGCCACGGCCGTGCCGGAGCTACGAAATCCATTTGTCCTTGTTTCAACACTTCCTCCGCAACGTCAGGCGTATGAATGCGATTGGCTCCAATGACAGGGACATCCACGGCATCACGGATGGCGGACACTACATGAGCAAAGGCCGCATCAGGGACACTGGCAGCCACAGTAGGAATCTTTGATTCATGCCAGCCTACTCCTACATTTAAGGCATCAACACCCTTTTCAACAAGTTTCTTCGCAAAGAACTGTGTCTCTTCTCGTGTTGTGCTCCCTTCCATATAATCTTCTCCTGACATCCTATATATAACGGGAAAACCTTGTCCGACTTGTTCCCGAATGCCAGAGATGATGTCGAGTGGTAGGGTCATTCTGTTCTGAAAACTGCCACCATATTGATCCGTGCGTTGATTCGTCAATGGTGAAAGAAATTGATTTAACAAATAACCTTCAGAGCCCATTAATTCAACGGCATCAAATCCTACAGATTGAGCAAAAACTGCCCCATCAATAAAAGCGGCTTTTATCTCTTGAATGCCTTCCAACGTAAGTGCCTTTGGTGTCTCTTTCGTTATGCGAGACATAATAGCACTTGGGGCTACTGGCGCAAGACCCGTTTCCGAGCTCTTCGCATACCGTCCATTATGCTGCAGCTGTAGTGCTATTTTCCCTCCAGCTTGGTGAACAGCCTCGACAATGTCTTGTAGCTGATGGCGATGATCGTCATCCGTTAAACAATACATATGATCACCACTACCCTCTGGAAGAACCGCTACGCCTCCAGTGATCATCAGAGCAGCTTCTCCTTTGGCTCGTTCAACATAGAACGCTTTGACTTGATTGAGCTGCTCTCTATCTCCTTCAATCCCGAGATGCATGGAACCCATTAAAATCCGATGGCTTAATTCAAGAGAGCCTATCTTTCCCTTTTCAAAAAGTCGTGTGTGGGTCATAATTATTCACCCTTTGTTAGAAAATGCTTGGCAATGACCACTTTCTGCGTTTCTGCGGTGCCTTCTTCAAACCACTGCAAGCGGCTATCACGGTAGATTCTTTCAATCTCGCTTCCTTTGAAGTAACCAATACCTCCGAAAATTTGCAAGGCCTTATCAGTCACTCGCTTCAGCATGTCAACACTGTAAAATTTAGCCATGGAGGCTTGTGCAGGTTCGAGTGTCTCTTGATCCTGCAGCATGCCAGCGTTTTTGCATAAAAGACGAGCTGCTTCAATATCTGTTGCCATCTCCGCAATATAAGATTGAATGAGCTGACGCTTACTCAATGGTTTACCAAAGGTCACCCTTTCATTGGCTCGATCAATCGCCAAGTCTAAGGCCCGCTGAGCAAGGCCAACACATGTCATGGCTACAGAAATCCGACTGGGATCGAGAAAACCACTTAAAGCCGCAATGAGACCCTGTCCCGGTTCACCAAGGAGATTTCCCTCTGGAACACGGGCATTATTTAAAATCAGGTGCGCATGGCCTGTCCCTTTTTGTCCCATGGTTTCCGGCATTAATTTGATGGTCAATCCTGGCGTGTCTCTAGGCACCATTAAAGCAAGAGTGCCCTCATAGCCTTTGGTTCCTTCAAGACGAGCAAAAAGGAGAAAATAATCCGCAAGGTCTCCAAAAGAAATCATCCACTTTTCTCCATTGACGAGGTAGTCCGATCCTTCTTTACGCACAGTGGTTTTAATATCTGCACCAGAGCCACTATTGGGTTCTGTCAACGTAAAGGTTGTTGTGATCTCTCCTTTGACAAGTGGAATCAGAAAGCGTTCCTTTTGCTCCTCATTGACAATTGGCAAAAGCGGACGCCAAATCCCATTACATACATGGACGATCACACGTATAGACCCATGGGACTGTGAAAATAGTTCAATGATTTCAAGATACTGAGAGAACTTAAGACCTTGTCCACCAAGAGTGGTAGGAGCTGCAAGGGTTAAATATCCTCGCGCTCTTAGTTCATCCCAGACCGCTTTTCCACATTGACCTGTCTCTTCAATCCTCTCGGATAGCGCGCGAAGAGGTCCTCTGACATACTCCTTAACTTCTGCCTTTAATTGTTGAAACGCAACGTCGTTCATGTTCTCACACCCTACATTAGACTAGGCTTTTGCTGCAACCTTTTCGGCAATCATATTCCTTAATACATACTTTTGGATCTTTCCTGAAGCTGTTCGTGGTTGTTCATCAATGAATTCGAGATGCTCTGGCCAATAAATCTTGGCTACACCTTTAGCTTCTAAGAAAGAGGTGATGTCCTGCAACGTAAAGTCGCTTTTTTCTTTAAGTGTAACAAAAGCACAAATGCGCTCACCTAATCGCGGATCTGGCATCCCGACAATGGCAATATCCTTAATATTTTCATGACCATATAAAATATTTTCAAGTTCTACGACCGGAATCTTTTCTCCTCCACGATTGACGATATCCTTAATTCGACCAGTGAGATTAAGGTAACCATCTTCATCCATCGTGGCAAGGTCGCCAGTGATAAAAAAGCCTTGGTCATCAATTGCCTCTTCATACCACTCATGATGATCCAAATAGGTTTTAAAGAGTGCTGGAGATTTTACGCGATACATTCCTTCTTCGCCACGAGGCAGTTCATTCCCTGCTTCATCAGTCACTTTCATCTCTAATCCTTCGATCACTCTTCCATCAGATCCCCACTCTCTATCATCATCGGAATAAGGAGAGCCAACGGCGATCAGACAAGATTCTGTTGAACCCCAACCACCAATAACACGACACTCTAAGGCCTCGGTAGCATCATGCGCCAGTTGTCTTGGGACTGCAGCACCTGTTGCTACAAAGATTCTTAACCCTTTTGGTGGATGAGCATCACGAGAAATGTCTGCTAAAAATGGCATCGCGGCTTGAACAAAGGTCGCCCCATAGCCTTCAATAGCCGTACGTGCAGTATCGACATTCCAAACCGCTTGAAGAATTTGTTTGGCTCCTAATGATAGTGCCACGATCATGCCATACAACAAGCCTGTTTGATGGGCTAGTGGTGAAGGCACCCAAATATTATCCTCTGAGGTTAGGCGTAAGGTTCTTGTGTGGGCATGCACCGCAAAACTTAATGCGCCGTGTGTGTGGATGACCCCTTTAGGCTCACCAGTAGTTCCTGACGTAAAAAGAAGTTGAGCATTGGTATAAGTCGTCGGATGCAGTTCCTTTAGAGCCTCCAGATTAGGCTCTTCTTTTGCTAAGCCCCCTAATCTGTTTTCTTTATCATGAGGATCTCTCGTTGTGACAACAACCGTAGATTCTAAATATTGGAGTGATGGTGCCATACGATCAACCATGGGTTTGTATTTAAAGTTGCGGTATTCCTCTGGAACAATCAAAATTTTACTCTTTGATTTATTAAGAATAAAGGAGACTTCATGGTCCCGAAGTGCAGGTAAAATTGGGCAAGAGGTTGCACCGATTTTCCAAACAGCTAAAGTCGTTACGACAAATTCCCAGCTATTCGGCAAAATATAGGCAACAAAATCCCCAGGCTTAATCCCTTTATCAAGAAGACCTTGGGCTGTGCGATTGGCCAGCTCCTCGAGTTGGCCATAATTAAGAATAATAGGTGTATCGTTGCTTAAATCTACTATAGCTTCTTTTTGAGGATCAACAGTCTTAAGAGTCTCTAAGAAAAGGGGCTCTTTATCAAGAATCAATGATTTTACCATGCTGGAACAGACTCCTTTCGATTGACTTTTTGATTTTGTTCAATCTTCATATCTAGTCCTAATTGTGACATATGGTCGAGGAACTCAGGATAGGAGATTTTATAAGCATTTGGGAATGTAAGGTCACTCGCTCCCTCAGCTCGTGTTGCAGCCAAAGCAAAGGCCATTTCCACGCGATGGTCATTATAGGTTGAAATAGAAGCGGCAGTAAGAGATTCAACACCGTTAATAATGAGATCATCACCAACTTCTTGAATATCTGCACCCATTTTATTTAATTGCACCATCGCTTTGACGCGGTCAGACTCTTTTAAACGTCCCGGTCCGATATTCTTCAAGATCGTTTGCCCTTTGGAAAGAGCTGCTAACACGCTCATTGCAGGAATGAGGTCAGGGATATCCTTCATATCGATTTCTAAATCTGCAGTGGGCCGAATCCCATCATGTTGGATACGGATACTGTCATTCTCTTTATCTACACTTACAGGTACACCCATTTGTTGAACAAGTTCTAATACTTTTCCTTCAGGGTGAGAGCCTGCTTCAGAAATTCCCTCTAAAGTTAAATCACAAGGATGCAAGGCTGCTAAAACTAATAAGAACGCTGCAGAAGAGAGGTCAGGTTCAAGAGAAAGATCACATGGCTGATAGGCCTGGTTTGCTGGAACCGTCCACATTCTGCCATTTTCATGTTCAATTACCTTGACACCGAATTGACTCATCATGTCAATCGTCAAGTTAATATATGTTTTTTCAAATAAAGGCGGAATGGCTTCAATAACAGTGTCTTTAGAAGCAAAAGGCGCAAGAATGATTAAACCAGAAATCCATTGGCTCAAAGTGCCTTGAATTTTGATATGCCCACCTTCAGGCAATCCTGGATAAACGGTAACCGGTAAACGATCATTTGTGGACTCTAGCTTTACGCCCATTTCGGACAAGGCGTTAAGTAAAGGTCCCATTGGCCTTGCTTTTAATGCCTTATGGCCATCATAAGTCACTGGGCTTCCAATAGAACGCGAACCAAGTCCAAGTAAAAATTGTGATGTCGTACCTGAACTTCCGACTCTAACAGTCCCGTTTCTTGGAAGATATTTTCCACCTTCAACCACATAACCATCCTTCGTTTTTGTCACGGTGATCCCTAGGTCTTTAAGTGAATTGAGAGAATCTTTAATATGTAACGCGCCTGACTGTCCTGTAATCGTTGATTTCCCATCAGCTAAGGAACCAAAAATAAGCGCACGGTGTAAATGATACTTCGACGATGGAACACGAACGGTTCCTTGAATTTTTCCTTCGTTCTTGTTAACGATTAATCTTGCCACTTTACATACCCCCAAGATAATTTCTAGATTGGATTGCTATTTAGTTGTGAAATTTTGGGTTAACCGAAATATTGAGTTTTCTTTAATCGCTATTGCTATTTTATGATATACAGTAGCGTATAGAACTAACAATTAGTAGCTGGTTACAAAAAATATTATAGTACAAAAACGTGACAAGAAAAAAGCAATATGCTCTTTTTTTAAAAGATTCATTCTTAGCGAAGCTCTGGAACACCTTTCGGACCTTGCTGGTGCTTTAAAAGTTCATGGCGAATTTTATCCTCTAAGGGTAGTGACGTCTTGTTTTTAAAATCATATTGAAGTAAAACGGCATTGCCTCGTGCCTTCCAATGCCCAGACTCATCATGAATGGCATGCTCTACAACAAAGCTTGACCGTCCAATCCGACTAATCCAGGAGACAACGGTAACCGTCTGAGGAAAATGGATCTCTTCAAGAAATTCACAACGGGTAGAAGCCATAATAATATTCCAATTTTCGAAACTTAAATTTTGATTAAAGAGTTGAAAGAGCTCACTTCTAGCTGTCTCGAAATATGTAAAATATACTGCATTATTGACGTGTTGAAGAGCATCACAATCACTAAATCTTACTGATAAATCATATGTGTACATCTTACGACCTCCCTATAAAAAAATAAACTACTCTCCCATTATAACGCTTGAGTATGATCCGTCTATTTAAAGTCAGTAAAATCTCTATTAAGGTTTTTGCATGAGAAACTTGGCTCCACCAAGCCTTAATAGCGAAAGCCAAAGTTGGCTTCGTTGAGTTATCCATTCTGAGATTAAGGTAAACGGGCATCAGAAAGGCGCCTTGGCGACCGTTTTCAGTACAAAAGAGAACAAATGGGTTTTAATCAACTTAAATGTAGTGAGACGACTCACTTTGTCTGTAACCTATCTCCTCAATTTATCTACGAATATTTTAGAGAACAGTTATCCACAAGCTGATCATTTTATAATCTCCTAAACAAAAAAAGCACTCCAATTTGGAATGCCAAAAAAGTTAGGCCCCTCCCCTGCCTTTACGAAAAACAAGAGTAAAGAGCTTATACACAAAATGAAAAAAGATCCAGCCAAAAATGGCTCCGACAGTATTTAAAGCAATATCATCCACATCAAAAATTCTTTCCGCAAATTCAAACTGGCACGTTTCGATTACAACACTCGTTAATAAGGAAATAGTAAAACAACTTGAAAAGTAGCGTAGGTGATGAAACAACGTTGGAGCTAAGAACCCAAAAGGAAAGAAAAGCACGACATTTCCTAAGATGTTTTTCAGAATAAGCCAAATATCTCCACTGTTAAGCATTAATTTAATGCTGTCAAAAAAGACTAAATTAAACGATTTTCCATACACGTAATAATTATAAGTAAAAAGTGTCACGTAAATCAGCGTCATGATGTACGTGAAGAATAGCCCCGCACAAAAACGTTTGACTCTCCTTTTTACTAGTGGTTGTATGTCATCCATTTCTGCACTCCATTTCGCCATACTCGGCACTTCATTCTCCTTTGTTCTATTATATAGGAATTTCTTTCTAACTTTCCTGTTATCACTTTAATTTAATACAATTGAAAACTTACTTGTCCCATTGAAAACCTGGCTTTTCCAGTTCCAATCGAGGAAGACACATATTTTATGCCTTCGGTGCCTCTAAAAAAAACGAACAAAAACATACTTTCGAAGAACAACTAAGGAAATTGGATTGGCCCTCTCACGTGAGTTGATTCCTATAACAGCTTATGTTTTTTTACGGCTTTAAAAACACACCCTAACATTTTGGGCATAGAATAGGAAACTCATACTTCCCTTTTCTTATAATCATGTTATAATAATAATTAATAAAAGATGATAATTATTATAAATAAGGATTCAACAACAAAACCCTTATAAATCAAAGGATATACATATTTTTTGTTAATTGATTTTGAAATACATTCTCAATTAGAAAGGATGTTAAACATGGCTGAACTCAGCATTCATTCCAGACAACAAAAACACACATACAATTTTTTATTTATTAGGAAGCATTATGAAATGATCCTCGCGATAATAGCAGGTTTACTCATTCTATCAGGGTGGCTTCTTGAACATTTAACCGATCACTCTCAGTGGTTTATCTTCCTTCTCGCTTATATCATCGGCGGTTATGCTAAAGCCAAAGAGGGTTGGGAGGAAACGGTACATGAACGGAAATTAAACGTTGAACTCCTCATGATATTGGCCGCTATTGGTGCGGCTTGTATCGGGAATTGGCAGGAAGGGGCTGTCCTTATCTTCATCTTTGCGCTTAGTGGAGCCTTGGAAAGTTATGCAACTGCGCGAAGCTCTCATGCCCTCTCAGAATTATTGGCCTATAAACCTGAAACAGCGCGTCTTATTCTTAATGGCTCTGAGACCCTTGTTCCTGTTGAACAATTAACAATTGGTGATAAGATCCGAGTCAAACCTGGAGAGAGAGTCTCAGCAGATGGAACCATTATCAAAGGTGAAACAACGGTCGATCAATCGACAATTACGGGTGAATCGGTACCGGTGTATCTCAAAACAGGTGAAGATATGATGGCGGGAACAATGAACATTGAGGGCTCCGTAGTAGTGAGAGTGAATAAGAGGAGTCATGAAACAGTCTTTAGTCGAATTCTACAGATGGTGCAAACCGCTCAAGAAGAAAAAGTCCCTGCACAACAATTTATTGAAAAGGTCGAGCCGCACTATGTTAAAGCTGTGCTACTATTTACTGCCATAATGCTTGTCGCGCCCCCTTTCATTATGGATTGGACTTGGCACCTCACCTTCTATAGAGCGATGATTTTACTCGTTGTCACCTCTCCTTGTGCCTTAGTGGCTTCAACCATGCCTGCAGTTCTTTCAGCCATCGCTTTTGGAGCGCGCCAAGGCATCTTGGTCAAAGGAGGCGGCCATCTTGAACTGTTTAGCAGTATAAATGCTATTGCCTTTGATAAGACAGGTACTTTAACGGTAGGCCGCCCTGAAGTCACAAGGGTGCACGTTGAACCCTCTACAGATATTCAAAGCTTTCTCGCTATTGCCGGCAGTATCGAACATGAATCAACTCATCCTTTGGCAAGTGCTATTGTACGTTATGCTGAGACACAATTGGGACATAAGGCATGGGAGACAGCGCTCCAAATCCAAACAAAACCCGGTTTTGGGGTTTCAGGAATTATCAATGGTATTTCTTATAAAGTCGGTAAAGCAGCTTATATCGGAGAAGAAATCATCGAAACCTTTCTACAGGATACGGTGAAGCGACCAGAGACCGACCAAACGGTGGTCTATGTAGCAACTAAAGACAAGGTTTTAGGCTATTTTGCCTTAAGAGACCAAATGCGTAAAGAAGCCCAGGAAGCGATCAACACGCTTAATCATCATGGTATTGCAACCATCATGCTCACAGGTGATAATGAGAGAACCGCTCAAGCCATTGCTCAGGAAGCGGGTGTGACGGATGCTATTAGCAATTGTCTTCCTGATAACAAAGTGACGCATATTAAAGCATTGCAGAAAAAGCATGGCAAGGTCGCTATGATCGGTGATGGTATAAACGATACTCCAGCTCTTGCCACAGCCGATATTGGAATTGCTATGGGTGGTGGAACGGATGCTGCCTTAGAAGCTGCAGACATTGTCCTTGTCAAAAACGATCTTAAGAAAATGGTTAACCTCGTTCATTTTTCAAAAAAAATGAATCGCATCATTAAACAGAATGTCATCTTTGCGCTTGCCATGATTGCCTTTCTTATTGTGAACACATTCCTAGGTGACCTCAGTCTCACTCTAGGAGTCATCGGGCACGAAGGCAGCACCATCCTGGTCATATTAAATGGACTAAGATTGCTCCGTGGATAGTTCACATGATAAGGCTGACTCGGGAATGGCTCGGAACTTAAATTTAAATTTGAACTCCTTTTCTTTTAGGTGACTTAAATGAACAACGAAAATGGGCCCATAGTATATGGTGCTCATTTTTTATTTCACTTCAATACGAGATAATGCTCTTTTCTTTTACTACCTCCGTTTTCGCTTCTACTTCAAAACTAGAATTTCATTGCTCTCTTAAAAGCGCTATTTATTTTTTGCCAATTCAAACTAATCCTTAAGAGACTGTCATAAGATAGTAAAAATAAACTAAGGTGAGTTATTAAAGATAAATGGGGGGAGTCGATCATGCGGTATTCTAAAACATTTGGCATAGGATTGGGATTTTTCGCTTTATCCTTGGTATGGGCGATTTACAATACATTTATGCCTTTGATCCTCGGGGATTTTATCGAGAGTAATGGGATTCGCGGGGCGATCATGGGGCTAGATAATCTCATTGCTGTGATTTTGATTCCAATTATCGGAACGTGGTCAGATCGCATCACCACTCGATACGGTCAACGCTTACCCTTCCTCGCTGTTGGGATGCCCATTGCTGCTCTCTCTTTTATTCTCCTTCCCTTTGGCACCGTATCCCTTGCTCGCTTACTGGCGATCGATGTCATTTTTCTCATTGCGATGACGATTTACAGAGCCCCAGTGATTTCACTGATGCCTGACCACACCCATCCAGAACACCGTTCATCCGCGAACGGTATTATTAATTTCATGGGTGCGATAGGGAGTATTTTGGCGCTTTTTGTTATCGGAAAGCTCTTTGATCTTAACCCGCACTTTCCCTTTATCATTTCAGGTATCATCCTGCTGTTTTCCTTTTTTCTGCTTTTCTTTATCATCGATCGCAAACCTGCCTTTGCTTCTAAAGCAACAGACCACCAAGAGGCCATGGGGTTCTCGTCTCTCTTTAAAAGCTATACTCTACTTGGCAAGCCAGAACATCAGGGAGCACTCTATATTTTTATCGCTATCTTTTTCTACTTTATTGGCTACTCAGGTGTAGAGTCTCAGTTCAGTATTTACGCAACCGAATATTTACATATTACCGGTGGGGAGGCCTCTTTAACGCTTGGTTTCTTTAGCTTATCCCTCGTCGTTTCAGCTATTCCTGCTGGATTTATAGGGTCTAAGTTTGGCAAGGTACGGACAATGTTGACCGGTTTGATCTTACTCGCTGTACTCTTTCTTTTACTGATTCCCTTTCAATCATTGCTCGTCATTCGCATCACGTTACTGATTGCTGGCTTTGCCTGGTCGTTAGTCAGCGTCCCCGCCTACCCACTTGCAGCTGATCTCGGCGGATTAACAAAAATCGGCTTTTTCACTGGTCTCTACTACTTCTTTTCCATGGCCTCAGCTGTCATCGGTCCTCCGTTACTCGGTTTTATTATGGACTTGTTTGGCTATCCTGCCTTATTTATAGCCGCACCAATCTCCCTCGTTATTGCGTTGTATTTTTTAACTTTTGGCAATAAAAAATTGAAATTAGCTCGAAAAACAAGCCCAACATAGATTCAGACAATTGTGTAAGAAATAGAATAGCCAACAGCCCCTCCTCTATTCCTTTTTGCGATAAACCAGAATACCAAACTCGATTTCTGTCTCGAGTTGAGATACATTTTCAAGCTTGCGTTGATTTTTTTGTCCAGATTTATAATAATACGGGGTCATAGAAAAGAGATTGAGAATATCCTCATGAGTCGGGAGATAAATTTTGTCCCTGATGTCAAATCGCTCTAGGAGCTCAAAGCCGTCTATCTCGTTGCTATCGATCTCATTGAGATAAGGCTGATCATAAAGGACCTTCTTTAATGCCCACAAATGTCTTTCTAGTGGGATCGCCCGCACAAGAACCCCCTGTTCCTTTAATATTCGCCTCGCCTCTTCTGGGCTAAAGGGAGCAAACAAGGATAGGGCAAGATCACAGGCATTATCACCTATAGGCATATTAAAGGCACTTGCAACAGCGAGTTGAAGCGCCTTATTGCGTTTCGCCCCTGAGTCAACTGCTGGTATAGAGATATCGATCCCCATCATGACTGGTTGTATCTCATGGTCTTGTAAATAGTCATAAATATTGGCGGAGTACCAGCATTCCCCGCAACCCATATCCAAAATAACAGACTCATTCTTGACATTCCTATGTACAACTTCTGATAACTTTTGTAATAGGACCTTGTAATAGCCCTTATCAAGAAAGGCCTTTCGAGCACGAACCATGAACTTGTTATCCCCGTGAGATTTATCCTTCTTTTGTTGTGACATCAGTAGATTCACATAACCACTTTTCGCCATATCAAAATTGTGGTTGTTCCCACATCTATAGCTTCTCTTTTGTTTCAATAATTGCTCCCCACAAGTAGGGCATTTAAAAAGACTCATATTAATCTCTCCATTACTCAAATATAACCATGTCATCCATCCATACTCTCCAAATTGACCCTAGGCATACTGCTAGTATTTTAAGTTGGTTGCCTGATGACCGAAAATTTATGCTTTTAAAAAGGAGAAACCCGCCAATGGTTTCCCCTACCTTAAAGCTCATCTATACTTATTTTCTATGAAGGTTGCTTTAACCCTTCATAAAGTTGATCGAGTGTAAGGATTCTACCTTTCTCATCTTGATAAGCAATATTTTCTTCAGTGAATTCTGTTGGTGACGTGAGCCCGGCTGCCGCCGCTGTCGTAAACAAGCCTTCTCTTATGGTTAACACATAATTGGCCACACGATATTTTTTCTCATCGATCACTAGCGCCTTTTGCAGCTTCGGATCTGTAGTTGCTACACCTACAGGACACGTATTGGTATGGCAACGCTGAGCCATAATACAGCCCGCTGTAAACATAAAAGCACGCGCAATGTTCACAAGATCAGCGCCCATTCCAAGAACAACCGCGATACGGTCTGGAGTAAAAAGCTTTCCTGAGGCAATGACCTTTACCCGGTCACGAACCCCATGTGCTTTTAAAGCTTGATGCAAGGTCATGACCGCAGGTTTTACCGGTAAACCTACACTATCAGCAAGCTCCTGATAGGTGGCTCCTGTACCGCCTTCACTTCCGTCGACAGTGATGAAATCAGGCCCTCGCCCCGTCTCTTTCATGTAATTTGCAAGATGATGAACATCATTGTGATGTCCAACGACCATTTTAATGCCTACAGGAAGTCCTGAAACCTCACGAATTTTATCGATGAGATCAAACATCGACTCAAGATCATGAAATTCTTTAAAACGATTAGGACTGTCTACCGTCTTCCAAGGTTCTACGCCACGAATCTCAGCAATTTCAGGCGTTACCTTACTGCCATCTAAGTGACCACCTCTTGCTTTAGCCCCTTGTGCTAGCTTCAATTCGATGGCTTTGACCTGCTTAAGCTCCGCTTTCTTTTTCAACTCATTAAAATCAAGCTCGCCCTCGGGGGTACGAACCCCAAAGAGCCCTGGGCCAATTTGCATGATAATATCAACATCCCCCTTTAAATGATAAGGGGATAACCCACCTTCACCGGTATTCATCCAAGTCCCTGTCGCCATACCAAGACCTATTGAAAGTGCCGTTACCGCGCGATCGCCTAAGGAGCCGTAACTCATCGCAGACATCCCAACAAGTCCCTTGACCTTAAAAGGATGACGAGCATTCTCACCAATGACGACCGCATTTTCATCCGTAAGTAGCCATGGTTTAGATTGTGCTTCTTCCATATGCTCCTTGCGTTTAAACAAGTCGTCTTCTTCAATTTTATATTTTTTCGTATCAATCATGCCGCTGTTATCAACCTGAAGTTCATCCGACTGTTTGGGAAACATAGCATTACGAATAAAATAGCCTTCACGGTCAAAATCCCGTTTAGACCCAAAGCTTAGCATATTGTTTTGATACTTTGCAGGGATGATGACATTTTTATAATCTTCCCTTGAAAAAGGTTTCCCTGAATTATCATCGTCAAATAAATATTGGCGCATCTCCGGCCCGATTTTCTCAAATATGTAACGTACCTTCCCTAATAAAGGATAATTGCGAAGGACCGCATGCTGGGGCTGCTTCGCATCAAAGTAATACAAATAAGCCACCATACAAAGAGGTACAACAATAATTAACCCCACTAAAATAAGCAAGGTGATCATTAATCCACTCATATAATTCCCCTCTCCCAGCTATCTTTTTTCTCATCTTGGGGTAAAGGTCTCCCTTCTTTTCCCCCGCATGTCAACTCTTCTTTTACAACCTTACAACCTTTTCTTAAAAATCACAATCCAATTGTGCTAATCGTTTCGTTAATTTCATGTTCTCTGAATAATCAACAGGACATTCGACGACTACTGGTCCATCATGTTCCAACGCCTCTCTTAATATACTTTGAAGCTCTTCGGTCCGTTCAACGCGAAGGCCTTTTGCTCCAAAGGATTCAGCGAGTTTAACAAAATCAGGGTCACCAAATTCGATGTGCGAGGTGCGCTGAAAAGCTTTCCTTTGTTTCCACTCAATTAAACCATAACCATTATCCCGCCAAATTAAAATTACGATAGATAGATTAAGCCTTACTGCCGTTTCAAGCTCCATTCCTGTCATTAAAAAGCCCCCATCCCCACACACGGCAACAACCTTTTTATCAGGGTGGGTTAGTTTCGCCCCAATGGCGCCAGGAACGGCAACCCCCATTGATGCTAATCCATTAGAAATGAGACATGTATTCGGCTGGTAACAATGAAACATTCGAGCCATCCACATTTTATGTGCCCCGACATCGGATAATGCAATATCCTCTGGATTCATCACTGTCCGCAGATCATGAATAATCTTCTGAGGCTTGACTGGGAAATGAGTATCCTCCGCAAAGGAATGAAACTCCTCAAGTATTCTGTCACGGACTTTTTTTATGATTTCTGGTGCTTGATCTCGCTTGGGGACAACCTCAGTCAAAGCGGCAAGATTTTTTTTAATATCACCGCATAGTGTCTCTACCACTCGATAGGAAGCATCAACCTCAGCATTTTTCGTGTCGATATGAAGAACAGGAATTTTTCCTGATGGATCCCAACGTGTCGGGGGCATTTCGGCCATATCATAGCCAATTGACAGGATAAGGTCTGCTTGATCTAACACACAGCTCACATAATCTTTATCCGAGAGGCCTACGGTCATCAGACTCAACGAATGCTCCCATGAAATCGCGCCTTTCCCCATAAAGGTTTCGGCAACCGGTGCTTGTATTTTCTCAGCAAATCGCACCAATTCTTCACTTGCATGTAACCGAGTTACACCGTTTCCGACAAGAATAACGGGAAATTCAGCAGTTTTAATAAGTTCAGCTGCCCCTTGAATACTTTCATGTGTACCCATAGGCTCATCATTATCAGCAATCGCCAAGGCTGCTGAGGTGGCCTCACTTTCAGCCTTAGCCACATCCTCTGGAAATTCAATCAACGTTGCACCAGGCTTTTCATCCTTTGCCACTTTAAAGGCCTTTCGAACAATTTCCGAGATAGTCTCAGGTGTTGGAATTCTTGCTCCCCACTTTGTTACAGGGTTATACATGGACACAAGGTCATACGCTTGATGAGACTCTTTGTGCAAACGATTCATATCGGCCTGCCCCACAATGGCAACCATCGGTGTTTGATCCATGTTTCCTGTTGCAACACCGGTAACCATATTGGTGGCTCCCGGTCCTAGAGTCGATAAGCACACACCGGGTTGTCCCGTTAATCGTCCCATCGCACTGGCCATAAAGGCTGCACCGGTTTCATGCCGTGTCGTGATGAATTCGATGTTTGAATCAAGCAAGGCATCCATTACATCGATATTTTCCTCACCAGGGACACCAAAAATATAGTGTACACCTTCATTTTCTAAACACTTAACAAAAAACTCTGCAGAACGCAATACACTTCACCCTTTACGATTAAAATCTCGCTCCTATTATTCCCTTACCCGCTACTGATTACTAAAAACCATTTCATTTTAAATATAATCAATGAATGCAGCCATTTTAGTCATTGGCTTAATTCGGAACGTTTGTTGCTATAAATTGCGACATAACAGGGAGATGAGCCTCGCACGCACTAAAGAAGCAGCCGATTAACAGTGCTGCGTCGCACATAAGAGTGTGAGCTGACTAACAAAAGAGGCCGTCGTGCGCACTAATGACTGCCTCAACTCACAAATCGTGCACATTTCAAAGGTAAAACTCACAAATGAGCGTTGCGCCCGTACTAAAGATCCTATTGTTGCTCGCATAAAAAATAAGCCCACCGAAGTGAGCTTATTTGTTGTTGAAGAAATTTTTATCTTTCCTACGTAAAGTGAGGGCGGCGTTAATTTCGCCTCCGAGTATGAGAATAAACCCTGTGAGATAGAACCAAACCATTAAAACAATGATTGCCCCTAATGTCCCATAAGTGGCTGAATAGCTGTTGAACTCTTTTACATAATAGGAAAAAGCAAAGGAGACCACTTGCCATAGAACCGCGGCAAAAATAGCACCAATGATCACGTCTGAACCTTTAAGCCTTTTATTTGGAGCAAATAAATAAATACCCGCAAATACGGCTATGATCACGATAAAACTGAAGATAAGTCGAATATGATCGAATAAATTAACCAAATTGATAGGCACATTAAAATGTCCAAAAATCATCTTCCCTAAAGCAGGACCAAAGACATTCAGTGCTAGTGCAATAATGAGGACAAAAATCATCGCAACGGTTAATAATATCGCCAAAGCTCGCGATACAATATAGGATCGGCTTTCCTTGACATCATAGGCTCGGTTTAATACACGGATAATAGCATTGATAGCCGTTGACATCGGCCAAATTGTTGCAATAACACTAAAAGACAAAATGCCTGAATGCTTATTAAGTACTGTATTTAAGTTATCATGGATAATACTCCGTAATTCTGGAGGAGCAAATCTCCCAATAAAAGGTAATATTTGCTCAGATGTGATCCCGAAATAAGGTAAAATTGAAAATGTAAAAATGAGGAGGGGAAATAGCGACAACATAAAGAAATATGCCAGTTGTGCCGCTAAATCAAAGACCCGATCCTCAAAGATACATTTTATAAGATATTTTAAAAACCCGAAGATTCTATGCCGTTTCCCCATAAAAAAGCCCCGCTTTATAAGCATCTAGAGGGTTTCTTGCCATATTCTAGATTTTTCTACCCACTAGTCATTTAATTAATATTCATCTTCTAAGTCATCTAATCCCTTACTTGCAAAGGATGTTGTTGTTTGTGCATCATAAAACGAAGGTTCATCCTTTTTCTGAGATGAAGTTGTGCTCGTGTCACTCATGGATTGACTTTGACTGGACGTATGCTCTTGACTAGTTGTTTGATTCGTTGTTGTTTGTTTTGCTGTGTAGCTTGTCAATGATGAAGGTCTTGCACTTGTTCCAGACTGACTCGTGCTACTGCTTTTATTATAACTTGTTGTCGTCGTACTATCATTCCCCGTCTGACTCGGCAAAGAAGATGAAGTTGTGCCGCTTAAGGTGTTTGCTTGTTGCATAGGGTGTTTTAGCTTATTGGCAATGGCTGATATTTCACTTCCAGCCTCCATAGCATACTGATATGCTTGTTTGGAGCTAGTTGTGACTCCGTTCATTTTATCGGCCATCTCATTAAGGTCTTGCGATATATCCTGAGCCGCCATTTTGATGCTGTCAGCCTTTTGCTTTATATAATTCGTTACACTTGAAGGGTCGCTTTTCATGGTCTGAAACAGTTTAACGCCACCTGTTGTGGTCGACCCCAGTCCTTTTGCTATTTTTGCTCTTGTTCCACGATCAAATAATGAGATAGCGGCGCCTACCAAACCACCCACCAACATAAATTTCCCGAGTTTACTTTTGTGATAAGTCGTTTCCATTGTTGCGCCCCCTTATATTTTTTGCAACCATAGATGGCTACATCCTCTATTTTGTGCAAAAGGGAAAGCAATATAAGGATTCCTCTCTGGTAAAATTGGGTGCTTATTGATGGGACTTCCTTGTCGCTTAAAAATCACTTTTTCTAAAGCGTAAGAAAGTGTGGCCGAAGAAGCACTTTAAATCCAAGCAGACAATCCTTTTATAAACTTGAAACACTTGGTAAAGGAGAACGCCTAGTCCCTCTCTTTTATGACTCTCTTACTTTTTTAGAAAAAGCCCCAGAACACACTGGGACACGATTTACTTTTTTGACTGACGCGTTTCAGTCATTTGCTTCCAAACAGAACCTTTGGCAGTCTCCCCACCTTCGATACGTTCAATAGCCATCTTTACTTGTAGAGCGACTTCAAATTCTGAATCGTCTTGGGCTTCCTTCAATGCCGGAAGCGCAGATTCATCCCCGACTTCATACAGAAACATAGCCGCACGCCAACGAACAATTTTACTCGGATCTTTTAAAGCCTTGGCCATTTCTCCAATAGCTGCTGGATCCCCTATATCTGATAAAGCATCGCCCGCGGTCCTTCTCACTGTAACTGTCCGATCATGTAAAGCTTCATAGAGGTAAGGCAAGACTTTAGGATCTTCTAGCATCCCTAAATAGACCGTTGCTAATCGCCTTATAGCTACTTTTTCATCATGTAATGCTTTTTCCAAAATAGGGAGATCTTCCAATGTAGGATCCATCCGATCCAAGGCCGCGTAGCGAAGTTTCCAATCCGATTCCTCAAGATCTTTAAGACTGGCCTTGCGAAAAGGCGAGTTCTGACTTTCTTCCTTATCCTCCCCGTGAACTGCTTTATTCACTAAAAAATTCAAACGTTCCTCGTCGTAGGCTGCGTTCAGTTCCTCAGCAACATCCTTCTCAATTTCTTCAACTTCACCATAGCGTGGAGATTGCTCCACCCAGCGTCGGTCAAAAATCACATTTTCTGAGGCGGATTGGGCTGTCATGACAGCATTCATGAAACGCTCAGGTAAGCCGATCCTAATTTCTTCTCCATCAGCTTCAAGTTTTGCTTGCATGGGAATATCACGAAACATTTGAATAAAGACACGCACTTCACCATAGCCCTCTTCTTTGACTCCTTCTTTTTCTGTAGACCCTTGATCAATGATGCCTTCACCAAATAATTCACGTACTTTTGGTAAAATCTCTTCCCAAACATTTTTAGGATTGCGTTCAAGCGCAATAAAATCAGCGACCCTATAAATCCCTTTGACCCCATCTATCGAAAGGAGAGCATTTAAAAAAGGCGGTGCCTGTTCTTTATTGGCCTGGGTGAAATTCAAGCTTTCTCCCATTGGTAAGGTTTCACTCACATTTAATTTCATGGAGTTCGGACTTGGGGTCGGTTCAATTGAAATGAGCTTCATCTGTAGATCTCACTCCCCTTTTTTCATATTATCAAGATGAATATGATTTTCCTGGCATATGTAATCAATTAAAGCATTGGTTCCTTCATCTACAAGGTTATAGACCTGTTCAAAATTCCCCGAATAATAAGGATCAGGAATATCTCTTAAGGATTGCCCGGGGAGAAAGTCGAGAAGACGAAAGACTTTCTTATTAAGCGACTCAGGGATTAACTTTTTAATTGCTTCTATATTCCCCTTATCCATGGCAACAATATAATCATACGCTTGAGCGTCCTTTAATGTAAAAAGACGTGCCTCCATATTATCAATAGAAATACCATGTTTTAATAAAATATCTTGAGTGCGCTGATGCGGGGGATTCCCAAGATGCCAATCTCCAGTCCCTGCTGAATCTGCTGCAATCCTCTCATGAAGTCCCATTTGCGTGATTTTATGTCTAAACAGCGCTTCAGCCATTGGCGATCGGCAAATGTTGCCCAAACAAACGAACACGACACGAATCATGTTGGAAAACCTCCTTTATGCCAATAATAGCATATAGCCTCCATTTATGAAGAGGCGGCTTGAATGTGAGCAACAAACTTCCGATGTCTTGGACCATCAAATTCGCAAAAATAAACGCCCTGCCAGGTCCCAAGAACAAGAGCCCCATTTTGAATGAGGAGGGCTTGCGTTACTCCAATTGTAGAGGTTTTCATATGAGCGGCCGAATTTCCTTCATAATGGCGGTCTCCGGAATCCTCCCAAGGATAGATGGCTTCCCAACGCCTTAACATATCATGCTGAACATCAGGGTCGGCATTTTCATTAACTGTTATTCCTGCCGTAGTATGTAGGGAGTGAACAAACAAAACACCTTCTTGGATATTCTGGGCCTGAATCCATGTATTCAATTCATCTGTAATATCGATCATTTCATCATGCCTATGGGTTTGTAGTGAAAAAGTTTTAAACATACTAATCCCCCCTAAAGGAGCTAAGTACAATGAAAAAAGATGACTCTTCTCCCTCTTTTTTTAAGACCAAAAAACAAGAAAAGCGGGCGGTCTCCAGCATTTATTCTTGGACTTTTTTGTTTCTTTTTCTTAGTATACTCTTAATAATATCAAGTGCATGTGGAATCACCAAACTAAATACTCATGCCAACGACGAGCCTTCCTCACCGGTCAGCGAGCCATTACATCAAGGGAGTGAAAATCATATGACAACCGTTCTACAAACGACAGCCATCGAAAATGGTATTAAGCTCTTCTTTACCTTAAAAAACACCACAGAAGACGCCATCACTTATACCTTTAATACGAGTCAACGCTTTGAAGTTGAGGTTAAAAACTCGGAAGGAACCACTGTTTACCGTTATTCTACCCATCGAATGTTTACCCAAGTTCTTGGAAAGCTAAACTTAGACAAAAATGAAGAAAAAACCTTTGAAGCAACAGTAACCCCCTTAAAGCCTGGGGACTATATTATTCGAGTTTGGCTCACAGCTAACGAAGACCAACCTGAAGCGCGTAGTCACTTTTCCATAAATTAAGCGGACAATCGTCCAATTTTAGACTATTTTTGCTATACTTAATAGAGTTATATTTAAGTCTACATTCTGATCTTATATTTTTTCAATTGGAGGTTCGTTTATGTCAACATTAAATCAAACGTGGGACCTTGATGTCTTTTTTACAGGAGGCAGTAATTCCTCCGCATTCAATGACTTTTTAGCCATATTAGAAAAGGACACCCAAGATTTCTATGCCGTACTATCGTCTAGTTCCGCCCCTCTGACATTAGAGGCGTCTAGTGACTGGTTAAAAAACCTTAATACATACCAAGATTTAGCCAAACGTTTGGTGGAAGCGAGTGCTTTCACGAGTTGCTTGCGTGCCCAAAATATGCAAGACAAACAAGCCGATCTCTTAGGAAATACAGTTCAAAGTCTTTTTGCGACCTTTAAGTCCTGCGAAACCTTGTTAGATACCCAGATTGCCGCTATTCCAGAAGCAACATGGGAAGCTTTATTAAAGACGGACGAATTAAAGGACGTGCAATTCCCTTTAAATGAAAAGCGTCATAAAGCAAAAGAACTTCTACCTGCAGATCAAGAGCAACTCATTAATGTGCTTTCGGTTGATGGCTATCATGCTTGGGGGGATCTCTACGATACGATTGTCGGTGAGATGGAAATACCCTTTGATCATCCAAAAAAGGGCCAGCAAACCCTTTCGGTTGGACAACTTGCCAATTTGATGAATGACGGGGACCGTTCTGTTCGTCAAAAAGCTTTTGCTGCTTGGGAAGAGGCTTGGCAAAAACAATCGGAATTTGCCGCGAGTGCTCTCAATCATTTGGCAGGCTTCCGATTAGGCGTATATAAGCAACGCAACTGGGACGACATCTTAAAAGAACCTTTAGAGTATAACCGGATGTCCGGTAAAACGCTGGAAGCTATGTGGAAAACCATTACCCGCTTTAAGCCACAAGTCGTTAAGTATTTACAGCGGAAAGCAGAACTTTTAGGCCTTGAAAAACTTGACTGGCACGATGTCGAAGCCCCGTTATCCAGTGAGGATAAAGAAGTTTCCTATGACGAGGCGGCAGCCTTTATTGAAAAGAACTTTAATCAATTTAATCCTGCTATGGGTGCCTTCGCTAAACACGCATTAGAACATCGTTGGGTTGAGGCTGAAGATCGTTCTGGCAAACGTCCTGGTGGTTTCTGCACAAGCTTCCCATTGACACAGCAATCACGTATTTTCATGACCTATGGCGGGAGTGCCTCCAATGTTTCAACGCTTGCCCATGAATTAGGCCACGCTTATCATCAGCATGTTATGAATGATATTCCTTATTTAAATCAAGATTATGCGATGAATGTGGCTGAAACAGCGTCAACCTTTGCAGAACTCATCGTCAGTGACGCCTCCATTAAAGCGGCTGAAAGTAAGGAAGAACAAGTCGCTTTACTTGAAGATAAATTGCAGCGTGCTGTGGCCTTTTTTATGAACATCCACGCCCGCTTTTTGTTTGAAACTCGTTTTTATGAGGAGCGAAAGAACGGCATTGTCAGTGTTGATCGTCTAAATGAATTGATGTTAGAGGCCCAAAAAGAAGCTTATTGTGAGGAACTTGGAAGTTACCATCCTTCCTTCTGGGAATCGAAACTCCATTTTTATATTACAGGCGTTCCTTTTTATAACTTCCCGTACACTTTCGGTTACATGTTCAGTACAGGCATTTATGCTCGCGCCTTAGAAGAAGGTCCAACGTTTGCTGATAAATATGATGCCCTCTTACGTGATACAGGCGCCATGACTGTGGAAGAACTCGCCTTAAAACATCTAGGTGTGAACTTAGAACAAGATATCTTTTGGGAAGAAGCCTGTGAGCAAATCGTAAAAGACGTTGATCAATTCCTCGAGCTTACCAAATAAGCATTAATTAATAAAAGAGCACTTCAGTTCAATGACTGAAATGCTCTTTTTCTTTCCTACCAAAAAGGCATCATGGCTTTTCATGTCTCTTTCTATAGCTTTGGATCCTTTTTTATGCTTTTCGTTAACACCTTAAATTCATCTTTATTGATAAAAAAGTATAAAAGGTATAGGCTTGTCATATAGTCGAAATAGACTAATAATTCCAAGCCGCTATTTTAATTTTATGCTCTAATCTATGATTTAAGGAAGTGAACATGATGAATCATCCAAAAGTCACTTTGTTGAATTTAGATGGAACCTATGAAACTCAAAGACAGCTCCAAAAATTATATGACTGCCAATCCATCGAATTAAGTGATATAAAAGGGAAGAACCTATATTGTGATGATCTTGCCTTTCAACAGCTCACAACTCGTATTGCAGCTCATCCTGTCACCCCTATTACCCTTTTAGGTAGTGGAAATTACCACTATCTCAGCTACTATTATTTATCACAAATTCAAGACCCTTTTACTTTAATTCTCATCGATCATCATACCGATATGTACGAACAAGAACAATGGCTGACTTGTGGTTCCTGGGTGGCACGAGCCCTAAGAACATTACCACAACTTGACCAAGTGATCATGGTGGGGGTTGAACCTGATTCCATCACCTCCATTCAAGAGGATCTCAGATCTCGTGTCCATCTTCTAGAAGAACACACTTTAAAAAAAGACCTCTATAACCTGAACGCTCTAATGACGACCTCTTCAATTTATTTAAGTATTGATAAGGATGCCTTTTCTGAAGCCGTTGTCAAAACCAATTGGAGTCAAGGGTGCCTTACCCTCGATAGTATTCAACCTTTACTTTCTTACCTAACCCAACACTTCAATCTTATCGGTACTGACATCTGTGGAGAGTGGCCGGTCGCTCCTGAAAAACGCCTACTTTCAATGAATCAGATCTACATCCAAAAAAATGAAAAGGCCAACCTCGACCTCATCCATAGAATCCAACACACTTTCTTTGATTCAGATGGAATCACGCGCTCACGTCAAGCCGAACCTTTATGACCATTATGAGCACGATTTATCCATCTTTTTTAGAAAAGAGTCCAGCACACCCTATCTCGAAACCTCATATCCATAGAAAAAGGCAGCCCATATGGACTGCCTTTTTTTCATATATTAGCCTTCTAAAATTTTTAATGCTTCGCGATTGAAAGCTGGAAGATCATCTGGTGTACGGCTTGTCACAAGTTGATTGCAGCATACAACCACTTCTTCATCTACAAAATTTGCGCCGGCATATTCCATGTCCACTTGGATGGATTTATACCCCGTCGCTTTCCGTCCCTCAAGGGTTTTTGCTGTAATAAGCAATTGAGGGCCATGGCAAATGGCAAAAACCGGTTTTTTATCATCCATAAAGGCCTTCGCAAATTGAACAAAACGATCATCCGCTCTTAGGAGATCTGGTGAAAAACCTCCAGGAATAAGGAGGGCATCAAAATCTCCTGGTGTAACCTCATCAATCGTTTTATCTACAGGGACAGCTTCACCGTGCTTCCCTTTTAATGTTTTACCCTGTTCGTTCTCGATGACAACAATTTCATGTCCCGCATTTTTAAACGCCTCTGCAGGACTAGTAAATTCGGAGTCCTCAAATTCATCTGTAAGCACAACGGCAATTTTCTTTCCCATTATGATCGCTCCTTCACATGAAAAGTGTTATTTTTAGATATTCTGTTGTAGTCATTATTTTAATCACTATTAATTTAACCAACAAGTTTTCTGCTTAATCTTCTTTTCCCCGCATTCCCTCCTCCTCCTTTCCACATCATCTCAATGTACTGTTGAACATTAACCTTCGTTTGATATTTTTCCAATTTACCCCAGACCAATATATTAATATATTTGCACTGAATACATTGATTAATCTGATTATTAAACATATACTTTAAAAGAATTACTATAAAATTTACAAAAGGAGGAAACTATTTGGAACAAGGACAATTTAAGAAAAAGTTGACTTTGTTAGACCTCACCTTCTTAGGATGTGGCTCTATAATCGGATCAGGCTGGTTATATGGTTCGATGAACGCTGCAAGTCTTGCGGGATCTCTTGCATGGATCTCTTGGATAATCGGAGCTATTATTTTTATGCTTATAGGACTTGTTTACGCCGAGCTATCCGCTGCATTACCAAGATCCGGTGGCTTTCTTCGTTATCCTGATTATTCTCATGGTTCCATGGTTGGCTACCTTGCCGGTTTCGCTTCATTACTAGGATACACAAGTGTCATTGGGGTAGAAGTTGAAGCTGTTCGTCAGTATGCCTCAGCATGGCTTGGCGGCATGCAAGACGCTAATGGTAATCCCACCATTTTAGGATTTCTTGTGCAGGCAGCACTAATAGTTCTTTTCTTTCTCATTAATTATTGGAGTGTTAATTTCTTTGGGAAAGTCAATACCGCTTTAACCTTTTTCAAATTTGTCGTTCCTATTCTCATTGTTATTATTTTACTATTAAACATGCACCCAAGTAACTTTTCTGCTGGTGGTGCTGATCCTGGTGGTATCCACGGTGTCTTCAAAGCGGTTGTCGCCGCCGGTATTGCCTTTGCCTTTCTTGGTTTTAGACAATCTGTAGATTTTGCAGCAGAAGCAAAAAAGCCACAAACCAGTGTCCCGTGGTCTATTATTCTATCTGTTGTGCTTTGTCTCGTTCTTTATATTATTTTACAAATTGCCTTTATCGGTGCCGTTCCTGCCAATGTTATTAATGGAGGCTGGGCAAGCATTGATTGGGAGTCTCCTTGGGTAAACTTGGCTAAGCTTTTAGGAGCCTATTGGCTAGCCACATTAGTATCGATTGATGCTGCCATTTCTCCAGCGGCCACTGGGAATATCTTTCTTTCTGGTACCGCGCGCGTGATGTTCGCTTGGGCGAAGAACGGATATTTTTATTCCATCTTCCAGAAGGTCGATAAGCGGACAGGGTTACCTCGAGGCGCATTATGGTTAGCACTTATTATGGGGATAGCATGGACACTTCCTGGACAATTCCAATCATGGAGCGGATTGGTCGGTGCGGTCACCTCAGCCTTTGTGCTCACCTATATGCTTGGACCCATTTCTCTTGCCTCATTTAGAAAAACAGATCCGGATTTACCACGCCCATTTAAGTTAAGAGGGGCAAGCGTGATCTCTCCTCTTGCGTTTGTCGCAGCCTCACTTGTCGCCTATTGGAGCGGTTGGGCCACAATGGAAATCCTGATTGTCTTAATGGTCGCATCTCTTATCCTCTATTTAGCTTTTGTTGACAAGGATAAGAGACTCAGAGCGACCTTAAAAGAGGATTTCAAAGCAACGATTTGGTTGTTTGGTTACTACGCCTTTATGTTAATCATTCTCTTTATCGGTTCATTTGGGCCTACCAATGACGATGGCGAAATGCCACACCAATTAATTAAAGGACCATGGGATAGCATTATTCTCGCAGTCGGAGCCCTAGTCATCTACTATTGGGGCGTTGCCAGCGCTTTGAAAAAATCACGCATTATCCTTGAGGAAGATGAGGTTTCAGACGTACAAGCGTCATAAGAAACACTCAGCTTCAATCATGGTAAGGACTTTAGAACAGAAACGAGCACCGCTTATTCTAGCGGTGCTCGTCCTTTTTTAAAAGAATAAGAAAGTAAAGCCATCAAGAAATAAAGAGATCGGTAGAAAAATTTGTCTTCATGGATAAGGACTTGGTGCCAGCCAATTTTTTTATAAAATCTCTACACCAAATGCCTTCAGCATATCAGAAAGTAAGGATAATGATAATCCGACAACATTGAAGTAATCTCCTTCGATTCCTTCAATAAAGGTTGCCCCAATCCCCTGTATTGCATATGCGCCTGCTTTGTCCATAGGTTCTCCTGATTTGATATATCTCCAAATGGTGTCATTATCAATATGTTTCATAACGACCTTTGTCCTTTTCCATCGCACCAGCTGCTTTTGAGACTCATAATCAATACAAACGAGACCACTATAAACGTCATGTGTCCTCCCTTGTAAAGCATTAATCATAGAAAAGGCTTCCTCTTCATTTCGGGGTTTCCCCATGATCTCACCGTCTAAAACAACAACAGTATCACCGCCAATAATAATACCCTCCTCTACTCCCTTCACATGGTGAAGTGCATTTAAAGCTTTCCTTTGGGCTAATTCCATAACGACTTCTTCCACTGAAAGAGAGTAAGCAAAGGTTTCATCGGTCTCAAACTTGGCTATTTTGACAGGAAAGCCTAGTGATTCTAAAAGAGAAATTCTACGCGGCGAAGAGGATGCAAGGATTAAGGGCTTCATTGGACTCTCTCCTTTTCAAGTCATGAACTTTTTATTTCCTTTTACTATAACAGAATTTTTAAGGTTAAGAGAAGCCGAGCCTAGACCCTTATTAAGACACTGAAAAAGCTTTTATTCAAAATTTACCGCCTATAAGCAAGTGGACTGAAGTGCCCCCCTCCTCACTATCCATAACAAGCTTTCAAGAATCCAGATACGTTTTTCGAACAAGCGGGTTTTTTCTATATTTTTTCATAATTCTATTTACAGAGTAAGTCACTTCTTGTATACTAACTCTTATTCTAAGAGTAACACAAAAGGCAATTTTCTTAACTTTATAAGGAGGTACTACAATGAAGAGCAGAGAACAATGGGGATCACGAGCCGGTTTCATTCTGGCTGCTATCGGTTCTGCTATCGGACTCGGAAACATTTGGCGTTTCCCGGCCGTTGCTTACGCCAATGGCGGAGGGTCTTTTTTCCTTCCATATTTGATCGCCCTATTAACAGCCGGTATCCCCTTACTCATTCTTGAATTCACAATGGGACACAAATACCGTGGGTCGGCACCGCTCACATTAGGTCGAATCTCACGCAAAGGCGGCGAATGGCTAGGCTGGTGGCAAGTGGTTGTCTCTTTCGTTATTTCCAGCTATTATGCAGTCATCGTGGCTTGGGCTGTCGCCTATACATGGTTCTCTTTTAAATTAGATTGGGGATCCGATACAGGGGGCTTTTTCCAAAAAGATTATGCGCAATTTGCCACAGTAAGTCCAGGAAGTTTCGGGGGCATCGTCTGGCAGGTTTTCCTTCCCCTTATCCTTGTGTGGATCGTTGTTTTTATCGTGCTATTTAAAGGCGTGCGCAAAGGGATAGAAAAGGCCAATAAATTTTTTATCCCTCTATTAGTCATTCTTTTTGCTATTGTTGTCATCCGGGCGGTCACCTTACCTGGTGCTGCGGAAGGACTTAATGCCTTCTTCACTCCGGATTGGCACAAAATTTGGAGTGGTAATGTTTGGGTTGCCGCTTATGGACAGATTTTCTTCAGCTTGTCTATTGCTTTTGGGATTATGGTCGCTTATTCCAGTTATCTTCCAAAGAAATCCGATATCACCAATAATGCCTTTATAACAGGGTTCGCCAACTCAGGGTTTGAACTCCTTGCTGGGATAGGTATTTTCTCAGCACTAGGCTTTATGGCCCAAACGCAAGGGAAAGAGGTGGGAGATGTCGTCGAAGGTGGCGTTAATCTTGTTTTTGTCGTCCTCCCACAAATTATAAATACATTGCCGGCTTTAAAAGTGCCTTTTGCGGTCTTATTTTTCCTATCGATTATTTTTGCCGGGCTGTCTTCCTTAATCTCCATTGTGGAAGCTTATGTTTCAGCGGTACAGGATAAATTCCAAATGTCTCGTAAGACAGCAGTGGTGATTGGTGCAGGTCTTTCAGCTCTGATTTCTCTTTTTTATGCTTCACGAGGTGGACTCTATTTCTTAGACACTGTTGATCACTATGTCAATCAATATGGCATTGCTCTCGCTGGACTTGTCGAGGTCATTTTAATCGCTTGGGTCTTTCGGAAGCTTGATACGTTTCAAAAGCACGCCAATGCCATTTCTGATATCCGCCTTGTCTTCTGGTGGAAGGCTTGCTTAGGTGTTATCACACCGCTTGTACTTGGCTACATGATGGTGAAGAGTGTCATTGAGGACATCCAAACACCTTATGGTGGTGGGGATTACTCCATTCCATTCTTAATGGTTTCGGTTATTGTGACAGCACTCACAATGATTATTGGTATTATTCTCACACCATTTAAGTGGAAAAGGACATTATCAGAAAAAGAGGAGGCCAGCTAATATGTCAGGAAGCGCAATAACGATGATGATCATCGGTATGGTCATTCTCTGGGGTGGTTTAGCCGCAAGCATTTTCAATGTTGTCAGAGTCTCTCGAAAGCAAAAGTCTTAAATAAATGAGTTGCATTGGTGGTACGCTCTTTAACCGCCATGTTGATTTCTTATAGTGTTAGAAAATCTGGGTGAAAAAGCATACCCGGCACTCATTCAGTTGGGCATTAAAATGTTTTTTACCAAAAGGCATCGTCAACACCAAGTGGATTGGAGCGGAAATCCACACCGTCCTGATAACCATAATGTTATACATTCTGACGTTTAAAAAAGCTCACCCTTGTGAACGGCACCCAAGATGTTAATTCGTCTAACATCTGGAGCCCTCACTCGGGTGAGCTTTGTTATTAACCCTTAACAGAACCTGCAAGCATGCCACGGATAAAGTATTTCCCTAGTAAGATATACACTAAAAGCGTTGGCAAGGCGGCCAGAATCGCGCCTGCCATTTGCACGTTCCACTCAACAACCTGACTACCTGCTAAATTTTGTAAAGCGACCATGATCGGTTGCTTATCAGAGGAAGTCACGGTGACAGCAAATAAAAATTCATTCCAAATATTCGTAAACTGCCAAATGGCCACAACAACAAACCCAGTAATCGATAACGGCATCACCACATAACGATAGATTCTCAAGAAGCCTGCCCCATCAATTTGTGAGGATTCGATGAGGGCATCCGGAATGCTGGCATAAAAGTTTCGAAACATAAGCGTCGTAATGGGAATACCATAAACGACATGGACAAGAATCAACCCTGGTATTGTATTATAAAGGCCGATATTCCTTATAAACTGAATCAAGGGGATGAGAATACTTTGATAAGGAATGAACATCCCAAATAAAATGATAGTAAAGATCCAGTCCGCCCCTTTAAACTTCCATTTTGAAAGCACGTAGCCATTAAGTGAACCCAATAAAGCAGAAATCAAAGTGGCTGGAACAACGAGATAGATAGAGTTTAAAAAATTGGGTGCCAGCTTCGAAAAAGCTTGGGCATAACCGCCCCAATCGATCGTCGATGGCAATTTCCACATCGTATCGAGTGAAACTTGATCGAACGGTTTTAAACTCGTCACGAGCATGACATAAACGGGGATAAGAAAACAGACCCCCATGACAATAAGAAACACATAAACGAATGTCCGGGATAATCGCCCTGTCATTTAAGCGTCCCCCTTCCGGCTCTTAATAAGATAGGGTACGATAAAGATGGCCACTAAAAGGAGCATGATCATAGCAATCGCCGCCCCCTGTGCATAATAATTAGCCTTAAAGGTCGTCTCAAACATATTCACTCCGGGCATATCCGTCACATAGTTGGCTCCTGAGCCTGTCATCGTATAGATCAGATCAAAGATTTTAAGAGAAATATGGGCCATGATAATAATGACACTAAACATAATCGGTTTTAATTGTGGTAGAATCACTTTCCAATATATCTGCAATTCTGTCGCACCGTCCATACGGGCTGCTTCCCGCAGTTCATCAGGTATCCCCCTAAGTCCAGCAAGAAACATTGCCAGCGAAAACCCTGTTTGTTGCCATGTCGCCGCAATGACAACTGGAATTACAGCTGCTGGAATCCCAAAATCAATCATCCCTATATGAATATGAGGAAAGATGGCTGTCGACGTATACCATTTCAAATGAATCCCGAGATGTTCAAGAAATAAATTGACACCCGTCGATGGGCTTAATACCCAACGCCAAACAACCCCTGTAACAACAAAGGATAATGCCATTGGAAAAAGAAAGATATTTCTAAAGAGCGACTCTGCTTTTAGTTTTTGATCGATAAATATCGCGAGCACGAGTCCTAATATCACCACTGCGATAATGAAGAAAAGTGTAAAAAAGATTGTATTCCTAAGGTCAGCTTGGAATCTAAAATTCTTGAAAATATACGCATAATTATCGAATCCTGCAAAGGAAAAATCAGGGAGAAAGGAATTCCACTGACTCAAAGAAACGTAGCCAGTCCAACCAATAAACCCATAAACAAACACTGCAATTAATATGATTGACGGTAATATGAAACCAAGGGCAATCCATCTATCTGCATTCATGCGGCGCCTTCGCCGAGGCTTAAATGCCGGCTGATTTGAAAGTCTTGGTCTGCCTTGAGTCACCATATCTGACATGATAGCTTCCCTCCTAGTAAAAACATGAAGTCTCTTTGGCTATGAAAAGGAAGGGGAGGGACCCTCCTCTTCCTTTTTTCAGCTTTCCTATTTCAGTAATGAGCTTGCTTGCGTTAACGATTGAATAAAATTATCCACATTTTTCTGTGTGACAAACACGTTAACCGCTTCATCAACTTTAGTCATAAAGCCTTGAGGAGCTGCTGAACCATGCGCAAGACTCGGTGTTAAGCTATCTGTTTTAAAGTCATCCATGGCTTGTTTACTGTAATCATCGTATTTAGACGTGTCCCCATCAACATTTGCTGGAATTGATCCTTTTTTGGGATTAAAAGCATCCTGACCATCGACTGAACCGAGAACAGTCAAAAATTTATCAACTTGATCTGGATTTTTTACACCCTTGGGCTTACCGAAAGTATCGGCAACCACCATGAAGGAACCATCCGATTCTGGTGTTGGAACCGCACCAAAGTCTTCATTATATTTCAGATTTTTACTTGTAAAATATCCTTTAGCCCAGTCACCCATGATATTCATAGCGGCTTTGCCATCAGCAACAAGCTGTGAGGCATCCTGCCAAGCAAGTGAACTGTGATCGTCATTAATATAACCTATCATTTTCTTGAAAATCTCTGCAGATTTCTTAACAGCGGGATCATCAAATGTGACTTCTCCAGTCCATAATTGCTTATATTTGTCAGGTCCAAGTTCGGCTAGAAGAATATTTTCAAAGACCATGGTAGATCCCCAAACTTCTTTGTCACCAATCGCGAGTGGCGTAATCCCTTTAGCCTTTAACTTATCGGCAACATCGAAAAACTCATCGAAGGTTTTTGGGGGTTGAAGATTGTTATCATCAAAAACCTTTTTGTTATACCAAAGGACATTACCACGATGAATATCAACTGGGATGCCGTATATTTTGCCGTCTTTACTTACCATATCAATGAGGTCCTCTGGAAATTTTCCATCCCAGCCATTTTTCTTAAATAAATCATTTAAAGGCTCCATTTTCCCTGCATCAACATAAGCCATCAATTCAGCACCGCCATGCACTTGGAAGGTCGAAGGTGGGTTCCCTCCTTGCATGCGTGTCGCCAAAACAGCCTTGGCGTTAGAACCAGCACCACCAGCAACCGCTTCGTTTTTCACTTCAATATCTGGTTGCTTTTTATTAAAGACATCAATTAAAGCGTTCAATCCGTCTGCTTCCCCACCGGCTGTCCACCAACTAAAAATCTCTAACTTGCCTCCATCACTAGAATCACTGCCTTCAGAGGCCGCTGTATCAGACTTTCCACACCCCGTGAGGATCATAGCTAAAGCAAGGATAGAACCTAAAAGTACAGCAAGACTCCTCTTCACTGGTCTTCCCCCTTTTCTATTTTTAGCAGCGCCTTAAATTCACTTATGTAAGCGCTGTACTATAAATATAAGGGATACCATCTGACATTTGCGGAGCATCTCCTGCACTTTTTTGTTATCTTTCTTCACTTTTTTGCACAACGCTTACATTTATACTATTTCTCCTGCCGACGGTACTCCCGTGGCGATTGCTTTGTCCACTTTTTAAAGACACGGCTGAAATAATTAGGGTCATGATAGCCTACCTGATAACAGATTTCTTTTTGCGAAAGCTCTGTTGTCTTTAATAAATTCTGAGCGTGCTCAATCCTTTGTTTTGTCAAATACTCAATATATGTCATCTCATAGTTTTCTTTGAAGAGCTTACTAAAATAGTAGGGACTCAATTGCACATGATTGGCCACATCCTCTAGCGAGAGCGATTCAGTATAATGACTGTCTATATACTCTTTTGCTTGATATAACAGCCCCTCCATATCCTGCTCCCGCCAACTTGAAATCTCCTCAGCAATTTTCACAAGATAGGCTCGTGCTGTGTCTTTAAGTTGTCCCAATGAGAGAGAAGAGGGCTTAAGAAGAGGAAGTGAGATCCCCATATCTTTAAGCATGCGAGAAAGGACGACCCATAACTCCCACACACTCTCACCAATACGATCTATATCCCCTTTTAAATGTTCCTCTAATGTTAAAAAGTACGCTTGAAAGACAGCCGGTACATGCTCTACCTCTCCGTTTTTCACGGCCGTAATCAACGCTTGCTCCGTTTGAAAATCTATCGTTGGTTGCTGCTGATGTTTATTAAACGATGAATGGTAATAGGAAGATCTGACATTTTCGTTTGTATGTTCAAGAGCAATAAGCGCTTCATTATAGGAGGAAGCGAAATCATTGGCTGAAGCGACAGGCGTCCCCATGCCGACATTAATCTGAGCTTCACTGAAGTGCTGATCAAACTCGCGAAGAAAGGCTTTAGCCAATTGCACAGCCTCAGATTGATAAGTGACATCCGTTACTTTTTTTCTGAGAACAAACACAGGGATATGTTCTCCAGACATCGGCCCAACAAATCCTTTACCTTCCTGACGAAACCACTGTTTAATCCAGACATAGCACGCCCTTCGTCTTTCCAATGCTTCTTCGTGCCCTACTGATAAAAGCCGACAAACCAACGCATATATTTCTTGCGCCTCGGGATTAAATAGCGACTCCCACTCTTCATTTTCACTTTCTTGGACATGATCAAGTAAAAGAGCAGAGACCCATTCCGATTGGACAAAGGATAAAGCCTTATTATAGGAGGTTCTTAAACTTTGACTTTCCTTCTCCTGCTTCTCCTCAGTCTCAATCTCTTGTAATACTCTTTGCACCGTTTCTATGATTTCTGTTTTCCGACTGGGCTTGAGTAGATATTCTTTGACCCCTTCGCGCATGACTTGTTTCGCATAATCAAAAGTATTGTAAGCAGAGACCATGATGAATTTTATTTTTGGCCGTTCTTTACGAATCTGTTTAACAGCTTCGACGCCATCGATCCCCGGCATTTTGATATCCATCATAATAATATCAGGGGCTAATGCTTTAGCCTTTTCAATCGCTTGACGACCATTTACAGCTTCATCCACAATGTCAAGGTCATCAAAAGCCTCCCCAATCATCTTTTTTAAAGCCTCTCTTTCTATTTTTTCATCATCAACGATAAGTAATCGTTTAACCATAACCTACTCCTCCCCTACTGAATCCCCTAATCATTAAGCTAAAGACACTGCTGACACCCTGTTCTCTTGACTTTCTTGTTTTGGCAGCCTGAGTTGAATCGTCGTCCCTCTTCCCCGCTCGGTCTTGATCGTAAAAATATCTGTTTTTCGGTAAAAAAGCTGCAAACGTTTCATTACATTAATAAAACCTAATCCCGTTGACCTGCTGTGAGATCCAGATCCTGTATGGGGTGGAGTTTCTTCCAATCGAAGTAAGCGTGCCTTTGTCTCAGCATCGATCCCCTCTCCATTGTCCATAATCGATATAATAATGTTATCTTCATTGTCATGAACAACTAAACGAATGACGGCTCCTTCTTCCCGTGATTCCACACCATGAGTAAAGGCATTCTCAATAATGGGTTGGAGAATAAGATTAGGTACTGGGAATTCCAAACAAGCAGGATCTATATCCATTTCAAAACTGACACGCTCTCCAAACCTTGCTTTTTGAATAAAGAAATAGTCTTGAATAATCTCCACTTCTTTTTTTAATGTAGTCGGTCGATCTAAATTCCTAAGATTGTGGCGGAGCATCGAAGCTGTTGATGTTATTAAATCACTGGTACGATCTGCGCCTTCTAAATACGCTGTCTTAGAAATGACATTTAGGACATTAAACAAGAAATGCGGATTAATCTGACTTTGTAAATTTTTCAACTCCATTTCCTTCAAAAGCTGATCAAGCTGCGATTTCTTTTCAATTTCTTCAATGAGGTTTTTAATATTGCCTCGCATATCATTAAACGTTCGGGCTAAAAACCGCATCTCATCTCTCGTATTGGCTACCACTGGCGGGCCATCCATTTTCCCTTTCGATATCTCCTGAGCCGCTCTTGTCAATCTTCCTATTGGACGAGTTATCCCCCGGGAAAACCAAAGGGCAAACAAAATCGCAAGTAGAATCGTGGCAATAAACATAAAGATGCCCATGGATTGAAAGTAAGTATTCTTTTTATCTAAGTCATGATAAAGTCCTTTATATTGTGTGAGCTCACCATTAATTAACGTAAGCGTTGTATTCAAAATGTATTGCTTTATCTTCAAAACCTCGGATAAATGTTCAGAATAAACATCGATATTCTGCTTTTGAAAAGCATCCGAAACAATCCCGGACTCGTCTAAAAAACTGGTGATCATATTAATATAATTATCTACGACTAATTGATTGGCTTGTTCCTTAATAACCACTGAAAGTTTCTCCTGGTCTTCTCCTAATGTCTTCCTCGCCACTAAATAGTCGGCATAATATTTAGGATCATGTTCAACCATATAATCATTTAATGTTTCATAGACACTGTTCGCCTTTTGTGAAATATCATTGAGTAAATAGTAGCGCATTAAGAAATCATCATATTGCTCAATTGATTTTTGACCATTTTGAAATAAAAAATAGGCCACTGCATTCATCAGAAAAATAACAATAAGGAAAAAAATCATCAGCTTCGTTCGAATCCTAATCATTGGGCACACCTCTATTCGAAAAGGCAGCCTTGATCGGCAAATCCTTAGCCGTAATCACCTGCGTCCTCGTGTGATTGACCGCCTTGACTTGCTTTCCCTTTAATAGATCCACCATCATGTTTACACTCTCATATCCCATTTGATAGGGTTCTTGACTGATTGTGGCATCAATATATCCCTTCTTCATCAGATTCTGTGTTTCATCTAAAGTGTCAAAGGCCATAATAAAGATCCCCTTTTTCAGATCCAACTGCTGAACAATTGCCGAAATGCCGATACCGTCAAGAGCACTCGTCCCAAAAAAGGCATTGATTTTTGGATGTTTCACGACCATATTGTAAGCCACCTCTGCCGCCTGGACTCTTGTAATATGGGACTCTTGGATATCAGCAATATGGACATGAGGAGCCTCAGCCACTGCCTTTTTAAATCCAGCAACGCGTTCCTTTTCATTGGCCGACTCAAAGTTCCCAGTGACAACCCCCACTTCCGCCTTTCCCCCCATAGCTTTAATCAGGGCTTTCCCCGCCATATAACCGGCACTATAATTATCTGTCCCAATGTAGGCATTCCTCCGACTATCCGAGTCATCTGAATCGATGGTAATAACAGGTATGCCTTTTTGAATGGCCTTATTAATGATAGCCGTCATATTTTTTGACCCAATCCCTTGAGTAATAATGCCATCTACTTTAGAGGCAATCGCGGTATCAATCTCATTGATATGGGCTTCAACATTCGTCTGAATCGGTCCACTATACTCAACGGCAGCCCCTATTTCTGACCCAGCAGCCTTTGCCCCTTTTTCAACTAAGTGCCAATATGGGTTATCCATCTCTTCCGGGATCAGAATAAAGTGATATTGCGGCTCTTTAATCTTACGGTCAGTTGTTAAGCGCGTATCGAAGTTAAACGCTTTCAAATAAAAATATAAAGAGAGCGAAAACGTAGCTATAAAAGAGATTACCAGTAAGAAAACAATCACCTTCCGTACTTTCATGACATACCTCTCCTTAATGGTGTTAATATTTTCATAATGCATGAATAATGGAGAGAGGTAAAGAACAGAATTAAGAAAAAAGGGAAAAAGCTGCTCCATCTCTTCCTCCCCACCCTATATTTTTCTTTATGAATTGACGGCTAGAATGAGAAAAGTTCATGATCATTTCGGAAAGAGATCCAGGAACGACGTTTAAGAGGAGGCATGTTCCCGCTAAGACTCGAGGTATTAAAGCATCATCTCCTTCAGACTCAGACTATCCATTCTGTGTAGACTGCTTATCCGAATGCCTGACTACTTCTGACTGTTACTTCTATGAGAAAGCAAAAAGCTGTCGAGGAATCTCAACAGCTTCTGCAACCTATAATTCTAAACAAAAACTTTCATTTATCCTTATTTGTATAACTTTTGATTAATCTTGTGCTCATATTTTCGGTATGTTGCTGTATGCTCAAGTTGTTTTTCATCAATAAGCTTTTGGAGGCGCACGGTTTTCTCGTTAAGCTTTCTCTCATAGACCGCTTTGTCTTCCTCATTATCACAGGCCGAAATGAGGTCGCGTAAATTCAAAATTTCTTTATTTAATTGTTTTTCATCTGTAATGATGCCAGCGTTTTTTAAGAGTTTATAACCAATACGTAAATCTTCAGGAAGAGCGGATAGATCTTCAAATTCTAATGGCTTGCCTTTACCCGGAAGATGCTTAAATTCACCCTCTTTTATGGCCCTTTTAATTTTATCTTCTGCGATGATACTAATAGCATCCAAAATCTGATCCCTCCTTTTTATCATAGTTTACAATCTTTCCTTAACAATGTCGTTGGAAATTTCAACAATTATGTAAACGTTTTATTTCCCTATATTCAATAACGAATGACCATACACCTTCTTTACCTCACCGATTGCCGTTTGTGTCCCGACAATTAAGATCAGCTCAGGATGAAGCGCTTTTGCTGCTTTTATTGCTTCTCGGAGAGGAATGATTCTCACACTTTTCTGTTGTTTTCTTTTGGCAAGGGGCAATGCCTCTACGGGAAAAGTCTTATGAGAATGCTCAGGTTCAGTGATAATCAGCTGTTCGGAAAACTGTGCACAAACATCAATAACCCCTTCATAATCCTTATCATCTGAGACCGCAATGAGCGTTACGATTCGTGACACCTCTAAATGATCGATAAGCTGACTTAAATACATTGCGGATTCACGATGTATTGCACCATCTAAAAGTGTTGGTGGCTGCGTTGCAATGACTTCACATCTCCCTGGCCATTGCACCTTTCTAAAAGCTTCCCGAACAAGTTCGACATCAAGAGGATGTTCAGTTATCTCTTCACATACTTTGATCGCTAGTGCCGCATTTTCCGCTTGAAACGCTCCTAACAATGGGACAAGAAGGTCTTTATAAGTCATCCGCTCAGTCTTTACATCAAAAGAAGTCCCCGAGAACATCATCTTAACATTAGAAGGTGCAAAGGCCCGTTCATAATAAAAGACAGGACGTCTATGAAGACGTGCTTCTATTTGGTGCTGAACATTCTCCTTTTGCCGACCGATAAAAGCCGCTCTCGTTATGCTTTTGACAATACCTAATTTATGATCAGTAATTTCCCGAAGCGTTGGACCTAACTGCTTTACATGTTCTAAACTGATCGGTGTGATGACCGCCCACTCATTTTCTAGTACATTGGTTTCATCGTAGCGCCCGCCACGGCCACACTCAATGACCTGAATATCCGTCTTCTGCTCTTTAAAATAAAGACAAGCAATCGTCAGAGTGATTCCTATGGGACCTAAATAATGTTCCCGTGATAGCGAATTTGAAATCTCCTCTATGGGCTGAGCAGCCTTTCCCATAAGTCTGATAAAATCCTCCTCAGAGATTGCTTGTCCATCTACACGAATTCTTTCTGTGAAATGGACCAAGTGTGGGGAAGTAAAAAGCCCAACCTTCCATCCCATGTGACTTAAAAGAGCGGCGATCAATCGTGCCGTTGACCCTTTCCCTTTACTCCCTGTAACTAGAATGGTCCGCAGCCCTTTATCCGGGGAGCCAACCGCATCTAACAGCTGCCGGGCCAAGGAAATATCCCTTGTCAGCGCATCATCGGCCTCTAATATAAATGGCTGTGCATTTAAAAAGGACTGATACACCAGATCCTCAGCTTCCTTAATTGTATGAATGGTCATTCCAGAATCTCATCTCCTGCCTCCAAGAGCCATTTTCGCATCTCTCCGACTAAATAGAGTGAACCTGTAACGAGCAAGGTCTCTTCTGGCCTGAGCCTCGAGTCCACAACACCCATCGCCTCAGCCACACCCTCGGCATATATATAGTCAAGATTAACCTCATGAAAAGCAGCTTCCACAGCTTCCTTGCTTTGTCTTCTTTCCACAAAAGGCGAAGGGACCACAATATATCGGGCTTGAGGAAAATGCAGGGCTCGTAGCATAGCCACAATATTTTTCCGCGAAGCAAAAGAAACCATAATTAATTGGGGCAAAATGCTTCGTGTCTTCAGATTGTGGCTTAAGGTTTTGAGTTCAAAAGGATTATGCGCACCATCCAAGTAAACCGCACATTCACGCCGGCTAAACTTCTCTAATCGTCCCGGCCAAACCGTCCTTCGAATGCCTCTGATAATCGCCTCTTCGGAAACATTGAAGCCTAATGTACTTAGCGCTTCCATCACCCTTATAGCATTCGCTGCATTTTGATATTGATGATCTCCTAATAAACTGGGCGTGAGTGAATCGAACTGCCAATGTGAGCTTTTATAAGTAAAGCCTTCCTCTCTCTCTACGCAATGAAAATCACGCCCGATAAATGCAAACTGACGACTCAGCTCCCTTTCAAGTGTAAAGAGCTCCTGGCGCGCCGTTTCATTAAACATGCCGCAAATCACCGCGGCTGTTTCCCGTTTGATGATGGCAGCCTTATCTCGCGTAATCGCCTCAATGGTATCACCTAATAAATGCATATGATCTAAAGTGATCTCTGTTAGACAAGCAATCATAGGTTTAAATACATTGGATGGATCACTGGCCCCGCCCGCCCCGTTTTCAAATACAATGAGACCTATTTGATGCTCTAGGAACCAAAGTAAGGCAATTAATATCATTAAATGCATGTGACCAACATCTTGAAGATCCCGCGGCCCTAGAGTATTTTTTATCCGCAAGACAATCCGTTGAAAGTCATCACTCTCCATTCGTTCGCCATTTATAACAAAGCGCTCTTCATAATCAATAAGATGGGGGCCTGTAAATAGTCCATAGGAAATCTGAGCCTCTTTCAATATGGATGCCATAAAAGCAGCTGTTGATCCTTTGCCACATGAGCCGGTAATTTGGATAATCTTAAATTGTTCGAGATCGATGTTAAACAGTTGAAGCAAGTGCTCCATCGCCCGTAGATGCCTACCATCTCGCGGCGTCTTTTTCTCATAAAAGGATTCTAAAAACGCATGGACTTCATGTTGTACCACAGTGAGTCTTCCTTTCAATATCCGAAGCTATAGTTCTCACTCATATTAGCGCGTCACAGCCCGATACGCAATTAAAAAATGTAAAGCTTTTCTCGCTTTTATGCCCATTGAAGGCTTCAAGACACTGGCTCTTTTTTATTGAGCCTCCTCCGGTTACTTATCCAATCCTTAGAGAATTGAAAAGCATATAAAAGTAACGCTCTACAAAAATCAACGATAAGGTATTGAAATTTCGTTAATTTTACTAAGGAAAGAATTTTGTGCTGGCTCGTAAATTTCAGCCCTCCCTTAAATATGAACCAATAATGAAGAAGGGAATTGGACAATAAGTACAGTAGGAATCTCCCGTAAGTCAATCGCAGCATCCAAAAGCTCATAATAAAATAAGGGCCTAGATTGAGCATATCCATACTATTTAATGGGCGAATGCCTTTGTAAAATTCCCACCAGTTTTTCTTTCGACCAAAGACATCAATCCCTTTGGTGAAAATGCACATCAAAAGAGCCGATAAAAAATATTTTTTTATATTCTTTCGCCCCAGTAGAGGTAAGGTTAACCACGGGACAATGAGCATGGCCAGTAAAAGAAGTTTTTTTGAACTTTTCATCTCGTAGCCTCCAGTAACATGCTCCATGATTTTATAGGCGTAGCGTCTATGAAAATAAACTGTGTGACATAGCATATGTTATTTTATTGAAATTTAACCTTTTCCCAAATCGAGATCTTGTTGGCTTAATTCGTAAACCGAGGTGCACGAAACAAGGTTGAAACTAACAAAACAGCGTTGCGCGCGCACCAAAGAAGTCGCTGATTCACAAAAAAGGGTCTGCACCCACAAATGGCTGCTGCCACTAAATCTTTATCGAAGAAGTTCCTTCCTCTTTCGTCTATCCTATACATTCATTTTCAAATAAAGACGCCTCCCCTGTTATACAAGGAAGGCGTTATGTCTATGTTTATGCCACACGTTTTTTACGCTTACTTGGCAGGCGCAAACTAAGAGCAAGGACCAAAAGACCCCCTACTATACACACATAAACAACAGTGTGCAAATGGGCAATATCTAGATGCTCACTAAATAATAAACCGAGAATCGTTGAAGAAGATATCGAACCAAGATAACGACTGGTCTGAAACAACCCAGACGCTGCCCCCGTTTCTTCAGGGGTCACATTATCATACAAAGCGGTCTGCATTGAAATATTGTTAAAGCCATTACTCATCCCTAGGATAATCATAATAATAATTAACCACCACAACGGTGAATGGTTTCCTATGGTTAGTAGCAAGATCGTCCCTAAGAGAATGGTCACTGCTCCTGATATGAGCGGCGGTTTAGAGCCACTTTTATCAATCCACCGCCCGGCAATTGGTGCAACAAACACCCCACATCCAGCCATGGCCAACATAATTAATCCTGTTTGCCCTTCACTATAGCCACGCACGTCTTGTAGGAAAATCGGAAGACCAAAGAAATAACAATAAAAAACTAAATTGATACAAATATACTGCAAGTAAACAAACGAAAGATTCTTATTGCTTTTTAAGGTTTTTAAATCAATAAAAGGTTCCTTCCGATGTTTTTCATAATAGTAGAAAACAATAAACCCTGCTAAAGCTATAGGAAGTGACCACCAACGGATGCTCTCCCCTAATGATAAAAGAAATAAAATAAAGGTAACCATCGCCACAGCAAACAGTGCAATCCCGACAAAGTCAATACGACTTAGATCAATTTTTTCCATTTTCTTATTAGGTAAAACAAATAATGCTAACACAAAAGAAACGATAATAAACGGAAAGTTAACTAAAAAGATTGACTGCCAATCCAACGATTCAATGAGAAATCCCCCGATAGATGGCCCAAAGGCCGCTGAAATGGAAGAAAAAACGGTAAGTGTAGCTAGGGCTTTTGCTTGACCTTCCGTAATGTACTTTCGCACCATTGACATGCCACTTGGGAAAAGGGTCGAGCTACCTATAGCTTGTAAAACGCGGCAAACAAGCAACCAGCCAAAGTTAGGAGAAAAGGGAGCAAGTAGCGATGCTAACGCGACAATAGCCAGCCCAATTAAAAACAAGCGCTTGGGTCCAAACATATCGCTGAGCTTTCCAAAAACAGGCTGACCGGCAGCACTGGCTAAGTAGAAGGCCGAAATCAACCAGGATGCTGTCGCAACGGATAAAGCAAACTCGTGTTGCAAGCGTACAAGTGCAACTGAAATCATAGAAGAATTTAAGGGATTGAGAAGTATCCCCAAACCGATTGTTAAGACGAATAACCACGGCTTCGGCTTTTGCAGAACTTTGACCATAAAAAATCCATCACCTTGTCTGAGTATGAAATAACATTCAGCCCTATAATCACCGAATGTGGGTTAAAGCATAGTGAAACAATCACAGGCAGACACCTATACTTTCCTTCGGTTTTTAACCTTGGAATCCAGCATAGGTTTTTCTGCCCACCCGCAGCAAATTTCCAATAGTACTATCATACGCAAAAAAAGGTGATGGGAAAAGTCAAATGCTTAATAAATCCTCCTTATTTCAGTTCATTATTCTTCTTTATAGGAGTAAAAATAGCGTTCTTGCAGGTCTTTAATCATCCCTGAAGTATCTGTATAGGTTTGCCTAAGTCCATACCCCACATATAAAGGTGTGGTCACGTATCTCGGCACTATTTTCACGAAGAATTTATTTAACCAATGATAAAAAAACAAATTATAGCTTTGGCAGCTCCCGCCATTGAACCGATTCACAATATAATGGCACATAGACTGGATGGACCGCGCCGCTTCATCTAACACTTCTAAATCATCAAAGATAATATTAAATTCAGTAAACCCAATCATAGGGTGAGTAGAGAGATTCACCTCTACCCCATCGGTTTTATTAATCTCGGTCCCAATGAAATATTCTTCTTTGAGATTCTCCCTATAATCAACACTGTCCATGCCAATGATTTGCATATGAGGATGACGAATCGACCCTCCGGATAAAGGTCCGTGATTCTTAAAGAAGAGCACCGATTGATAGGCTCCACTCTTTTCCATCTCCAGCCACTTCTCAAAAGCGAACGTCATAAGCTTATATAAATGAGGTAAATCATAATTCGAAAAATCAGAATTGCATATATCTGTCTCGATAAGAACCGTAGGAAACGTATCCGAAACAACCGGATATTTATTTTTTACTAGAATTATAGAATCCCTCTTATCCAGGATTTCATCAAGCTGTTCAATATCACAAAAAGGACAAAGACTATTACGATGAATGCTATTCGGTTTATCCTTGGCGATCATCGGATTAAATTGTAAAATTTGTTCAACAGTCAAAAAGATCACCGCATTTCTTTAAATTTATGCCTCAAACGGGCCATACTTTGACACTTCCAAATCATCATCAAACGGCTATTTGCTTCATCCTATACTCTTATTATAAATCTATTTTGACTCTATCTAAAAGTAAATTGTTTGTATCTTGAAGCATTTATGGTTCCCCCTTAACACCCACCGACCCAAACCATATGAGTCAAATGATCTAACCGTCGTTTTCCCTTTTTGATCCTTTGCTTTTGTATGATAATGGGCAAATTATTTGTTAACCTAAACTTATTATAGGTTGACAAATAATCAATAGGTTTTTATGATAAGGATAAGCTAAATATTAAGGAAGGTGTGAAAGATGAAGCAGACCAAAAGAAAACTAACGGCGTTGGATATGACTTACGCTGCCATGTTTGCAGCACTGATGGCGGTGGGGGCCAACATCGCACAATTTATACCGCCCATTGGTGGCGTTCCTATTACTCTGCAAACCTTTGTCGCACTACTAGCAGGGACTCTTTTAGGTAGCCGTTTAGGCGCTATTTCTATGACTGTTTATATGCTTGTAGGACTGGCAGGTATTCCAGTGTTTGCAAATTTCACAGGGGGATTATCCACTTTAGTCAGTACGAGCTTTGGATTTGTTCTAACCTTTATCCTCCTTGCCTATGTTGAAGGAAAGATCATCGAAAAGAGTAAAACACGAGGTTTTATGATTTTTCTAGTCGCGAGTGTCGTAGGGTTAATGCTCAATTATTTTTTAGGGACCACTTATATGTACTACGCCTACAAATTGTGGGCACATAGTCCAGAAGGTGTTTCTATTGTTACATACAAAATGGCTTGGGGATGGATGCTCGTTCCCTTACCCAAGGATGTTATTTTGACCATTGTGGCCGCTGTTGTTTCACCAAGGATTTATAAAGTTATTAACAAGGTCCAGGCTGGAAAAAGCAAACGGATTGCATAGAAGAAAGCCTGTGTGACTTACTCCAATATGAAGTGACTTTGTGGCCAGAGGTCTGCTACTGATTCTAAAAAACAAAGGATGAAAAAAAATGCCCAAAGTTTATGGAGCTCTCGTTGATGCAGAAACGCGTTGTCGACATTACGCTTCCGAACGTGATATTATCGCCATCAAGTTTAAATGTTGTCAAAAGTATTATCCTTGCTATCACTGTCACAACGAAGCTGAGGATCATCCCATCGAGGTATGGGAAAAAGAATCCTTTGCCGAAAAAGCCATTCTCTGCGGAGTCTGCAAGTATGAGCATACGATCCATGAATACTTAGACACCCAGCATTGTTTAAATTGTGGCTCATCATTCAATCCTGGTTGCGCCCTTCACTACCCTATATACTTCAAAATATAAAAACACCATGGCTTCTTATCACTAAGTAGCCATGGTGTTTTTTCTTGCCCTTATCACTCTTTAAACCAGAGACGATCAAAGTCGATCCAACCTTCTGCATTGATATCGACATTTTGTAAGGTCTCATGTTTATTAAATATTGCCCGGTTCCGGTAGAGCGGGAAGATATTCAGCGTTGCACACAGCACCTGATCAATATCTTTTAATATCTTTAGCCGGATTGCCTTCCTTTCCTCTGCAGCCATTATCCGTACATTTCTATAAATGTAAGCCTCCGTATCAGAAGCTATATGCCTTTTAATCACACTATTCTCCGCCAATAACAAATGACCATAACTTAGCTCTGTTTGCTCTGATAAAGTCGCACTATCATGAATCATATCGGCTTCATCTTTAGTAGCTCTTGTAGCCAGTGTAACCCTTCTCTAACAAAAGCATCGCCTGGGTTAAGATGAGGCGTATGCTCTAATACAAAAACGACATCAGGTGACAGAGAAAGCTGCTCGATCACTGCCTTTAATGGGACATGCTGACCGTCTTCTTCATGCGAAGGATGGATCGGGACCCAATAATATTTATCCCCTCTGTATTCAATGTTATGGAGATGAACAATCTTTACATAGTGTCTCCATTTTTTGAGGTAGTCTAGAAACTTATCACCAGTGGCAAGGGCATAGTCTCCGACATCAATACAGAGCTTTAATCCATATTTGCCCCAAGTGTCAATCGGGAGACTTTGGAGTGTCTTAATCGCCAGAGCTGAACGTTCGACTCCGAGCTTAGGTTCGCAGACAATCATTATCCCGTGTTGACGTTGGATGTCACTTAGCCTTCTCAAAGCTTGTTCGAGCGTTTGGTGGCCCTCTTCTCCTAAGTCATGAATAAGAAAAGGAAAATGCACAAGAATGTAATCGGCCCCTAATGAAGATAGTCGCTTCGCCTCCTTCTCGAGCTGTTCCCACGCCACTTCAGGTGGGAACTTTACTTTTTGTAATAAGTCATTTTTGCTTCCACTTCTATAAATCGGAGCATGAACCCCAAAGGTCACATGCCTTTGATTATGTAACTGTAAAAACTTTTGAAACGCCTCTTCGTCAGGAAATTCGCCTATTTCGATATGACTGACACCATAATCAAATAGATTTTCTATTTGCTCGGGAGCTGACATAATCGTGCTTCCCGATATTCCAATGCTCCGTGACATGCGATTCCCTCCCAACCTCGTAAAAGGTGAAAAAATCATTACCCTTTTTCTACACTTTTTCCGGTCGCCTCTCCAAATTATGCTGGAAAAACGAGAGGAAGTGTAGCGATGAAAACCATTATGCTTATTTCGTTTACTAGATTTACTCTTGCGGCCTTTCGCCATGCTCTTTTATTTCTGTACGGGTTTATTGGTGCTAGGAGGATTAGGGAAATATTTTTATGTTCAACATGTTTACATCAAACATCAAATTTCAAAAATAGCTTGACCTGATTCCAGAGAAAAAGCACTGTAGGTTGAGACTTTGTCTCTTCTACAGTGCTTTTCACCTTCATCTACTTTAATAATGAAAAATAGATATGATGAGATTTAATAGTTTATTTCCAATATAGTTCAACCAATTTTTTATATTATTATTATCATGGCCTGGAGGGTTATGGTCTGGGAGCGCCGTAAAATCCTCTTCCATTCTTGGCTTTAATTGATAGGTCCCCTTGAAATTAGAGGCAATGCCAGTAATAGTGACATGAGCACTTTTAGCATACTGCTTTTTCCAGTCATTATAGTTAATACCGGTTCTGCTATCTACACGCACTCGTGTCGTTTGTTTACCACTTTTTGCATCAAATTCAAAGGTGCCATTACTATCTACTTGTTCAAGATTCTTGATCTTAACTTTTTCTAAGGTAATGAGCTGCCCTTGATTATCCTTAGTCACCGTAGTAGCAACTTTAGGTTCAGGCAGTTCTCCAGTCCCTTCTTTTGTCACTTTGATGATATTAGATAATTCAACTTCATCATTATAGGTTGTTTTCTCTGCTGTAAGTTTCACCTTGTCCCCTAATTTCAATTGACTGTCAGTATTTTCGAAAACGTAAATACCCCCAGTATCATCTTGTAAATAGAAGCCTTTTCCACCCCAAGTGCCGATATTTGAAGTCACCACACCTTCAACTGTCACAAGCTGACCATCAGATTGTGAGCGGGCTTGACCAATCGGAGATAGGTCTGGAAGCGTTGGCCCCGAATCAGGTAATGGTTCAGGATCAACATCTCCTAATGTCACGTCTTCTGTAAAGGCGTTGTCACCCGCTTGTTTCACACGAAGTCGAGCGGCTCCTGTTGACCCTGGTTTTACTTTTACATTTAAATCCTTATAAGCATAGCCGTTACTATCCGCTGTAACTGAAAATTCACCGCTATAGCCTGGTGCAGTGGCGCCTTCAAACTGCCCAATTTGAGCCCCACCTTGGGTCAAATACAAACCAACTTTAAGATTTGAGACCGTTTGCTTAGGATTTAACCCTTTGAGTTCAAGTCTGATTTGAAACTCAGACCCATTATTCGGAAGGACTTTTTGATGCACAAAATCATAAGTTGGCTGAGGAGCAGCCTCCGATGATGAACCATAGGAGCCTGGAGCAAAGGTGGTTGGATCCCACCACTTATATCCACTCGGAGGATTAGACCAAGGCTCTTTTTCTGGTTCCGTTGAGAGCGCAGGGTTGCTTTCAAAATCTTTTAAAGGCGTCTTCTCACTTAAGGTGACCTTCCCATCAAAACTTGTATAATCCTCTTGATCTGCTAACCATTTTACTGTATTTGTAAGAAAAACAGCATCTTGTCCTTCTCCCAAGAAACCATCGTAAGTTGTTTTCGTTCCACCATTGTCCTCGCGAAGATACTTTGTTGTTGGATCTTCTACTGGAGATGAATCACCAATAAAGGCCGCTTTTCCTTTTCCAACTTTAGAAATTGCTGCGAATGCTCCCTCGTCGATGCCGCCACCATCATAGACACCTTCATCTACTGCTGATCCCCAAGCTGGAGGATTTTTTGGCATATAAATTAAGCCTTTAGCAATATCAGGATTTGTAATAGCAAGAGTGGATCCCGCATGCATTTCAACTGTCGTGACACCTTCAGTAATCCCAAAGGAATCCTCTGGAGAAACAACCGTCTCACCACCTGTGATATCACCTAAAGCATTACTTCGAAACTTAAGCCCAAAATTATCAGATAACCAATCAGAGCTTGTGACCCCTTGCATAGCAGAGGATTGGGCTTCATCTGAACTCATCCCTTTAGTAGGATCATCCCAAGCCCCACGACGATAACCGTTATACACCTCGCCAGCATCCCAACGGTTTAAATTCCGATCTGAATTATAATGATCGCCAATAAAGAAGATGCTTCCACCATTTGTCACATAATCGAGCAAGGCTTGTTGCTCTGATGCTTTAAACGGTATGTTTGCTTCCCCTAAAACAAAAACCTTATACGCTTTTAAATCATCATAAGTAATGGGTGATGTCTTCCGAAGTTCTTGCACATCATAGCCTTCGTCAGCAATGGCATTGGCGAAGTCTGAAAAACCACCATCAATCACCCAATCTGCTGCTCCCGCCGTTTCTCCGTGAGTATTATCAAATAAAATTTTCCCTTTGTACTCGCCCTTATGCGCGATGGACGGGGCCGGATCGTTGGCGGTCTCTGCATGGACAACCGGCTTTTCTAGTGCAAAAAAGCTTTGCAATGGAATAAGCAGCATCGCTACTAACAGGATTTTAATCCATTTACTAGATTTCATCGTTTTCCTCCTCTATGATTTCTATGAAGAACAGGTCTTCCCCTTATATAGTACAGAGCGATTCAATAGAAAGATAGTAGATTTACAGAATCCTTACACGAATCACAAAAAACACATCTTTCCACCCGGATCGAAGGACCTAATAGAGGCATGTATAGAAAAACAGACTGGGACGAAACAAATGAAGTGAGCACAAATACCAAACGATTAAATTTCAAAAATACAACATTAAATTAGGAGCGCAGTCTAAATACGAAGACTCAAAAAAATCGTAAGAACCACAATTTTTTCTGCGAAGATTATTCTCCTAGTCGCTTTCCTTAGTCCAACGGGAACCAACGAGCGTTACTTCACGAATAAAATTCGAGTTATTCCGCGGAAGCTTACTACGAAGCCTATCTAGTAGACGCAGGAACAGGGAATTTGTGGTCTAAATATTTTGGAACACAGATCACCCATTCCAAAATTAGCTGAGGCTGAGGCCGTGCCCGTGGAAAGCGAAGTATTTTGATGGAGCGTTTCACCTGTATACAAGAACCCGAACTATTTAATTAATATTATTAAACAGTTCGGGTTCTTCTGTAATTAAAAAACTTCTCCCAGCCTCGACACTTTAGAGTTTCTCTGCAATGATAGTAAAAATTTTTGGAAGACCAATGTCATTTATCTTTATGTTCGGTTGTTCATCCAATTGTTGGATGAATAATCCCCCTTGCCCCACTGCGGTGACTACCTCACCCATAGTCCATTGGCGTTCATAGACATAAGCCGTTTCAGACTCATCTGTTAAGAACTTCGTAAAGGCGACTTCCGTTCTGATCAGCTCTTTGGAAAAATAATTCCCGGTCACCTTGTGTTTTCTACCTTTTGAACTAATCAACTTTGTTGAAACAGGATGAAAGTCTTGTAAAATCAGGCGTCCACCTTGTTTGAGCAGCCGCGTCACCACTTTGACTAATGGCTCTAAGTCTACGAAATAATGCAAGATACCCAGTTCCATCAAAACAAGATCATAGTCCCCGTTAAATATAGCTTCAGGAAGACTTAAGACATCTGAAACAATATATTCTAAATCTACGCCTACGGCTTGAGCCACTTCCTGTGCATAGCGAGCATTTTCTTCTGAAATATCAACAACAGTCGCCGTTGCCCCTAATAAAGCCATGGCAATCGCCTTTGTTCCATGCGAGCCGAGAAGATTAATCACTTTTTTACCTCGTAAATCCCCCAGCCAAGAACCTAGGGAAGAGAGTTTGGTGAAAGGGTGCTCAATCAACCCTTGAGCAACAGCCTCTGGAGGCCCGAACCTCTCTAACCAGGCTTGATAAGTGCCTTGCGTCCACGCTTGTTTAGCCACTTGACTATTTTCAGACTGCACGCGTTGCAAATAGGCCTTTATCGCTTGATAGCGTTCATCCTTGTGATCAAGATGCCGAAGATAATAATCGGGGCTCTTCACCCAAAACAATGTCCCCTGCTTTTCTACTGCCAAGCGATCAGGATCAGTGGCGATAACGGTATTATAATAGCAGCGCACCTCTACTTTGATTTGTTGAGAATGGAAAGTAAAAAAGTCAAAGTGCTTCTCTTTCTCAATAGCAGTTGTATTAAATGCTTCAAAAGCCTTATATGTATAAGTAAAAGTATCCCATTGAACAGCTAGAACAAGCGAATGTACAGGAACATCCACCCCTTGGAGCCATAATGCCGCTTCCTCCAAAAGACAGTATCGACTATTAGCTTGCTCCAAAGCATTGCTCACATCACGCAATGCTGCCATCATCTTGTTAGTTTCTCCCAAATCCGTTACTCCTTCACCTACGTTACTTTGTATAAGTAATACAATTCATTATACCAAGAAAAAAAGATTATACACCTTAAGGTTAGAAAAACCGAGCGAAATGGAACTTCACCCCAAAAAGTAAAGATCACTTTTCGGGGACCCCGACTACCACCCCAAAAAGTAAAGATCACTTTTCGGGGACCCCGATGGTGCGTCGAACGCCGACCTACCCACATCAAAAAATCGTAAGAACACGATTTTTCTGCAAGGACTATTCTCTTAGCAGCTTTCCTTAGTCCTGTAGGCATGAGGAAAGCGAGCACTCTGGAGTGATGATCCACATCGTTCTGATGACCAGAAATTCTATACTGATCTTCCAAAAATGAACCCTCTCGAATACATCTATTTTTAAGCACTTGTTTAATTCTTCGTTTAAAATATTGAGAAAGCGGATAACTTGATAGAAAAGAAGTTTACAAAGGTGGAATCATTGATGGAATTTCTTACAATTGAACGCACTAATATAAGGGCCTCTCGTATCGGCTTAGGGACTTGGGCCATCGGAGGATGGAAATGGGGCGGTTCTGATGAAGATCAGTCCATTCGTACCATTCATGCGGCGATTGACCAAGGGATAAATTTAATTGACACTGCCCCTGCTTATGGCCAGGGAAGGTCTGAAGAAATTGTTGGGAAAGCCATAAAAGCATTTGGAAAACGTGAAGATATCGTGATTGCGACTAAAGTCGGCCTGGATTGGACAGGGGAAGACGTCTTCCGCAACGGCGCGAAGGAACGGATTCAGAAGGAAATTGAAGATTCATTAAGACGTCTCCAAACCCATTATATTGATATTTATCAAGTCCATTGGCCAGACCCCAATATTCCAATCGAAGAAACAGCTCAAGCCATGTACGATCTCTATAACGAGGGGAAAATCAGAGCGATCGGTGTGAGTAACTTTTCAGTAGAGCAGCTTGAGGCTTTTAAAAAGACATCCTTACTTCATACTGTTCAACCACCGTATAATTTATTTGAACGCGAGATTGAAAAGGAGATCCTTCCATGGTGTGATAAAAATGGCGTCAATACTTTATTATACGGGAGCCTATGTCGCGGCCTGTTGTCTGGAAAAATAGAAAAGCATCGCCAATTCACAGGGGATGATTTAAGAAATAATGACCCTAAATTCCAAGAACCTCATTTTAGCCAATACTTGAATGCTGTAAAGGAACTCCAAACGCTTGCTCAACAGCGTTTCGGTAAAACTGTTTTAGATTTAGCTGTACGCTGGATCTTAGATCAACCAGGTGCGAGTATCGCTCTTTGGGGTGCGCGACGCCCAGATCAAGTCGATCCCGTAAATGAGATGATGGACTTTAACATTGATCCAGAAACCCAACATGACATTGATGCCATATTAAAGCGTCATATTAAAGAGCCCATTGGACCTGAATTCATGGCTCCTCCCGCTCGAAAGTAAAAAGACTCCATAAAGGAGCCTTTTTTACTGTTTTTTAAATAAGCGATCAAAGGCATCAGGAGCCTCTGCAGTAAAGCTTAGAATCTTGTTGGTTGTTGGATGCCTAAAGGCCAACAGGGCCGCATGCAGTCCAAGACGTCCAATCGGATTTTGCGTTGAACCATATAATTTATCCCCCACTATAGGGTGCCCAATATCTTGCATATGAACACGAATTTGATTTTTACGCCCTGTATCCAAACGGACTTCCAATAACGAAAAACGCGCATTTGCTTGCAACACCTTATAATGGGTGACTGCTTTTTGCCCATCATTCACCTTTCGGCTCGAATACATTCTATGAGTTTTTGTTTCTTTAAACCACGAGACAATGGTATCCTGCTTTTTCGTCACTTTTCCTTCAACTAACGCAATATAACTGCGCTCCTTAACCATGTTTTTCCATGAGTTCTGCAAGCGTTCCTTGGCTCGTTCATTTTTCGCAAACATCATCACTCCAGAAGTATCCCTATCTAACCGGTGTACAATAAAGATACGATCATTAGGATTCTTTTCACGAACATAGGAGGTGAGATGCCGATAAGCTGTAAACTCTTTTTCCTTCAGTGAAGCAATCGTTAGAAGACCAGCGCGTTTATTAATAATAATGACATCGTCATCCTCATAAATGATCTCGACGCCCGTTTTTTTAGGAAGGACAGTCCCCCAACGGATCACCACTTGATCCCCTGGTTCTAGTTGATGATCGTGCCGCGTGATGGAACGCTCATTAATAAACACTTGGCCACGGGATAAAATGCCTTTAACAGAATTTCGACTACGGTGCGCCATTTTTTCAAGTAAAAAGGGCAACAACTCTTGTGGCTTCTCTACCTCTAAAATGGTATTCGGTTTTGCTTGATTCGTTCCTTTATATCTCACGTAGATTCCTACCTTTTTTTATTAAATTGCCTTTGTCTTCTAAAAGCAACATCCGCTTTAAGCAAGCGATTTTAACAAGCCTTTAAACTCTAATTCTTCAAACTTGACTCTTACCTTTTCCTTATCCATTTTATACAAGGCTTCGTCTAATGGACACGAAACTGGGACTTCACAATGGATTCTTGCTAATTTTCTTGATAGATGTAGCATATCCAAATCACGCTCAATTTTACCTCTAATACTTTTTGAGACCGTTTCGAGATTTTCTAAAATCCCCTCTATCGTGTGGTACTCTTGTAAAAGTTTAAGCGCCGTTTTTTCACCAATCCCCTTAACACCCGGGTAATTATCTGAGGTGTCCCCCATCAAAGCTTTCAAATCCACTACTTGATGAGGATGGAGCCCTCTTTCTTGATAAAAGTTATGAGAGCGATACACAGCATAATTCCCTTGACCTTTTTTCATAATCGCCACAGAGATGGTCTCATCCACCAATTGAAGGATATCCTGATCCCCCGTTAAAATGAGGACATCACTCATAGAGCCAAACTGTCTCGCCAGTGTCCCTATACAATCATCCGCCTCGTATCCCTCAATACCGATATTCGGAATATCGAAAGCCTCGACAGCCTCTTTCACAAGATCAAACTGCGGAATGAGTTCTTCCGGTGGGGCTTCACGATTTCCTTTATATTGAGCGTATAGGTCTGTACGGAAGGTTCGACTTCCCATATCCCAGCAACAAATCACATGACTTGGTTGAAACGTCTCAATGGCATTTAATAAATATTTAAAAAAGCCGAAAATGCCATTCGTGGGAACGCCTTGACTTGTTTTCATGAAATTCCCTCTAAACGAGGTCGCAAAGAACCCTCGAAACAACAAGGCCATCCCATCCACTAGCATGATATTCTGCTTTTCACTCATCTTATCACTCCTAAATTTCAGGGAACATCTTTCTATTATAATATATCGTCTGTAACGATTCATAGGAAATTAAGAATAAAACTTTGAATAGACACAAAAGCAGAAAACGCTCTCAATAAATAACTGGAGATCATATGATAAAACTAAGGCATTCATGCCCAAATTCAATGGGAGGATTTCTTCATGAAGAAAAGAAAATTTGAAACTGAAGTGATTCATTCTGGTTATAACGCCTGGGAACATCAAGAGGCTTTAGCCCCTCCTCTTTATCAAACATCAACCTTTGTTTTTCAATCCTCTGAACAAGGAGAAGCTCGATTTTCTGGAGAAGACCCTGGTTATATTTACTCACGCCTTGGCAATCCTACCGTCGCCTTTCTCGAAGAGCGCATAGCCACACTTGAAAATGGCGAGCGGGCTTTAGCCTTTAGTTCCGGAATGGCCGCAATTTCAGCAACACTCATTCACCTTACGCGAACAGGTGATCATATTCTATGCTCCTCTGGCGTTTATGGCTGCACCTTTGGATTATTACACATGTTAGAAGAAAAGTACCACATCACACACGATTTTCACGCCATGCAGGACGAAACATCGGTCAGAGAGGCTATTCAGCCTCACACCTCATGTATATATATAGAAACACCCATTAATCCAACAATGAAACTTGTGGATTTAGAAATGGTGGCCCGTATCGCCAATGAAAAGCAAATTCCTGTCGTCGTCGATAACACCTTCTGTTCACCCTATTTGCAGAGACCCCTTGAATTTGGTTGTGATTATGTTATTCATAGTGCCACAAAGTATATTGGCGGTCATGGTGATGTGGTTGCCGGCCTTGTTGTCGGTAAGCAAAAAGCAATGTCCGAATTATCGAGGTCCACACAAAAAGATATTGGAGGGGTACTCGCGCCTTTTAATGCATGGTTACTCTTACGCGGCTTAAAGACTTTGCCCCTTCGTCTGGATCGCCACTGTGAAAACGCTCGAAAGATCGCTTCACATTTAAAACAGCATCCATTCGTCGACACCCTTTTCTACCCTGGCGATAAAGACTTTCCACAATATTCTCTAGCTAAAAAACAAATGCAGCAACCTGGAGGGATGATTGCCTTTACAATAAAAGGTGGCAAACAGGAGGCACAAAAGTTCATGAATGCACTTAAACTTATAAAAATTGCCGTTAGTCTAGGTGACGCTGAAACCTTAATCGAACATCCAGCAACAATGACTCATGCCCTCATTCCTAGAAATGAACAACGAAAGATGGGAATCACCGACAATTTACTACGCCTCTCCGTAGGTCTTGAATCGTGGGAGGATATCTGGAGAGATCTTGAAAAAGCCTTTTCCATTATTCAAAACCAATGATTTCTTCACCTCCATCTTATAAACAAAATACATGACATTTTATATTCATAACCATCACGTTTCCTGTACAAAATAAAAATGGAGGTGGACCTTTTGACAAAAGCTAAAAAGAATACAAAACTCAACTTTCCTAAAGATTTATCCCATCAATATGATCATGAACTTGCTAACGAACCACTAACGGAGGCACAAAGGCAAAACAATAAGAAAACAAAAAAGCGACAATAATGAAGTTCAAGGGACGAGCGTTTGCTTATCAGTTAAAGGAAAATCCTCTTCTTAACTGAGAAACACTTGTCCCTTTTATTATTGCAATATCCATACTCACAAACAATGTTATCTTCTCTAACATCCGCAATTAAACCGCTTCTCCCTTTTCCTAATCAATCACATTTTCTAAATTTTTCATATGTTTTTTTGCTTTTTTTAGAAAACACTTTGCATTTTTAGGTCCTTTGCATTATATTATTACATAAGATGTTATAAAACTTAACATATAGGGGGAGATTCATTTGGATTTAAAAGATATTTCTTATGCCTTGGATTCTCTGTGGGTCATCATTGCAGCCATTCTTGTTATTGCCATGCAAGCTGGCTTCGCATTACTCGAGGCTGGATCAACAAGAATGAAAAACTCTGGCCACGTTGCCGGAAAGCAAATTCTTAGCTTTGGTCTCGTTTCTCTTGTCTTCTGGGCTTTTGGTTATGCCATTACTTTTGGTGATGGAAATGCCTTTATGGGGTTACATGGATGGTTTGTCAGTGGGATTCACGGCGGACATTCAGGAGATATCAGTTTTTCACCATTGGATAATGGTTCTATTTTTCTATTATTCCAAACGGCATTTGCTGCTGTTTCTCTCGCCATCGCCTGGGGCGGTTTTGCTGAACGCGCCAAACTTGTGGTTTATGTTACTTTTGGTATTATCTTTTCAATCATTATTTATCCCATTGTTGGGCACTGGATTTGGGGTGGTGGTTGGTTAGCAGAAATGGGCATGCAAGATTTCGCTGGATCAACTGTTGTTCACTTAACAGGTGCGATCGCCGCCTTAATTGGTACGCTTCTCCTCGGACCGCGTATCGGTAAGTTCAATAAAAATAAAACACCGAATGTGATTCCTGGTCATAACCAAGTTTATACTGTTATTGGTGGGATTGTCCTTTGGATTGGTTGGTTTGGCTTTAACGCCGGAAGCACAGTCTCGACTGCTGATGGATTCTTTGGTTACGTTGCCTTAACAACCAACCTTGCCGCTGCAGCTGGTGCGCTCGCTGCCATGATAATGGCGAAAATTCTTGGTGGAAAAGCAGATATCTCAGCCATGGTGAATGGCGTTCTTGCTGCACTCGTTGCGATTACAGCCTCTTGTGCCTTCGTTGAAGCCTGGGCAGCTGTAGTTATTGGTGCCATCGCTGGTGGTGTCACTTATTGGACCTCCATTTACTTTGAGAAGAAAGGACTAGATGATCCTGTATATGCCTTCTCAGTTCATGGTATTGCCGGGATTATTGGAACCCTTTCAACAGGTTTCTTTGCATCTGGTCGCCTTGTTGAATATACTGGTGTCGGTGATAAAGGTCTTTTCTACGGTGGTGGCTTCCATCAATTGGGTGTTCAAGCCTTAGGCGTTATTGCATCCGGTGTTTTCGTTGCCGCAATCTCATTCGTCGTCTTGTTTATTCTTAAGAAAACGATTGGCTTACGCGTCACACCCGAAGAGGAAATTTCTGGGCTTGATATAAGCGAACACGGAACATACGGCTATCCAGAACACCTTGATCCACAATTTATGAAAGTAGATTAATCAATAAAGTAGAGGGTGAATCCTAGTGTACCAAGGTTTAATTTTACCTGATACGCTGGGTTCACCTTTTATAAAACTTAAAGGTGTTGGGCTTGAAAATGGCTAATTTTAAACAATTGATTAAAAAAATTGAGGCCGCGGAGAGCGTGCATGAATTAAAACATTATCATCAAGAGCTGTTCCAGTTGCCCAATAGCCCTTTACTTTCTCACACTCCTGTCACTCACATTTTCAGCTCATTAAATCATGTTCATGATCTGTTAATGCAACGAGCTATCCAAATAGCTGAGAAAGAGCTTAAAAGTTTAAATAGAGGTAAATGCCCCGAGCAATGGTGTTTTTATTTACTAGGGAGCGCTGCTAGATCCGAACAGACCATTTGGACCGATCAAGATAATGGCATCCTCTATCTTTGCTCTTCAGAAGATGCCCCTCAATGCAAGCGCTATATTGACACATTAGCCGTTAAGATCACTGCTTATTTACATGACATCGGTTATAAGTATTGTCCAGGTAACGTCATGGCAACAAATCCTCGATGGACGAAGGAAGCGACTCAATGGATAGAAGCGATGACATCCCATGCCCAAGCGTGTTCACCTGACGATATCCGTTATCTCTACATCGCAGCAGATCTTAGACCCCTTTACGGGGATGACACACTTATTTTTCACGTTCAAAAACAGCTTTATCAGCTCATCAACGGCTCACCATTTACAACCAGTAGAATGCAGACCCATACCGCTGTACCAAAAGTGCCTTTAAACGCTCTGGGCGTTGTTCATGGAGAGAGATGGGGAGAGCATAGCGGTGAGATTAACATCAAAACAAGCCTCTACGTTCCGTTAATCAATAGCATAAAATATTTAGCGATTCGCCACCAAATTACTGCAACATCAACATTAGAGAGACTAGAGGCATTAAAAAATAAGGGGATCATTACAGAACGGATTTTTAAAGAAATAGAAGAAGCACTTATCACAAGCTTATACTTTCGTTTATATAGTTCATTAGATAAAGAAGACAGTGCCAATTATATTCACTTTGAAAAGCTATCCAAGCAGGAAAGAAAAGCGTTAAAATCCGCGATGAAACTCGCTAAACATTGGCAAGGAAAAGTATTCCATTGGAACGGAGCCAACCAGGATGAATGATAAACAACGACAGTCATGGTTCGGAAAATTATTGACACCTGCTGTCCCCTCAAATCAATCGGGGACCTTTCAGAACGAGGCCTTTATTCGTTCGCTTTTAAAGGATGCCAAACGCAAACGTCATGACCTCCAGAGTCAAATTACTCAGATTCCAATAACACTATTAGATACTGAAACCACCGGCTTCCATCCAGAGGCCGGTGATCAAATGATATCGATCGCACTCGCTAAAACCCAAAACGGAGAAATTCTCGAAGACTATTATTCTCTTATTAATCCCAGACGTTCGATTCCAGAAAATATTAGAGCCCTAACACAAATTAAAGAGGAGGATGTAGAAAGCGCACCTCCGCTAAATGAGGTGATCGATCATCTTTTATCCTTACTTTCGGGAACGATCATCATCGGTTATCACATCCAACATGATATTTCCTTTTTTAATCACTTTCTGTGGCAAAACGGTCGGCTTAAACTGACTCAGCAATCGTTAGAACTGCGACAAATTGCCGAGGTTCTCAACAGCCAGCCTTTTCCCTCACTAGATGATGCCCTTGACTTTTACAACGTGTCATGCGGACAAAGGCATTCCGCTAAAGGAGATGTTGAGGCTATGCTTCAGCTCTGGAGACACTTATTAGATGACATGAAGCAAGAAAAGATCATCACATTAATGGATCTCTATGCCCGACTAGCCTAACCCTTTCTTAACCCTATTATTTCATATTTCGTTTTCTCATTCGCCGGCGATTTACCGTTTAAGTCTTCTTATGCTTTTGATCTTAACCATGATCTTAAGGTTGGCGAAGAGTAAGAGGACCAGTAACAATGGATAGATAATCTTTAAGGCAAGCATATAACTGTTGGGATTAAAGGCAACAATCGCCATGTAGATGATCACGACTGCAATAAAAATGGTGGTGAGTGTCTTTAATAGTTGTTTATACTTCTGTACTTTTGAATCGGTATCTGAAAAAAGTTCGGTCGTATGCCTTGCCTCCCCATCCGCTCTAAAGTAATACCAGCCAAGCTGATCCATGACGTAGTCCCAACCCGCATCCTTGAAGATGGCAAGATATTCTTCTCGATCCTCTCTGCTAAGCTTCGGACGATAATCTGACTTATAAATATAGCCATGCGGCCTGCCTTTAGAAAAGCTATAAATAAACGGGAAATGCCACTGCTCATAATACCAGCCGCTTTTTGCCATTTGACTGAGCCAATGCTCTTCTTTTTCATCTTGCCATGCCCAAAAAATTTTAAAGCATCTTTTCTTTTGCTTCATTTTTCATCTCCCTCCTTCTCATTCAAGACCCTTTCTGTTGTTACTTTCTCACCCAGATTCTCTACAATTTCGCGGCTGTTTTGCACTAAAGTATTTAATCGATTAAATTCCTCTTTGACTACCGCTCTCCCAAGTTCAGAAAGCACATAATATTTTCTTCTACTGTCTGCCTCCTCATCTAGCTTAGAGATAAGGCCTTGTTTAGTCAGTTTTCCCAATGCCCCATAAAGCGTCCCTGGACCTAATTCAACCTCACCCTCTGTCATCTCTTGAACGTGTTGCATAATCCCGTATCCATGAGCAGGAACATGTAAAGCCAATAAAATATAGTAGGTGGTGTGGGTAAGTGGAAGGTACCTTTCTAACCCCTTACTATCCAACACATCACCCCCCTCTCACTATCTACCCACAATGCATCGTATATAGATATATCGTTTAACGATATAGTAAAGTATTTTTGTGTAAAGGTCAAGAGACTGTTGACCCTTCGAGGCCCTTTTTTCATAAGAAAGAATCAGGCAAAGTTGAATGAAGGGGCTGGTCCTTGTTTAGATATGGACAAAGTGTTTGTTAACAAAAGGCGCGTCAGCAACTCCGTTGATCGGCACGTAAGGCGCGAGGTTCGGAACACCTAAACATTGAAAGTGCCTCAGCGCCGCTGAGACACGGATGCTTAAACTAGGGTCCTCGGGAACGGGGCGCGGACTCCCCTAAGTTGCACTTATAAGGTCTTCCATAAAGTTATGCTTTCTGACGTAAAAAAAGCCCCGCACCACTTACAGTGAAGTGATAAAGAGCTCTGCATCATTATTCAACAGTCTATCCTCAGTTATCAAACGGGAAAGTCAATCGTAATGGTGGTCCCAACGTTAAATGTCGAGTCCACTTTAATCGTTGCATTATGGCCGTCACAAATACTTTTACACACCGCTAAGCCTAGCCCCGTGCCATTCGTCTTTGATGTATAAAAAGGATCAAAGAGTTTATCTATGTATTTTTCTGGAATGCCACTCCCACTATCCGTAATTTGCAAACGTACATATTGCAATTCTTCCATGAATTTTGTAGAAATATGCATATGACCGCCTGGTGCCATTGCATCAATTCCATTTTGAACAATATTTAAGATTAACTGTTTAATTTCCCGCTCATTCATAAAGAGTGAGGGAACCTTATGATCTAGATCAATATCAAAGCTAACCCCTTTTAGATTCCCTTCTGAACTCAAAATCGGATAAAGTCCATTTAAAATGTCATTTAAATTCAGATTTTCCTTGGGCACCATGCGTGTTTGTGATAAAGATAAAAAATCGCTGATCAGACTATTAGTACGATCGAGTTCGTTTAGGACTAAGTCAAAATATTTTTGCCTCGTCTCTTCCTCTAACACTCTGTCTTTCCTTAACAATTGTATAAATCCACGAATCACCGCAAGTGGATTTCGAATTTCATGGGTAATGCTCGCAGTCATCTGACCCACAAGATTTAATTTTTCGGCTCTATTCATGACTTCCTTCATTTTCAAAGACTCCGTTATATCTCTAATTACGGCAACAGAGGCAATAATATCACCATCGTCATTTCTCAATGGGGAAGCCGATATACTCACATTTAAGCACTTTCCTCCCTTGCATTGTTTTATAGTTTCGTAATTTTTAAAGGTTTTGCCTTCCAGCACAGCTTTTAAAAGATATTCATCAACCTTCTTCGTGTCGTCAGGAGCATTCGATATATTTTGGCCAATAATCTCTTCATCTGTCCATCCAAAGATACGTTTAAAGCCATTATTCACTTTAGTGATATTTCCCTTATTATCCAAAACAATAATCCCATCTAAAACACTCTCATAAATGGATTCGAGTTCTTTGGTTGTCACTGAGAGATCTTCTTCCATTAACTGTAGCGAAGTAACATCATGAAACTGAATCAAGAAGTAACGAGGAGAACCGTCTTCGTTTCTCAATAAGAGACTATGGATAATGACCGAAACTCGCTCCCCTTGCTTATTGAGTAAATCGACCTTTTCAATATAGGCGAACAGCTCATTATTAAGCATTTGCTCCCGTTTCAAAAAGCAACCGGCTAAGTCATCAGAATGGATAATATCAATGACTTTTAGGCGTATTAATTCATCTTTTGTGTAGCCCAATATTTGACAAAGTCTCTGATTCAATTTTACAAATCGTCCATCGATCCCAATAAAGGCCATGCCTTCTGACGAGTGGTCAAAGATAACCGAAAAATCTTCTTCACTAATTAATGGTGTCGCCCCCCTATCCTCGCGATCATAAAAATGATTGAATTGACCCATCTTAGTTATCAGCACACTAAATCACCCGCGTTGTGTAGTATATTAACAAAATAACTAATTTTTATACTTTTTAAATTATAACACAGGACCCAAGATTATTAATATAGCTTCCACTAATTTCCCTAATGCTTTAATACATTTTCTAACTAGTGTGTTAAAACTGCTTTAAATGTATTATAATTTGAAATTGAGTCTCTATCGTTAAATAGGGGCATTATATAACGGCATTCATCATTTACATCGTTCGATTTAATCATAAGGAGAGATTTCATGAAAGAACAGTGGTCATCAAAATTAGGTTTTATATTATCTTCTGCAGGCGCTGCCATTGGCCTCGGCGCAATATGGAAATTTCCTTACGTCACTGGGATGAGTGGCGGCGGGGCCTTTTTCCTTCTTTTTATTATTTTCACCCTTCTCATTGGTCTTCCACTGCTGATTTCAGAGTTTATTATTGGAAGAGGTTCAGGTAAAGAAGCAATCAGCGCCTATCAAGCCCTTGCTCCTAAAAGCTTATGGACAATGATTGGTCGCCTAGGCGTATTAGGCTGCTTTCTTCTACTTTCATTTTATAGTGTTGTTGGTGGCTGGGTACTGATATATTCTGTTCTATCCATCCCTGGTTTAGTGATCACAGGAGACCGTGATTATAGCGCACTCTTTACACATGTGACCGCAAGCCCATCAATTGTCCTTCTCGGGCTCGCTTTATTCCTGATCATTAATGTAATTGTTATATCTTTTGGGATTCAGCGGGGGATTGAAAAGGTCAATAAAATATTAATGCCCTTGCTATTTCTCTTTTTTCTCATTCTTGTCATCCGGTCTTTGACCCTCGGTCATGCTTATGAGGGGATACGTTTCTTTCTGAAGCCGAATTTTTCAAACATGACAGGACAGGGCGTTCTTTATGCCTTAGGGCAATCGTTTTTCTCGCTCGCTGTCGGATTTTCCTGCATGGTGACTTATAGTTCCTATTTAGGCAAAAAGGTCAGCCTCCCTACTTCAGCTGCGACAGTGGGCATTATGAATATCTTTGTCTCTTTATTGGCCGGGCTCGCTATCTTTCCCGTTGTTTTTTCCTTTGGACTTGAGCCCACTGCTGGGCCAGGGCTACTCTTTATTGTTCTGCCCACAGTCTTTGCCCAAATGCCTTTTGGTGAAGTGTTTTTGTGCCTATTCTTACTCCTTTTTCTATTTGCAACCTTAACCTCTTCCTTTAGTTTATTAGAGGTCATTGTATCTGCTTTTACAGAAGGCAAACAGCGCTCAAGGAGAAAAGTCACACTCATTTCCGGGATCATCATGTTTATTGCCGGTATTCCAGCAGCTCTATCACAAGGCAGTTTGAAACACCTGCATTTCTTTGGAAAGACAGCCTTTGATAGCACCGACTTTCTCGTCAGCAATCTCTTGCTTCCTATTGGCTGCTTCTTCATTGCTCTTTTTATTATTCATCGCATGGATCACAAGCGTGTGAAGGACGAATTTATGGAAGGTCACGCCCTATCCCAAGGTTGGTTTAGCGTCTGGTACTTTATTATGAAATGGGTCGTTCCCATCGTCATCATTCTCGTTTTCCTCAGCACATTGGGGCTCTTTTGATGCCACTAAAAAGCGGAAAGATTCCCGATTTAAATCGAGAGTCTTCCCGCTTTTTTTATTCATCAGAGCTATGATAGAGTTGATAATAAGCGCCCCTAATAACTTGATTTATTTCGTAAGATCTACTAGAAAGGTCTTAATCTCATAAGGCTTAATTGAGAAAGAAAAATCCCCTTCCGAAGCAGATGCTTCAATAGGCCGTTCCATGAGATCTGTTTCTTGCCAGCTTTTCACTTGCAGATCACTCTTGACCTCCACTGTCCCTCTTTTACCCGTAAATTCATGGAGTCTCAGGATAAGCTTATCCTCATCCTCTGCCTTCTTAATGGCATCAATCACCACATGGTCCACTGAAAGCTGAAATAAGGAAAGGGAGTTCACATTGACCTGACCACCGATAGAGGACAATGGCTGGTTAAGATCCCACGCTTCTTGGACCGTGCGACCAGCAACCCAATCTCCTTGGTGCGGAAGCAAGGCATAAGTAAAGGTATGTTGACCTTGATCTTGAGAATGATCGGGATAAGTCGCACTTCTTAATAGTGTCAACCGCATGGTAGAGTCCTTGATATCATAGCCATACTTGCTATCATTGAGGAGGCTCACACCATAGTCACGCTCAGATAAGTCTGCCCATTGATGGCCAACCGTCTCAAATTTCGCATAATCCCAGCTTGTATTCCAATGGGTCGGACGCTTCACATTCCCAAATTGAATATCAAAGGTTGCTTCTGTTGAACGAATATCGACAGGGAAAGCTACTTTTAACATTTGGTGAGTTTCATGCCAATCCACATGTGTCTTGAACTCTATTCTTGGATTGTGAGCGTAAACCTTCAAATCCTGCTTGATCTCTGATAAATGATAGGACCAAGTAAAGCGGACAACCGCATATAAACTGTTACACTCAACAACTTCAATTCTTTTGAGCTCAGTAATTTCTTTCATTTTTTCCTGATAAAACATATCGATATCCCAAGCATCAAAACGCAGTGGTTTATCTTCAAATATTTGCAGAATATTCCCGCGCTCGTTCTCTTTTAGAACTTCTCTACCTGCCGCACGGTCAAAAATTCGAGTGAGCTGACCCTTAGCATTCCATTCCATCACATAGTAAGGGGTCTCCAATTTATTGTCACCAACGGTAAACACTGGTTCTGATTCACCCTTAGTTTGTAGACCTTCTTTAAAGTGAATAGTCGTCAATCCCATAGCGGGTACATTATCCACCTTAACCACCCAATGAGTTTCCGTCTTTTCAGACTTTAATACATTACCTTGATTATCCACCCAGCTCCCCGTATCTTTGCCCGCTTGAATCGGCAACTGCACATACGACGTTCGAGCCCAAGAAGCATCATTGACAATCGTATAAGTTAAATCCGTTGTACTCTCTGTTAACTGAGCAGCCACTTCACTGTGTGATTTCCTGCCCAATTGAAGCGCCTCGGCATACTCTTCTCGACTATCCTTATATACCTCATTAATTGAAGAGCCTGGAATAATATCGTGGAATTGATTTCTTAAAATAATCTTCCATCCTTCGTTCAACTTCTCTGTTGGATAGTTCGACCAATCGGTAAAAAGACTTGCAAGGACGCTTAGCAGTTCGGTTTGTCGATAAAGCAGTTCAAGCTGGCGATTGGTTTTCTTATTATAAGCCTGGCTCGTAAACGTGCCTCGATGGTATTCAAGATAAAGTTCGCCATCCCATGTATGAACGTAACGATCTGTTGATTCAATCTCATTATGCAAAAGGTCAAAGTAATCCCCTGCCTTATCGTTTATAACCTTTGGCATGCCTGGCATCTTGTCGAGTCTGCGACGCATTTCAAGCATTTCACGAGTGACGCCACCCCCGCCATCCCCATAACCATAGGATATCAGTAAATCCTTTGTAAGCTCCTTGTCCTTAAAAGCTTCCCACACACCCTGAACCGTTTCTCCAGTAATTTGGGCATTATAATCTGCTCCCCAGCCCTTTCTTCCTGGATAAGGGGTCGCAATAAAATAAGTGAGAATTTCTGTACCATCAATCCCGCGCCATTTAAATGTATCATGAGGCATTCGATTGTATTGATTCCAGCTAATTTTAGTGGTAGCAAACGTCTTGATTCCCGACTTTTTAAGAATTTGTGGTAAGGCCCAGCTATAGCCAAACACATCTGGAAGCCACAAATACGTACATTCAACTCCAAACTCATCTCTAAAAAAGCGTGTTCCTTTTAAAAGTTGACGAACAAAAGATTCACCAGAAGGTAAATTGCAATCTGGCTCTAGCCACATACCGCCATCGGCCTCCCAGCGACCCTCAGCAACTCTTTTGCGAATCTGCTCATAGATTTCGGGATAATCGGTTTTCACATAATCATATAATTGCGGCTGTCCTTGCTGGAAAATATAGTCTGGATAACGCTCCATCAGGCGCAATACTGTTGAAAAAGAGCGTGCCGCCTTTTCCCGTGTATGCTTCAATCGCCATAACCATGCGACATCAATATGAGTATGACCAATAGCGTGAATCGTCACTGGATGATGTTTACCAATACGTTCAAGATCCTCTTGTAGCGAATCTCGCGCAGCCTGAACCGTTTGATAGAATTCATCTGACCCTGGGCTTGTCCAATCCAAAAGATTAAACGCGCGATTAACCGCTCCAAGCAAATCCTCACGCTCAGGGCGATGCTCATCTAGCATTTCCACTGCTTGCAGACTCGCCTTCGCAGTAAAATATAAATCATCTGTCGCCTCATCTAACCAGGCAATTTGTGCGCGACTGATTTTATGTACTTGCTCTACAGGTTTGCCCCCACCCTCAAGTCCTGACCAGAGACGAAAGACAAGATCAATAGACTTTCCTGCCATCTCATGAGACAAGAATACTTCTTGGTGATTGCCATCTACTCCTTGGTAAGGAGCACCGTTGATGTACAATAATGACTCAAAACCAGCATTGGTTCCGCCATCTGTTTTCCCAAAATCAAAAAGACCTAGTATCGTCCGTGATTGCCAATCTTCAGGAATTTCAACCTTCGCTGCCAACCACGCATAGAGATCACGTCCAGACCACTGATCTCCTATCTTTAACGTCGACCACTGTCCGTCTATCGGTGGCCGTTCGCCAACCTTTCCTTCCTCATCCAATTGAAATTGAAAGGAGGGGATTTCGATTCTCTCTCTATATCGATACCCATCTAGTTCTCTCACTCGGGCTGCCAGTTTCTTATCTGTCCAGAACATTTCTATTCCTCCTCTAAATACTCTCACAAATAATAGTTTTAAAACTAATTCTTACTATAGTCTCCACTTTACTATTGTTTATAGAGAAAATTCAATGGTTAATTTCGTAAATCGAAATAAATATCGGAATGTCTTGGAAGCTCCCCTTACAAAAGAAAAAATGCCGACCGGTTTCACATGAATCAAGACAATGAACATCACAGAGCCTTCATAATAGGAAGGCGAGCGTTCTGAAGCGGAAATCCACATCGTCCTGATGACCACAAATTTTATACTTTCCTTTCTTTTTAGAAAACTCGGCTTATCGCCAAGCCTTAATGCGTTAAGCCTAAGTTGCACTTATAAGGTCTTCCACAAAATTATAAATTCTGACGTTATAAAAAAGGACTGGCCTCTTGTGCCAATCCTCAAAGACTTTCTTATATACATTTTTCACGTGCTTAGCGAGTGTTGCAAACTCTTTTTATAGTACCTTACTAAGAAAGGCCTTCGTTCTGTCGTGTTGTGGATTTGAAAACAGCTCTGTTGGCACATTTTCTTCCACGATATAGCCGGCATCCATAAAAAGAACCCGATCGCCCACTTCTCTAGCAAAGCCCATTTCGTGGGTAACAACCACCATGGTCATGCCTTCCTGTGCGAGCTCCTTCATCACTTCGAGAACCTCGCCAACCATTTCTGGATCAAGCGCTGATGTCGGTTCATCAAAGAGCATCACTTCAGGTTCCATGGCCAATGCTCTGGCAATCGCCACCCGCTGCTTTTGTCCTCCCGATAAAGAATTCGGGTAAACATAGGCCTTTTCTTTAAGACCCACCTTTTCTAAAAGCGCGAGAGCTTTTTGCTCGGCTTGTTCTTTCGATACTTTTTTCACCTTAATAGGTGAAAGCGTAATATTATCGAGCACCGTCTTATGAGGAAATAAATTAAAATGTTGGAAGACCATCCCCACATTCGCTCTTAACTTATTAATGTTTGTCTTCTTATCTGTTAAATCAATGTCATTGACAAAGACATGCCCTTCCGTCACAGACTCAAGAAGGTTAATACATCTCAGTAATGTCGATTTCCCTGATCCTGAGGGTCCAATGACAACCACGACTTCTTTGGGTTGTATGGTCATATTTATATCTTTTAAGACTTCATTCTCACCAAATGATTTCTTTAGATTTTCTATACGAATCAATCTGTAGAGAGCCTCCTTTCAAGCAAATGAAGTAAGCCACTAAGGACGAGAGTTAAAACAAGATAAATGAGTGCAGCTGTGAGATAAGGCTCCCACACCCGATAATATTGCCCCTGCATGGCTTTCCCCCAATACATGACCTCGGGTACAGCAACGGCCGCCAATAATGAGGAATCTTTAACTAACACAATAAATTCATTACAAAGTGGCGGGATGCTCCGTTTAAAAGCTTGAGGTAGAATGACGTGACGCATCGAGGCACTATGTGTCATTCCTAACGAACGAGCTGCTTCCATTTGCCCTTTATCAATAGATTGTATTCCCCCTCGAAAGATTTCAGCCACATACGCTGCTGAGTTTAAAGAGAGAGCGACAATCCCCGTGGCGATTCCATTTGTTGTTCCTAAAACAGCTGGAACAATACCAAAATGAACGATAAAAATCTGTACGAATAATGGTGTCCCACGAAAAACGGTGATATAAATCTTAAAGGGGAGGGAAAGGAGTTTATGACGTATCAATTTCCCTAAACCAATAAGTAACCCTAATACCGTTCCTATTAATACCCCTGCAATGGATAGGCCGATGGTCAGTAAAGTCCCCTTCAAAAAATAAGGAGCATATTCCTGTATAATATCAAAACGAATGTCCACCAGACAACCTCCCTAAAAGCCAAAAGGCGCAACACCTAGATGTGTGCTACGCACTTTGACTAAAATAACCAAGCTTTAATAGATTCCTATTTTGCTTGAGCCTTTAACTTATCAATATCAGGTTCTGTACCAAAATAATCCTTATAAATTTTAGCGTAAGTCCCATTATCCAAAAGGGTATTTAAAGCTTTATTAAATTCTGCTTTAAGCTTACTGCCCTTCGGAAACATAATGCCGTAATATTCAGGAGCAAAGTTCTTATTATCTTCGATGTACTTTAGGTTCTTGTCTGGATTATTTTTGGCATACTCTTCAACAACAGTATTATCAGCGACAACGGCGTCCGCCCCGCCTTTATTCAATTCCATTATTGCAAGGTTGTTGTCTTCAAATTTCTTTAAGTTTTTATTATTTTTGCCAAGGATAGCTGAAACTGCATCTTGACCGGTTGTCCCATTTTGAACAGCTACAATTTTCCCCTTTAAATCATCAGCACTCGCAATATTGCTATCCTTGGGTATTAAAATTTCATTTGTCGAGAGAAAATATGGGTTTGAGAAATCAAAGGTTTGCTTACGATCATCATTAATAGTGATAGCAGAAACAGACAAATCAGCATTCTTTCCTTGAATTTCAGCAAACATAGGGTCCCAACCAAGATTCTCAATTTTGACATTGTACCCTGCTTCCTTAGCGACTGCCTTAATCAAGTCAACGTCAAATCCAACAATCTTTCCTTTATCCATGGACTCAAACGGTGCATAAGCGGCGTTGGTCACCACTCTTAGTGTTTTCTTTGACGCTTTGCCACCATTATCCGCTGATGAGTTTTCGTCTTTATTTGATCCACATGCCGATAGGGCAAAAATGAAGGCAAAGATGATGGCAAAAAAAAGTAACGATCCTTTTTTCATAGAAGTTCCTCCCCTTTAATTCAGAAAAAATAAAAATTATACATCTGTGAGTAACACTATAAAGTATAGCCTAAAGTCATTTCTCCGTCTATTGCTTTAGCGAGCTAATGAGAGAGTAAAACGCTTACTTGTTTTTTTACTATTTTCATACTTTTACAGGTATTAGAAAACCTCTTATACAGTTCACTGCTTCGCTAAGCAAGGCCAAATGTTCAAGCATACGACGTCACCCATTAAAATGTCACCAAGCTTTTATAGCCAATGTCAAAATTGCACTTATTGGGTCTACCGCAACGTTATATATTCTGACCTTACAAAAAACTCCTCGTACAAGGCTTTCACAGCCCGCTTTTCTTCAATAACCTTGACTCCGAACATCATGCTCACCTCAGAGGATCCCTGATTAATCATTTCGATGTTGACTTCAGCATCTGCCAAAGCCTTTGAGGCTCGAGCTGTCGTGCCAACATTGCGACGCATCCCTTCTCCCACAACCATTAAAAGGGCCAAATCATATTCTATTTTGACCTCATCGACAGCCAATTCTTGCTTTAACCGCGTTAAAATCTCTTGCTCGACTTCCGGGTTAAGTTGATCTTGCCTCAATACAACACTCATATCATCAATGCCTGATGGCACGTGTTCATACGTGATCTTCAAGTCTTCTAAAATATTGAGTACTTTCCGACCAAAGCCAACTTCTCTATTCATGAGATACTTACTCATATAAAGACTACAGAAGCCGTTATCGCTGGCTATGCCAACGACAGGGCCATTGGCATTTTCCCGCGTACTCACAATCCTCGTTCCTGGCGCTTGCGGGTTATTTGTATTTTTAACTTGAACTGGGATGCCCGCACGAAAGGCAGGAATTAAGGCTTCATCATGAAATACGGTAAAACCGGCATAGGAGAGCTCCCGCATTTCCCGATAAGTCAATTCTTTAATCTCCTTAGGCTCTTCAACAAAGTTAGGATTAACCGAATAAACAGCATCGACATCTGTAAAATTTTCATAGAGATCCGCTTGAATGGCATTGGCTAAGATAGAGCCAGTGATATCAGAGCCACTCCGAGAAAAAGTAAACACCTCTCCAGATTGGCTATAACCGAAGAAGCCCGGAAAGATAATAATCCCTGGACGTTCCTTTAAGCGGTTGAGATGAGCAAAGGATTCTGGGAGAACCTGTGCATTTCCAGGCTCACTGGTCACGATTAACCCCGCCTCCCGAGGATTAACATAATGTGCTTTTGCACCTCTAAAGCTAAAATAGGCAGCGACCAATTGGGCAAGACCATCCTCCCCACACGCTTTGACAGCCTCTATGTATTGCGCCCGATCTGTCTGATCGCGGTTTAACGCGGCTAAGAGGTTCCGTTTGATCTGATTTACAATGTCACTTGTTAAGCTTAACTCATCCGTGATTATCTGATAGCGTTGAAGGACTAATTCCACTTCCAATTCCTTTGACGCTTTATCTTCTAAAAAAGCCTCCGCACACTGAATAAGCAAATCTGTGACTTTAATATCATCTGCATATCGCTTCCCCGGTGCTGACACTACCACAATTTTCCGTTCTGAATCCGCCATGACAATGTCAAATACCTTTCTAATCTGTTCACCTGAAGCAAGTGATGAACCACCGAACTTCACAACCTTCATGCCGACAACTCCCGTTTATTGATTTCAGTAAAATTATAATATTTAATCATTATTACTCTTTTAAGATGAAGTTTCAAGATGTTCTTTGAAAACTCTTCTAAAAAGAATCCCGTTGTTTCACCTGAAAAAGAATACTTAATTTCATGCATGACTAGCAATCCTCTCACGATGAAACGGTGGAAAAAGCATGCATCTGAAAAGCCCTTGGCGATCCAAGCTCTCCCCAAGTACCTCTGTGTGACACCACAGACTAATATCTTATCCGAGCGAAGATTAACACCGCCCACTCTAATGAAAATTAACATTTCAGTAAAAGGCCCTATCCACAAAGAATAGGGCCTTGAAGCCAATAAGGCTTATGTTATGTCAGACAGCATTGGACTAGACTTCACTCATGAAGATCAATGGCCTTCCTGACGACAATTTAGTCATTTTCATGCTCAATTGTTAAGCCCTCTACATGATGCTTTGTCATCTCTTTTCTTATCTTACGGTTCTCCTTCGTTTCAAAAATAATATCCATGTCATAATCCTCTGGATAAAGGTCTTCTGCCTTAATATACAACGATAATCTTTTCTGGTTAATGACTCTCTTTTCACCTTTGACAAATACAATAACGTCTCCACGATCATTTGCCGGCTGATACACAATGCCATATTCGTTCAGCGCCTTGATTTTTACGTTATCTCCTTGTTTGAAGGTCACCTTGGGCGATGGATGATGTCCCTTCGCCTTATGCTTTTGTTTATAAACAGGCTTCGTATGCATAGCGAGTTGACGTTCAAGAATATGCTGATCAAAGTTGGTATCCGCTTGATAGCTTTTACTTTCTTCATAAGTGATTCGGTGTGCTCGCTCGATTAATTTCGGATGCATCCCTAGCCTCAAGGCTATCGCAAAAGCCTGACTCTCCCCACCCTTTCCAATAAGAAGCTGGTAGGTGGGCTTTAGCGTCTGAAGATCAAAAGCCATAGAGCCATTTTCAAAGCCCTCATGCTCACTTGCAAAATCTTTAATTTCATTGTAATGGGTGGTAGCAAGTAAGGTTGCTCCTTTGTTATAAAGCTCCTCCAATATTGACGCGGCCAGACCCATACCTTCAGCAGGATCGGTTCCGGAACCTAATTCATCTAACAATACAAGCGTACGTGGGGTTGTCTCTGATAAAATATGGATGATATTTTTAATCCGTGACGAAAAAGTGCTTAAGGATTGCTCAATACTTTGGCCATCCCCAATATCGACCAGAATGTCATCGAATATCGCGATCTCCGTTCCTTCTTGAGCCGGAATGTGAAGGCCAGATTGCGCCATCATCGTCAGTAAACCGACAGTTTTAATCGTGACAGTTTTCCCACCAGTATTTGGACCTGTAATCACTAAAGCATCATAAGTGTCTCCTAGCGTAATATTTAAAGGAACCGCTGACTGCCCTAGCATCGGATGTCTAGCTTCGATTAATCGGAATGTATGATGCTCATTCATGATTGGACTTATCCCAACCACCACTTCACTATACTTTGCCTTAGCAAAGATCACATCATAACGCACCATCGTATCGACAGCGATCCTAATCTCACGCTCATTGGCTTCCACAAGGCCCGTTAACCTTTGCAGAATGCCTTCGACTTCCCACTCTTCTTGCAGTTTTAAGGTATCAAGATCATCCTGAATCGCGGCTATCTCATCAGGTTCAATATACAATGTGGATCCTGATGATGAAGCATCAAGGATACTCCCTTTTATTTTCTTCTTGTATTCGACTTTAATCGGAAGGGTATAACGCCCATGTCTGAGGCTAACGATCGCCTCTTGAAGATAGCTACTATACTTAGATGATTTCAGCATTTGTTCCACACGAGCCTTGATGCGCTCTTCTAAAATGGTGATTTGTTTACGAATGCTTAATAAAGCCTTACTTGCATAATCATCGACCCGACCATTTCGGATACAGCGATGAATTTCATCAAATAATTCATGCAAATCGAATAGAGAATAAACATAGCTGGTAATCCTCGGGGCAGCTTCCTGCTTATCCTTCATAAACCGCTTCATCTTTTCAAGGCATTCTAAGAAGTCCTTGAGTTGTGTCAATGAATCAGGACGTAAAGGGAGCCCCTTATGCAGTCCCCTTAGGATCTGATCTATGCCCTTTAATCCATGAATGGGGACACTTGAACTTATTTTTAAAATATTTTTGGCCTCAGTCACTTCTCCTAGCCAGGCTTCAATCTGCTTCTTATTTTTTGAAGGTTCTAGAGTTTTAATGGCTTGTGTCCCAAGCTCCGAAATCGTATAAGTCGCGATTTCATCCTTCAGTTGGTCAAATTGCAAGGTTGTTATTGTGGTTGAATTCAAGGGTCTTTCCTCCTATACATTGTTTTTAAAACGGTAGAGCCGTGCGCGGAAATGAAAGAACCCTTTATCACAGTAAAAAACCACAAAGAACAACACTGTTCTCTGTGGTTAAATGGACTCATGTTAGGTTTTTAGCCATTAAGTAAAGCTGTGGATACTATAAAAAAACTGCACCCAATGCAACGATCATCGCCATTTATAATAAGGAATTTGTGTTCTTAACATTTCACTCACGGAACTCCATAGAAAATAAAGCCTAGAACTTCTAGATTTCAAAGGCCTGGAGAGCTTCCGTAGCGCACGTATGAAATTACGTTTTAGTTAAGAACAATACCTCTCATAAAAATGGTCTCCTTCACTACGCCAAAAGGGACAAAACTTTTGGTTCCCTTTTGTTCTTTTTGAACATATTATCTTTTTCATTATAAACATTGTTCTGACAAAAGTAAAGGAGCACCTCTCTAGAAAATGTCGAGCCAAACTTCTTGAAACTCTACGCTCAAATCTCTAGAATTGATGTATTATATGGAATGAACTTGAGGTGAAGCCGATGAAAAAGATCGAACAAAATGAACAGATGGCAGGCGCACTCGCTGCTATGGGAGCCTACTTTCTATGGGGCGTGATGCCGATCTATTGGAAACTAATCAAAGGAGCTTCCGCTGGTGAAGTTCTCGCGCATCGGATCATTTGGTCCTTTGTCTTAATGTTAATTATTTTATGGATAACCCGTAGTTACAAGCAATTAAATCAAGATTTTAGGGCACTCTTTGCCGCTAAGAAGAGACTGTTAATCATCACGAGCGCCTCTATTGTCATTACTGTAAATTGGTATACCTTTATTTGGGCAGTGGATCATGGCCATGTCATCCAAGCGAGCCTTGGTTATTACATTAATCCTTTAGTAAGTGTCTTACTTGGAGTATTTTTTCTGAAGGAAAAACTATCGCTATGGCAAATCGTTTCCTTTATTCTTGCGCTTATTGGTGTCTTAATTATGACTTTCCAAGGTGGCGTTTTTCCATGGATATCCCTAATCTTGGCCATTAGTTTTGGTTTATATGGCTTATTAAAGAAAACCGTCCATCTTAGTGCGATGACGGGCTTGACCATTGAAACGTTAATTATTACGCCGGTTGCACTCATTTATCTCTTCTTTTTTGATACAACTGCCGGCCAAACTTTTAACTTTACAAACCACCCAGGCCAAGCCTTATTATTAATGGGCGCTGGCGTGATTACTGCTATTCCTTTATTGCTCTTTGCGGCGGGGGCCAATCGTATTTCATTAGCAATGATTGGATTTTTTCAATATATAGCCCCCACGTTAATGTTAATTCTAGGAACACTCTTGTATCACGAGCCCTTTGATAAGGAACATCTCTTTTCGTTTATCTTAATCTGGTTGTCTTTAATCCTTTTTACCGTATCCAGAACAAAGTGGCTGATCAGAGTCGAGCAAAGACTTTTCCCTAAAAAAGACAAAAGCATCGCAAGTTAAGAAAAATGGGGCTAGCGAAGCTACCTTGATTAAAAAACTTTTCAGTACATGAATAAGGACCGGGCTGACTCAGGTTTTCTAATCAAGGGCAGGAGTCAGCCAGTGAATACCCGAGTAATAAAAACACCTTCTCACCCTTAACAATTTATAGGGGGAAGGTGTTTTTTTTTAAAGTAATAACTCTTGAATGGTTGCTTGCCAACGGGCGAGCACGTCATCTGAATCCTTTAAGTTAATTTTAACGCCAGAGGTAATCTCTGCATATTTCGCGACGTCTTCACGGCAGTGGACAACTTTAGCAACAAAACGAGCCCTCGGAAATTTTGCCTCTTTAAGAGTGGCGAGGGGCTCAAGTGAGAGCGTGATATAAACCGCCTTGCTATTATAAAAAAGGACGAGCATGGCTTTGCCTGATCTAACGATATTTTGAGTCGTTTGACTTTCAGGCCATAATGCCAGTCTTAGGGTATTATGATCGGTGGCAACAACCTCCCCTACACTCACCATTGCTGTATGGGGGCACACATCCTCTGAAACAGTGAGTAGCATAAAAGCTTCATGTTGTTTATCCTTCAAGTTCTTTCCATTAAAAAGATCAAAGAGTTCGTCTGTTAGGGCGTGCATAGGCTCTTCCTTTCTTTCCTTATAGTTAAAGGCTAGTCCTTCAATAAAAGACTAGCCTTGACGTCTATCGTTTTTATCGCTTCCGTTCAGGTATAGCAGGAACATTCGTGGCGTTTGCGATATCCGCAGGATCAATTTTAAACGCCTTTTTGTATTTCTCCGGATTCGTGATCGTCTCTGGTTCTGATGATCGCCAAGTAAAAATACAGACAGGGCAAAGGTAAACTTCCCATTTCCCTTCGACTGGTGAAGTAGCCACTACGGTTGCTTCCTTTGACTCACACCGAGGACACGTATGCATCTTCCAACACTCCTTATTTTTGTTTATTCATCAATTCAGTTAAGATTTTTTCCCATTTCTCTACAGCTAGTGGTGCATCAAGGGGTTGAGTATAGTGACCTCTTGTTTCAGGAGCAACGGGTGTGGTTGCATCTAGGATCATTTTGCTTGTAATACCTGTAGGCTCTGAACCGGGATCCAATGGCATAACCGATAAATCGGGAATCACGATCGCATCATGTTGTGGATGCATTTTGGTAGATAGAGCCCACATGACTCTTGGGAGGTTAAAAGGATCCACATCCTCATCAACTAAAATAATGAGTTTGCAGTAACCTAGACCATGAGGTGTTGTCAGTGCCCTCATGCCTACAGCCTTAGCGAAACCACCATAACGCTTCTTAGTAGAGATGATCGCCACAAGCCCATGGGTATACATCGCATTCACTGCGACAATTTCGTTAGGATAAGCTTCTTTTAATTGCTGATACATTGGGACACTTGTCGTGATACCAATCATATAGTCTGTTTCTGTCCAAGGCATCCCAATATAAAGGTGCTCAAAAATAGGATTTTTACGGTGATACACACGGTTGATTTTGATAATTGGCATTTTACGTCCACCGGAATAATGCCCTGTAAATTCACCAAATGGGCCTTCAATTTCACGTTCGCCCGCATTAATCTCACCTTCTAGGATGACTTCAGCCCCCCATGGCAGATCGAGATTGGAATCCTTGGCTTTGACAACTTTATAAGGTGCACCTTGCAAGGCAGCTGCCATTTCGTATTCAGATTGATCATAGAGCAGTGGTGTCGCAGCTGCAGTCACAATCGCTGGCTCATTGCCTAAAGCAATAGCAACGGGTAAGTTTTCGCCACGTTCCTCTGCTTGACGAAGATGGATCGCAATATCATGTTGTGGAACAGGTTGAATGCCTAAACGGTCCTTGCCTTTGACCTCCATACGATAGATGCCGACATTCTGCTTATTGAAGTTCTCCGGGTCTTCGACATCGCGAGAGATAACCGCAGCTTTATCTAAATAAAATCCACCATCCCCTTGGTTCAAGCGGAATAAAGGTAAGATTTCAAACAGATTGATGTCCTCAGTCAACTCAACTTCGTGAAAAGGTGCAGTGTCCACTCGTTCAACAGCCCCTGGAAATTGATCATAACGCTTAGCAAACTCAAAGAATTGCTCCTTAATCGGCGTATTCTTTGGCATACCCATCATAATGGCGTGATTTGGCCATGAGCCCATGACATTCATGGCGACTTTCGCCTGCTCATAACCGTTGATATTATTAAACATAAGTGCTGGTGTTTGATCGCCAAGATTGCTCATCGCACTTGCGGCTGAAGCAATATCCGGTTCTGGCATGACTTCCTGATCAATATTAAGAAGCTGCCCTTCCTCTTCAAGCTTTTTAAGGAAGTCACGAAAGTCCTTGTAAATCATAAGTATTGGTCTCCCTTTATTTAAGTATTTTTTATCCCTTCCCACCGTTTGGCAGCTGGCATTTGAATGCCAAACTGATCAAGTGTGCGAAAGGCAATATGATTGACTACATCATCAATGGATTTTGGATGATTATAGAAAGTCAACATTGGAGGAAAAATAACGGCTCCCATCCTTGAAAGCTCAAGCATATTTTCAAGATGAATATTATTAAACGGGGTTTCCCTCGTTAACAACACGAGTTTTTTCCGCTCTTTTAAAATGACATCAGCGGAGCGTGTTAATAAATTATCGGCCAGTCCAATCCGTATAGAGGCCAGTGACTTCATACTACAAGGAGCCACAATCATGCCATCCACTTGAAAAGACCCACTCGATATTTTAGCGGCTTGATCTTTATAGGAATATGAATAATCCGCTAATCTCTCAACTTCCTTAGCTAAATACGGGGTTTCTAACTGTATTGTAGCGGTTGCCCATGGGGATAAAACTAAATGTGTCTCCACGCCAGCTTCCTTCAGCATTTGTAAGATTCTTATCCCTAGAATCGCACCCGTTGCACCAGTTATACCTACGATAAGTTTCATTTCAGGCCCCCTTTTGTTAAATCCCTTATATTTTGCTCTCTCAAATCAAGTGTACTCCTTTATTGTACATACATAAAATATATTTAATGTATACTTTGCATATATTATAAGTATCCATAGCATCTCTGATAATATTGAGATAACAAGCCTATATTAAGGGAGTACATATATTCTAGAAGAGAAAGGGACTATCAAATGGATAACAACTATTTATGCTATGTTTTTTTTAGCGGATTTGGCTGCCAAAGAGGAGATCCTAACAGTGTTTTGTAAGGTCGATGGTTTTAGTAAGAATGAAGCAAAGGAAAAAGTAGAAACAGAATTGAAAGCACATAAAAGTGAAAGCACCTATGCTATCAAATATGTTGGCATTATTGATTTTCATGACATTGATAAGGAACTTATTGAACGCCAAAACGAACTTTTTGATAAGTACGATTCCGTTTGGATTTTAAATTGTTCTTATAGATAAAAGGAGCCCTTTATTAAGAAAACCTAAAGGCACTGCCAGAGGCAAGGCGATTGGAGAGAAAGAGACACTTATACTCAGTGTGTTCCTCAGAGGACGGCGAACTCACAGAAGCTTATACTGGAGTCCTTCGGGAACGGGGCGAGCGATACTTCACGCATAGACGCCTGAGTTGTTCCGAGAAAGCTAACGACGAAGCGATATGAGTAGACGCAAGCATTCTAAAAGGACTCCCCACCGTCCTGGCGATCAGAATGGTAGGGTTCTGCTTCAATTAGAAAGGGAATTGAATCATTACTGTCCAAATTCCTTTCTAAAATGTGGTAAGATGGTTAAAAGCTCGGAATACGGTGATTCATTCATGGACATACGACAATTACATTATTTCTGCACGATTGTAGAAGAAGAACAAATCACAAAAGCAGCAAAAGTGCTTCATATGGCTCAACCCCCTCTTAGCCACCAATTAAAATTATTAGAGGAAGAATTGGGAGTTCCTCTGATTATTAGGGAAGCTAAAAAATGGGAAGTAACTGAAGCCGGACAAAAGTTATATGAACGCGCAAAACAGTTATTACATCAACTTGAAGATACAAAGAAAGAAATCATGGAAATTGAAAAAGGAGTAAGCGGCACCCTTACTATAGGAACATCAACGATATGTATTTCCTACTTGTCTGATCATCTTATCGCATTTCATAAAAACTACCCTAATGTTTACGTCAAGATCCTCCATGGGGATACCTATTATCTTGAGGAAATGCTCCAAGAAAACCAGATTGATTTAGCCTTACTTCTTTTACCCGTTGAGGCAACTAACTACACCATTGAGAATTTACATGAGGATCCATTTGTCGTTGTCATCCCCCGGCAATGGGAGGACGAATTTCCTTTGGACACCATCAGTATTCATGAAGTGGTTGAACACGATTTACTTTTAGCGCGAAGAACTGCAGGCACGGGAATATATGAGAATATCATCACCCAATTCCAGCAGTATTCTCTTGAACCGCATATCATTTTAGACTGTCCTGATATATCTACCATTCTAACCCTTGTTGCCAAGGGGATGGGCATGACGATTATTCCTAAATCAGAGATTCATCAGGTCTATAAGGATCAATTTAAAGTCCTACAAATCGAAGAGCCTTTCTTACGTACTCAGCCTGCAGTGGTTTGGTTAAAAGACAAGTATCTATCTAGAGCAGCTTTAGAATTGATAAAATTATTAAAACTCCCCTGAACTATTGATCCATTTACATAGAAAAAAATGCTATGATTAATGAACAATCATTTATTTATGAAAAGAAGGTTATAGCTTTGAAATTAGTCTTTTTTGTTGGAACGGCAGGAACAGGAAAATCATATGTTTCTCAAATGCTGTCACAAGAATTTTCTTGGGCCTATCTTGATATGGATACTATTGGGACACCCTTCGTAAACAAAATGTTAACCATGAATGGATTAGACCCCGATGATCGTGATTCGAAATTTTATAAAGAGCATTTGAGAGATCTCCCCTATCGCGCCACCATGGATGTCGCCCTTGATAATCTATTGGCGCACCAAAATGTTGCACTCATTGGGCCATTTACAAGAGAATTGGCCAATCCAGAGTGGATTGAGAAGGAATTGAAAGCAAAAGGATTAAGCTTTGAAGAAGTTGATGTTAAGGTGATTATTGTTGAAGTGAATAATCCCAACGTAGAAAAAGAGCGCATTCAAGAAAGAGGCTTTGAACGAGATCAATGGAAGCTCAATCACTGGCAAGAATATAAGAGCGAGAAGAAAGAATACCATGTGACATGGAATATTCCTGAAACCTCTGTCTTGCGCTTTGATAATTCCGACGAAATGACAGAAGAAAAACGGCAAACGCTTATTGATTTTATTAAGGAATAAACCACTACAAAGACAGCAAATAAATTGGAATAATATTTCGGACAGTAGAGCTCTGTATCGCTCCACTGTCCTTTTTGGTTAGTTATTTTTCCTTGCTGGAGAGAACGAACAGCCGATACACAGGTCTACCTATTCTATTTCCCTCATCATCGTTCGCGTGAAACGCAACCACTCTCTTGCCGCAAAAGGTAAATAATGATCTTTCCGCCAAACTACAGCTAAATGCCATGGAATAGCAGGTTGAGATAAACGGATAACCTTTACCTTTGAAGCCTCTAGACTCTTGCAAATGGTTTCTGGTAATAGCGCCACACCTAAATCTGCCGCCACCATTTCACTAATCAAATCCCACTGTGAGCTTTCCGATACAATCCGCGGAGAAAAACCGACACTCAGACACGCCTTTATAATGCGATCATGAAGAGCGAAATCCTCACGAAACAGAATAAAGGCTTCTTCTTTTAATTCCACTAAGTACACTTCATGGCGCTCACTTAAAACATGCTCCGGATGGACAACAAGCATCACGTTCTCCTTCACAAAAGAAAAGGAATGAAAAATGTCTTTCTCTGTCGGGAGTAACACCACCCCAATATCCAGGGTGCCATTCCCGACTTCTTCCTCAATTTTTTTAGCGCCGTGCTCGACAAGCTGAAGCATAACATCGGGATAGTGCTCTCGAAATCCACCAATAACTTTCGGGAAGAAGCGCGACCCAATCATCGGTGGTAAACCAATGCGAATATGGCCCGTCTTTAAATTCCGTAAATCATCCAATGCATGTGTCATGTTCTGAAAGGAATGAAAGATGCTTTGTGCTTGCTTTAATATCAAGCTTCCCGCATCAGTGAGCTCGACCTGTTTCCCTGAACGATCAAAGAGCTCAACCCCTAATTCCTCCTCAAGATTTTTCACCATTTTGCTTATCGTGGGCTGAGTGACATAAAGATGATTCGCCGCTTTCGTAAAGTTTTTCCAATGGGCAACTTCAATAAAGTATTGAAGATGTCGGATGTCCACAGCTTCATCACCTCCATCATAGATAAATGGAATAGTTACTATGATTATTATTCATTTTACCTATAAAACTTCATGAACTACAATACTTTTATAAGGAGTGCTTGAAATGAAATCAATAGTTAAAGGGATCTTACAGATCGCTTTTTTTATTTTAGTATCGTTTGTTATGAATGTAATCACTGATTTTTTTCATCTTAAAATCCCTGGCAGCATCTTAGGCATTATTCTCATTTTTATTTTACTTAAAACAAAAGTGATTAAACTTAATTGGGTTGAAACAGGAGCAAATTGGCTTTTAGCAGAGCTTCTCTTATTTTTTATTCCTTCTGCTGTGGGCATCATCCAATACAAAGACCTTTTATATAAAAACGGTATTCAGGTTGTCATTGTCGTTATCCTCAGTACCGGACTTGTCATGACCTGTGCTGGCTTAGTAGCTGTCCAACTGGCGAAACGGAAGGAGCGTAAAAAAGCCTTATGATCATCACTTTGCTTTTCATTTTGCTTACACTCTTGATTTATTATGCATCGAAAAGGCTTTATCGCTGGAGCCCTAAAGTCTATTTAACACCACTATTAGTGACGCCAGTTGTCATTGTCTTATTATTGCTCGTCACCCATGTTCCCTTTCATTCCTATAATTTAGGAGGAAAGTGGTTAACTGCTATGCTACAACCGGCAACTATTGCTTTTGCTGTTCCATTATATAAATATTTCGATGTCCTTAAAAAACACGCAATAGAAATTTTAACAAGTGTGTTCATTGGGGCACTGATGGGCATGCTCTCATCAGCACTGATCGCTAAGTGGCTCCATCTTGATGTCTCCTTAATGGACAGTATGATTCCCAGATCCATCACCACGCCTATTGCAATGAACGTTTCATCACTGATTGGTGGTATTCCGACTGTCACCGCTATCGTTGTCATTATGACTGGAATCCTTGGATCCATTATTGGTCCGCTGATTATTCGCCTCTTCCATATTGATAACGATCTTGCACGAGGCGTCCTCTTTGGAACAGGGGCTCACGGTGCTGGAACGTCAAAAGCTTTTGAGCTAAGCTCCATTTCCGGTACGATTTCGAGCGTTTCTATGATATTGGCTGCCCTCTTCACCCTTTGCTTGGCGCCCCTATTGTTCTAAGCTAAACACAACCCCCAGCATCTTATAACGCTGGGGGTTGCTTATTTTTCACTTGAAAGTCCTCTTATAAAAAATCTGACCTGTGCGACTTCAGACTAGAATCTGCGCTCAGTTCCCTTTGCTGACCAAAACCGAATAACTTCTTCAGTTACTTTATTTTTTCAACGCACTTAAAAAGGAACCGATGGCTCGGTTCCTTTGTTTTCCTATGTATCGGCCGCGGATGTCGGCACGCACGTGTTTCAAAACCTGCTACTCACAGGTGGGTGTTCGCACGAAAATTTTCATCTTCCTCTAGGAGGCATGATGTCCACTTTCAGATGTAAAACTCCCTATTCTAATGCATCGGTTGAAACATCATCGCGTATCGAGCATTGCAGCTTCTGTTACTATTATAACACAAAGCTCTGGTAAATAAATAGCTAATTTTTACCATAACCTTTTGGCTAGTCCTCATCCTTAACATCCCAATCTTCTGGAATGGGTTCACTGAGTTCTTCTTCAATTCTTTTCTTTAATTTTTCCATCTGTTCAAGATGCGTCTTGAATTGTTCTTTGTTAATCAAATACTGCTCTCCATCAAAAACAGTGCGAATCCTTCTTTGTTGGATGAGCTTTTTGACTTGCGATTCAGTAAGAGAGAGATAATCTGCGGTTTCTTGTACTGTTAAATACATAAAAAAACATTCACCTTTTTCTTCATTTTTATGACACCTTTTGTTGCCTAGTGTCTTTTATTAAATAGATCTTGTTGAGAAAAAGACCGTATAGTGAAGCTAATACCTGTTGGAAAAGCATGCCGATAACAACCGGTACCACAACTGGGGCTGGAAAGTAAGAAACAGCTAGAACAGCTCCGGCACTAATATTCCTCATTCCTCCAGTATAAGTCATCGCAATGACAGTTCCCTGTGGTTGTTTTAACAGCTTTCCAATTAAAAAGGCGATGACATAACCTGAAAGTGCAATAACGAGCACTACAAGGGCAATACTGAATAATTTCATATTAATATGGCGTAAATAAGGGGCAACCACTGCGCCATTCAGCATGACGACAATCCCCAGCCCCATTTTTGAAAACGGGGATAAGCGTGGGCTTAATACTGTCTTGGCCTTCCCCCGTGTCCATTGATTAAGCGCCATGGCCACAAGCGATGGAATCACAATCATTTGCAAGAGACCCATCATCAAACTCAAGGGGTTTATCGTTACCGTTTGCCCAACGATTAGATGTAAGGAATAAGGCACAATAAATGGGGATAATAAGGTATCTATTAATATGATTGAAAGCGTTAATGTCGCGTGCCCTTTGTACATAGACACCCATATAAAACTGGTAATGCCTGTTGGTATCACCATACTGAGAACAAGGCCCGTGATCGTAAAATGGTCTCCGCTAAAGATCACCTGACCAAGCCCCCAGGCACATAATGGCATCATAATATGTAAGCTAAATAAAGTAATAAGGACAGGAAAGGGATGAACAACAGCTTCCTTCAAAGAATTAAAGTTTGAGCCTAGACTTCCTGTAAAGGTCATAAAGGCAAAAATCCACGGAATTAAAAAAGAAAATTCTTTAAGATATCCTGCTAATAGGACACCAATAATAACCCCAGTCGGTGTGATGAGTGGCATCATCTTTTCTAATTGCCGATTGACCTTGTTCAGCATAAAAGAGATTCGCTCCTTAATGTCAATATTATCTTCTAACCTTTATTATACTCCTTATCACTCTTCATATGGAAAGCTCCTATATCTAAAAAGACTGAAACTAAATTCTCCTCTAACCGTATATACTATTAGAAAACTTTTTAAGAAAGAAGATGAATGTGATGAGCGAAAAAGGCTGTATTAAATGTGGAAGCACAGAGACAGGAACAAAAGATGTTGCGATGACAGGAACGGGGCTCTCTAAAATGTTCGATATTCAAAACAATCAATTCTTGGTCGTCTTCTGTAAAAATTGTGGGTACTCTGAGTTTTACAATAAAAAAGCCTCAACAGGTTCCAATATTTTAGATTTATTTTTTGGCTAAAAGGCCTTATACATGTTCAATTAATCTATTCATCAAAAGAGCCTCACTTATCAAAGAGGCTCTTTTTCAATCACTTATTCCCGGTATAAATAAGGATGGCATCTCTAAGAAACGCAGCCGCACCAGGTTGCACAGCATCATAGTAAGCCGAAAACCTTTCATCCGCAACATACATGTGGGCCAGTCCCGCATGTGCTTCCTTAGTATAGTCGCTCCAATAGAAGTTCAGCCACTGTTTGTGTAAAGCGGCAACCTTTTGAGCCCCTTCACTTGCAGGGTCCCCGACACGCATCGCTTCTCCTAAGTCTTCCTTTATTTTTGCTTCTAAACATGTGACCATGTCGTATTCCTCTTTTGTCATATTTTTCAGCTTCGTATTGGCGCGATCAATCGTGTCTTCACCGTACTTTTTACGAATTTCTTTGCCATAATTCTGCTCATTTTCATCTATCCATTTTTGTTTAAATCCAATAAATTTTTCTCGATCCGACATTTTTATCTCTCCTTGTGCTGAAGCAATGGTTTTCTCGACATTTGCGATCAGACTATCTAATTGCTTCCTTTTTTCGAGGAGGTGATCTCGATGCTGACATAATGCTTTTTCTTTATTAAAGTGAGGGTTTGAAAGCATACGCTTAATTGTTTGTAAATCAACACCTAATTCCCGATAAAAAAGAATATGCTGCAATTGGTCTACCTCTTTTGGACCGTAAATCCGATAACCCGATGAATTGATTCTCGCCGGCTTGAGAAGTCCAATTTCATCATAATACCGGAGCGACCGCGAACTCACGCCTGCTAATCTGGCTAGCCTTTGTACCGTATATTCCATCTCATCCCCTCCTCAATACTTACCCTACACTTTTACGTTGCGTAAAGGTCAATAGAGTTTCTCGATTTTTTTAAAGCCAGAAAGCATAAAATTCTGGCCATCAATGAGGTATTGATCTCCGCCCCAGAACGCTCGCTTTCCTCATGCCCACAGGACGTGGGTAGGGTCGGCGTTCGACGCACAGGAAGTGCTAGCTTCGGCGGTGTCACACGGACGTGACGGTCTTAGCCGAAGTTCCTTAATGACGTGACGCTTTTAGCCGATCGTCCTTAGTGGCCTCAGCTAATTTTGGAATGGATAATTTCTGTTCCAAAATGGATCTTCGGACGCGTGCTGTTCCCGAAGGAGTCTCGCGTCTTCTGCTTCAATCAACTGGGTAGCCAAAGCTGCTTTAGTATAAGAAAACTTTTTAGTACCTAATCTAGGGAACGGGCATGGTTTTCGCCATTAAGGATCGGCGACAACTTTAATGTGTGAACGCGTATGTCGAACATCAGGCTGTGCTTAGTGAAGCGGAGAATTGCAAGCCAAGTTTTCTAACTTTTCTCCACTCCAAATCCCAAATATGATAAAATCGACGGAATACTATTATTTTTCTAAAGGGAGGTCCTTTTCTTGGTCCTGACTCAGGTTGACTCGGCTTACATTAAAAAGATTGAGGCATTATCTGCAAATGCGCTCCCCGCTCTGCAAACCACTTTATATGACGGCTGGATTTTACGATTTTCTAACGGCTATACCAAAAGAGCTAATTCTATTCATCCTTTATACCTCTCGACAGAAGATGTCCAACATAAAATAGACCATTGTGAGCATATCTATCGTCAAAAAAAGTTAAATACCGTCTATAAAATGACGTCCGCTGTTTCGCCCCCAGAATTAGATGTACTTCTTGAAAACCAGGGTTACGAAAAATCAGGCCAGACCAGTCTACAAATTCTTCCTTTACAGCAGCTAAAGCTTGCAAGTGACAGGCTACAGATCAATGTTTTTGAAACCTTTAACGAAGCATGGTTTAACGCTTTTTGCCTTCTGAATCATGTGGAGCTTTCAGCACAGGCCACTTTAAAAAAGATGCTAGAAAATCTCGTCCCAGAAACTTGTTTTCTACTTTCCTATCATAAGGACGAAGTGACCGCTTGTGGCTTAGGTGTTTTAGAAGAGGACTACCTTGGACTATTTGATATTGTCACACATGAAGCGCACAGAAGAAAAGGCTATGCCCAGAGCCTTATTTTACAGCTCTTAAATTGGGGGAAAGCAAAAGGAGCCCATACGGCGTACCTGCAAGTGGTCTTAGAGAATCTTCCCGCTATTCGTCTCTACTCTCAGCTCGGCTTCACTGAAGCCTATCAATATTGGTACAGGATAAAAAAGACATGAATAAGATACTAGAAATTTAGTCCTTTTTCACTGAAAAATACCGATTGTGACATTTTTCAATTGACCTGGCCCCTAAAGCTATATTATTATTAAACTTCGAGTGTATACTCGACGTGGTTCGAGACCCTCCCACGCTAAAAAACTAAGGAGAGATTGATAGATGAAATTAAGAGTCCTTATTGTAAACGGTATTCTCGCCGCCCTATACGTGGCCGTTACTGCCGTCATTGCCCCTTTTGGTTTTACCAATATCCAATTCCGGGTATCCGAGATGTTTAATCATCTCGTTGTCTTTAACAAAAAATATATTTACGGCATTGTTATTGGTGTTTTTATAGCCAATCTTCTTTTATCACCCATGGTCGGCTATGATCTTGTTTTCGGTGTCGGACAATCTGTGATTTCACTCCTCATCACCATTTTAGCTACAAAGTTTATTAAAGGCATATGGCTACGGATGATCTTCAATACGATTGTCTTTACCTTTATGATGTGTCTGATCGCGGCCGAACTGCATTTAGCCTTAAATCTACCCTTTTTAATCACCTGGCTAACGGCTGCTATTGGTGAGTTTGTCGTCATGGCTATTGGAGCACCAATCATTTATATGATAAACAAACGGCTCAACTTCGAAAAAGTCGTTTAAAACCTATGGGTTTGACCCGGTGGAGCCTGCCCCTTAACCAAAAAAGAGCGTTTGCCTTTATAAGGCAGATGCTCTTTTTCTTATAACGTCAGAAATCATAATTTTATGGAAGACCTTATAAGTGCAACTTTGGCCTATCGCCATTTAAGGATTGGCGATAGGTCAAGTTTTCTAATGGCACTCTTAGATAAAATTATTGACATTATTATTTCGCCCGAACTTATAAACAGCAATTAAGAAGAAGGCGCAAGCGAAGGCCAGTAAAATGAAGATATTTAAATACACCTGAGAGAAATGCTGACCTTGCTGTAATTTATCAATGGTATCGAGTAACCATGTTTGAGGTAAAAAGTGGGCTATTTTTTGCACCGTCTCTGGCATAATGCCACTCGGGAAGAAACACCCTGATAATAAACACGATGGTGTCACAATGAGGTTAAGCATCGCATTTCCAGCTGCAGAACTAGTCGCAAAGGCAATAACCGCTAAGGATAGACCAACAGCAACCAGAGCAAAAAGAATTAGTGTTACGAACATTTCCCACACCGGCATACTTAACTGAATATGAAAGACCTTAGTCATAAAGATAAGAGTGACAATAATTTGTCCGATCATGATCAACAGATTTGTTATGATATTAGAAAGAACATATTTCTTAGAATCAATCGGTGTCGATAATAACCGGAAATACGTACGGCCTTCTTTTTCCTGAGTAATCATTGATGATAAATTCCCTGCCGCAATGAGCATAAACATCAAAAGAAATCCGATCGCTTGATACGTCATATCGTTATTTTTCGAAGTATCATTGAGTGTACCCGTCGTCATTTTAAAAGGCGCTTGTTGATAATCAGTATAAAGGCGATGAAAGGTCTCTTGATCTCCTTTGCCGGCAAGACTTAAATCATTAATATTATCGATATATTGATTTAAATAAGATTTAACAAAACCTGTCACCGTAGCGCCTTTTATGGAAACAATGTTTACATGATCAGGATGTCCATTTTGAATACTTTGCGTATAGCCTTTATCAAAAGTCACGACACAATCAAGTTGACCTGATGACACTTTATCCTCCACGTCTGCGGCCTTAATCTCCTTAACCTGAACATGGTCTAGTCCCTTTATAAACTTCACTGTATTACTAGAAATCATGCTATGATCATGATTCACGATACCGACATGCAAAGTACTCGTATTTGAGCCCCCATAGATAAGGATTGAGACCAAGATGCCGATAATAGGCAACCCTACAGTAAAAAATAATTTCTTCTTATCCTTAAAAGTGACCTTGAACAAATTCTTAATTAACCAAATCACGTCCTTCATTCTACAGTCCCTCCCGTCTTCCCATGGATATGATCGCAATCAATAAAAACACTACAGAAATCCCGAGATTCAAAAACGCTGCATGAATTGCTGGAGTCATATTATCGGAGTATATCACTTGAGTAATAGCATGATTGGCCCAATGCAGTGGTGAAAGCTGCATTACATTGTTCATCAATCCGCCACCATCCTCCACTTGAAAATATGCCCCACCAAAGAACGCTGCTAATTGTATGACAACCATAATGATCGCCTGCGAAGCTCCAGACGTTTTCGTCATATAGCTCATACCCAGTCCGAAACTAATCGCCAGTACTATCTCAGTAATTAAGACAAAGAAGACAATCCCTAAATGCTCTCCCCAATTGGCCTTAAAGACGTATTTACTAAAAAGCACAACAATAAGTGTACACAACACACTCGTTAGAACACCACCAAAAATCTTTCCAATAAAAATTTCTGCTTTTGAAATTGGCGCAACCACTAGACGAGTAGCCGTTCCTATAATTCTTTCACCACGAATGAGATAACTCGCTGACATCGCTCCAAATAATGCAATCATGGTGGTCATCGTGATAGCATAATAATCCATAGCTCCAGGTTTTTTTAAAGAATGGAGCCCAGTTTCCTTAATAAAGTTGGCCTCACCACTGTTTGGTGTCACCTTACTTAGAGCATTAGGAGACACCTTAGCGACTGTGCTTATCATATTGTATTTATCTACAAAGGCACTGAGCATCCCTTCAATAACACTGCCTTCAATGCTATTTTTATTACTCTCATACATCTTAATCTGACTATTGGTCACTTCAATATAAGCGCCATATTTGTTTTCCTTAACAGCTTTTTTACCATCCATAGTTTCTGTAGCCTTTTTAAAATGGACACCTGAATCCGAAAGGCCTTCAGTAAAGGTTTGAAAAGCCTGAGAGACTGACTGATTGGCTGAGTCTTTATAAAGGACAGGAATATCGACCACTTCTGTCGTTGTATTAAAATCACTTGAAAGCGCTGTTCCTAGGATCAGCATAAGGACAATGGGAAAGGCCAAAAGAAAGATGAGCGTGCGAAGATCACGAAAATCACGTTTCATTTCCTTAAGGGCCAAATTAATAATATTCAATCAACACACCCCCCTTGTTAATCCCGCAAGTTTCTTCCTGTTAATGTTAGAAAAACCGTATCTAGATTAGGTGCCTGTTCTTCCACTGTGCGAATCTCTATACCTGCTGCTATAAAATACTGAATAATCGTGTTCAAGTTATTCACATCTGCACTGGAGTTAATTTTTATGACGTCCTCTTCGACCTTAACCTCTTTTACGCCATTGATAAGTTTAAGCTGTGATAGATCAAGAGTGTCAGTTGAATTAATCCCAATCCAAATATCCTTTGTGTTAGTAATAATTGCTTTAAGTTGTTCTTTAGTGCCTTCAGCTATAATCTTCCCATGGTCGATGATCGCAATCCGGGAGCAGATTTCTTCAACCTCTTCCATGTAATGACTAGTGTATATAATCGTACACCCCATCTCATTGAGTTTTCGAACAGAACTGAGAATATAATTTCTTGATTGGGGATCAATTCCCACTGTAGGTTCATCCATAATGATAAGTTTAGGTCGATGAGCAATGGCACAGGCAATATTTAAGCGCCTCTTCATTCCACCTGAAAAGGTTTTAGGAAAACTTTTTGCTTTATCACTTAGTCCTACAAATTTTAAAGCCTCTTCTACCTGTTCTTTTAATTTTTGTCCACGTAATCCATATAACCCTGCAAAAAATTGTATATTTTCATAGGCCGTCAAATCTTCATAAATAGCAATATCTTGTGGAACCATACCAATATGACTCTTGGCAAACTTTTTATTCTTGGTAACATCCTTCCCCAAGATCCTTATCTCACCTTTCGTGTGGTGTAAAAGGCCAGCGATCATGTTAATCGTCGTACTCTTCCCTGCTCCATTTGTACCTAAAAAACCAAAAATTTCCCCTTCATCTATAGCTAAAGTCACGTTGTCAACAGCAATAAAGTCACCAAATTTTCTTGTTAAATGCTTCATCTCTAAAACTTTCATGCACTCACCTCATCGATTTACTTTAATAAGTTTGTTCCTAGCGATCGCTTTTGTAAGGTCAATAGAAAAGCTCAGCTTATTGCCACTTCCCAATTGCTAAAGGACGCATTTTTTCTTGTTAGCTTGCTTATAGTATAAAACGAAAGGATGAACTCACGGCAGTGCATAAGTTCATCCTTTTCACATGAGAATTTTCATTTTTTTAATATGAGGAACCTCACATCATGAGCGGAAGTAAGGTTGTCACCGAAAAACCATTAGAGCCATCAACAATAATAGTTCCGTTGATCGCCGCTGTCCGTTCTTCCATACCAATAATGCCGAGACCCTTCTTGACCTTTTCGACCCCTCCCCCATTGTCCTTAATCTCAAGCCTAATAAACTTATTTAATACTTGAATATCAATTGAGACTCTTGTCGCGTTAGCATACTTTAAAATATTCGTTAAACACTCGCCCGTATTTTCTAGGATAACCTTCCACTGAATTGGAGTGATTTTGTCCATATTCCCTTTATAGGTAAAAGGCGCAAGAATATTATGTTTTGAAGAAAATTCATCGATTAACAGTCTTAAGCGATTAATTCCCAATTGTTCTGTTTGAGGCTTCATGTTTTTCAGTGTCTTGCGGATGCTCTCAATACCTTCTTTAGAAATGTTAATCGCATTTTGCAATAATTCAGCGGCTTTCTCCGGATGGGATTCCATGATGCTTTTTGCCGCCTCCATCTGGATCAAAGCCCCTGTCATCGAATGCCCAATACTATCATGGATTTCCTGTGACAAGCGATTCCGTTCCTCTAACTTCGATGTATATTCTTGCTGTTTAATATAAGCTTGATTTTCATTCAAATTTTTACTCAGTCTCTGCATATCTTTACGCAGTTTATCCAGCTTAGCGATATAGCTCGTTATCCGTTCGCTATATAGAGACGCCATTTGAAATACCAAAAAGCTAACTAAGGTCACAAAGCCATATTGAATTTGCATCCGTTCACTGATGATGAATTCTGGAAGAAAAGAAATGAGAAGGGCGATCCACCCTTTGCGTTTGTCATAAGACAAGAATTCAAAGAGACCTATAGGCAATAGAAAAATGAGGGATGGGTAGATTTCTTTTTGCATTCCCAATATAAAGAGCAAAGAAAGAAGTAAAATAAAGTTTTTTACCTTTTTATTTTTAACAATATAAATCAAAATGTTGAGACAAAAATAAATAAGTAAGCTGAAAATACTCCACGCAAGCTCTTCATTTTGTGACTGAGTATAAGTAATCGCCAAATAGAGCAATAAAATGAGTTTAGTCATGATAATCCAAAAGTCCATAATCGTTTACTCAGTCTCTCCGACTGTTCCTTTTATATAATAAATGGCGATCTGTGTCCGATGCTCAAGGCCCGTTTTCCCTAGAATAGAGGTGATATAATTGGCCGTTGTTCCTTCTGAAATGTAAAGTTGCTTCGAAATCGTTTTGTTTGATAAACCCTTTGCAATCAAAGCCATAATATCAAGTTCCCTTGCCGTAAAAAGACTGGTATCAATCTTCGGGTCCTCTTCCTCTTTTGTCTTTAAGTTCGACTTCAGCTTATCTAAGACAACATCCTGCATGACGGTGTGACCATTATGCACTCCTTTAATGGCATCGCGAATCCGTTCAGGATCAGTATTTTTTAATAAATAGCCCTTTGCACCATTTTTGATAGCGTCGAGAATATATTCATCATCGTCGAAGGTTGTTAAAATGAGCGGCCTCGTTTTGGACTGCTCGGAAATATACTTTGTCGCCTCAACCCCATTCATATTAGGCATCCGTACATCTAAGAGCGCGATGTCAACATCATGGGATAAGCAATAATCAAGGGCTTCTTTACCGTCATTTACAGTCATGACCACTTCAAATTCATTGTAAGTACTTAAAATAATTTTCATGCCTTCTCTAATAAAGGAATTATCATCTGCTAAGAGTATTTTAATTTTTTCCATCCTTATTAAAGTGAGACTAAGTCTCCCTTTTATTCCCCCCTACCGCTTTACTTTTCCTCATTATATCCTAAAAAGAAAAATTTCCTAGGGTACTATCAATCTTCTATACCCACTTCCTTCGCTAAAGCTATACGCTCTCCCCTAAAAAACAAGCCTCAATTCGCATCGCGTGTTGTCCATTGATATAACTTGTGACATCATGGGTAGTTGGATTTCTGCTCCAAATCGCGGGCACTAAAGAAGCAGCAAACTAACATACGAGGCTCCGCTACTAACAAATAGCGCACGAATCAAGAGTGAAACTAACAAAAGAGCGTTGCGCACGCACATATGAGGCGCCAGACTCACAAAAGAATTGCCGAACTAACATTGTCAACTGCGAGTCAAAAAACATCAGCAGGAATAAAGTGGATTGGAGTGTAAGGTGCGAGACTCCAGCGGGAACAGCACGAGTCCGAAGATCCACTTGCGAAAACAAATCGACCAACGCAAGTTAGCTGAGGCGTGCCCGCGGAAAGCGAGCAGCCTGGAGCGGAAATCCACACGATTATCTTCTACGTCGCAATTTATTTCAACTTCTAACATTCATGACCTTGAAAAAAGCCACACTTTTCTAGAAAAAAATCAAAACAAAGACGCCTACCACAAGTGCAGGCGTCTCTCGTCACAATACTTAATTTCAAACTATGAGCAAATAACCACTTCGTCATTGCATAGATCGGTATGATGTGTATCTATTACACTTTAAACTTCTCAATAATCTGTTGAAGTTCTTCTGCCATTTCCGATAATACCTCAGCGGATGATGAGATTTCTTCCATGGAAGCGAGTTGTTCTTCTGTAGAAGCTGAAACATCTTGAACACCTGCTGACGTTTGTTCTGAAATCTCAGAGACTTCTTCAAAGGTTTTTACATTTTGTTCTGTCCCAGCATTAATTTCTTGTACTGAAGCAGAGACGTTTTGAATCTGTGAAGTCACTTCATCAACAAATTGTTTAATATTTTTGAAGGATTCACCTGCGTGATTCACAATGTCAATTCCTTTATCCACTTCCGTCTTACCGAGTTCCATTGATTTTAATGCCTCATCGGTCTCACTTTGAATCGTCGTAATGACTTGTCTTATTTTATCTGTAGATGTCGCTGATTGTTCAGCGAGTTTTCGAACCTCGTCTGCAACAACCGCGAAGCCTTTACCTTGCTCACCGGCACGGGCCGCTTCAATTGCTGCGTTTAGAGCCAAGAGGTTGGTCTGATCAGCAATTTCTGTAATTACCCCAATAATTTGACCGATATTCGCCGAATGCTGACTGAGTGTTTTGAGTTTATAAGCTAAATCACTCACCGTTTTTTTAATAGATTGCATCTGTTCAACGGTAACCTCAATGGCTTCATTTCCCTCTTTCACGATATGAGTTGTTTCTACGGCCGTGGAAGACACTTTATTAGAACTTGTAGCAATCTCTTGGATTGTCTGAACCATGTCTAAAGCTGACTGCGTACTCGCTTCAATACTTCTTGATTGTTGTTCGGCGCCAATTCCTAACTCTTGGATGGCTTGGGTAATTTGTTGTGTCGCTTGACTGTTTTGATCCGTGCTCGCAGATAATTCTTCAGATGAAGCAGCCAGCGAAGTTGCTTTCTCGCTGATTTCGGAGATCACGGTAACTAAGGATGAACGCATTTGCTCGAAGGAACGTCCCAGTTGTCCGATTTCATCTTTAGACTTAAGAACAATAGGCTTACGTAAGTCGCCTTGACTGACTTCATCAGCCGATCGAATGAGTTGTTTAATCGGGCGGATGATCATGCGAACAACAAAATAAATAAGCGCCCCGCCAAGAATTAACGCAACGATTAAAACGATCAGCGATTTCAATAATATCGGATGAACAGCATCAGTCACTTCACTTTGATACATTGTACCAACGATTTTCCAGCCTGTTAGATCATTGGTTGCGAAGACCATCTTTTTCTCTGCATCATCAGATTGATAATTAAACTGACCGGATTCCAATTTATTTACTTTTTTGTAAACCGCAAGTTTTGGTGTTGTGCCTGCCTTTTCAGTTGGGTGAGAAATGTATTTATTGGTTTGATCTAACAGAATTAAATAGCCAGATTCTCCAATTTTAATTTTTGACATCATATTGGTGAGACTATCAAGCTTTAAATTGACAGCAACAACACCCTTACCGTCCTTTGTGGCTTGAGCAATGGTGACCACCATTTTTTTAGAGGATTGCGAGACATAAGGCTCGGTGATAATCGCTTTCCCTTTATTCTTCATAGCCTCTTGATACCACGGACGCTCCCTAGGATCATAACCGGGAGGATTTTTAAAAGAAGTAGGCGCGTTCATAAAAGAACCCGTTTCCGTTCCTATGTATGTTTGCTCAACATTAGGCGAGGCGTCTTGAATCTGATTCAATAAAGTTCTGGTCGCCTCATCCTTATCGTCTTGGATTGCTGAAGCATCAATAGCATGAGAGAGATAATCTATATTTTGCTCTTGAGCACTTATAAACTGATCGATCGTTTGATTAACGATTTTAACACTATTTTGCGCAGAACTGGTGATCTGCTCGTCCATCTTTTTCGAAGTACTATCCAATGAAAAATAAGTACTAAAACAGATAGGCACAATTAAAATAATTAAAAATGAAATCATTAATTTCGATCTTAATGTTTGCCTAAAAAGGATGTTTTTAAATTTCGATAGAGTATTCAATACCTTTTACCTTCTTCCTTGATGACTTGTCGCACGCATAGTGTAATATCGTCATAAATTAAGGAAGAATCAAGAGATTTCTAGGCATTGTAATAATACTATTATTTTCAAAAAAACGATCAATTAAGGTAAAGCGATTTCATCCCTATCAGGACAAGACGATATCAAAAACAAAGAGATATCCCGATGCCCCCTACTGCTTACTTTTTCCTCTTTATAATGTGGAACGTACTTGTACAGTGGGCTATTTTCACCTCATCATCACGAAAGGCACTCGCTTCAAGCACAATCGTTTGCGTTCCTTTATGTATTATCTCAGCGATCACTTTTATCGATTTTCCTATGCCCGGAGCAATATAGTAGATGTTTAAATTGGAAGTGACTGCTCCCATATCTTCCGGTAACACATCATTGGCGAGCGTTCCCATAGCGGTATCTAGCAAAGTTGCCGTCATTCCCCCATGAAGAATATGTGCTGTGTTCTCTGTTAGTTCATTAATAGGAATGGTCATGATACATCGATGTTGATCAACAGTCCGTTCCATTTGTAGGAGTTCAGAAATGTAAGTGGTCTGTGGCTCCTGAAGTTTTCTTTTCACCCCACTTAGAAGTTGTTCTAGAATCTCCAAATCTTTTTCAGAAGAGGCATTCATAATATCTTGGAATAACCCCTCAACTGCATTTCTCTTATCCATGTCACTCATCAAATCCTTTACACACTTTAGAATGGTCTAAACCCTTTTATTTAAATCTCGCCATTTAGCACGCTAAAATAGGGTAAATCTCTCGTTAGTCTGTTATTAGTTGCTAATCTCTGCTTGGTTGACACTCTAACAAAAAATAGCGTCATATTTTACTAAAAAATGGGTCAACTCTTGTCCTCTCGTGAAATTCCTATATTGGACAGCCCTTACATAAACAGTCTAAGTCCGATAGTCCAGTGGTGTCAATGATGACCTCTCCTTCTTACCTAAAGTGCCTATTTCCGACTAAAGTTTTATTTTTTCACACTTTTTGTCCGCAATGATATTTTACACGATTGAAACATGATAAAATAAGCGTAAAAAAAGGGGGGCTACTTATGAAGAGAATGCTTGTCATTAGTGATATTCATGGGGAAATTTACAAGTTTGAACGTCTACTTGAAGAGACGTCCTACGATCCTGCACAAGATCAGCTCATTTTATTAGGAGACTATGTCGATCGTGGCCCAAGCCCAAAAGCCGTCATTGAAAAAGTCATGGCGTTAAAGGCACAAGGAGCAATCTTACTTAAAGGCAACCATGAGGACATGATGGAAAAAGCTTTTCAAGATAAACAACGTTTGAAACACTGGTTTCGCAATGGCGGACAAGAAACCCTTAAAAGTTATGGATATGAAGTACCAGAAGTGCATGATCTTGATCAACTTGTTGCCTCATCTTATCCACTCAAAAAAACAGAAACACTTGCCAAGCATCTTGAATTCATTCATCAACTTGATCATTATTATGAGACAGAGGACTTCATCTTTGTTCATGGTGGTGTCCATCCAACTACCCCTATCAATGAAACTGATCCTTACCTATTGATGTGGATCCGCGATGAGTTCCATCATGGCTATAATGGCGAAAAGCCAGTTGTTTTTGGACATACACCTACAGATCATTTTCATGATGGATTTGGCGTCTTTTTTGCGACCAATAATATTATTGGTATCGACGGCGGTTGCGTTTATGGCGGCCAATTAAATGCTCTAGAATTACCGAGTAAAAAGACCTACTCAGTGAAAGACATATAAAGCAACATCGACACACCGTTTACTCTCCTCATCCTAAGAAAAACTTGGCTTACACCAAGTCCTTATCCATGAAGACAAGTTTTTCTACTGATCACTTTATGGCTTCGATGGCCTATACTTTTCTTTTTAAAAAAAGAAGCGTCTCATCGTTGAACGCTTCTCTTTGTTTTATTATTTTTATTGGGCCAGGCCTACCGGCGTTTCCTCTCCTTCTTAGCTCCCCATTTTCCGTCGCGTATTACTTGGTTTCTTGGATAATTGTGATTTTAATGTTTGTGGTTTAACAGGCGAATTCTTTCCAAATTTGCCTTGAGCTTGGGCTTGTTGTTTTTGCGCTAATTTTTGTTTCATAGCCTCAGCTAAGTTTATTTTCTTTTTTTCAGTCATATATACTCTCCTAAAGTATGATTATCTTGGGCTCAGGTGAAAGAACACTAGTGCACAAAGATGTTTAAAAAGGATCACGCTTGTGCTTTCATTTTTTCATCGAGTAATTGAAAAAGCTCTACTAAGGCTTCCCTTGAAAAGTTGCTATAAAGGTCACCTATACTCACTTCATAATAACAGTGATTCTCATCCGTTTCTACAAGATAACTCGTTAAGCCAATATTAGTTGCTTGATAGACCTCTATTAAAACAGCTTCGACCTTTTCCTTCGGAAGGGAAAAATGAACATGGAACATATTCGATACTGGCTCTACCGGACGCGTTGAAACGCCGTGACACTGATTAAATAATTGAGCTAATGCCTTTGCCCCCTCATAATATTGCCCCATCTTTCCAATTCTTTGCTCGAAATAATAATCAGAGCTAACAATATAAGGATAAAGACTGATCAAATCGCCACCGTGACGTCGCTTCCACACCTTTGATTGCTCCGTAAACGCTTTTGGTCCCGCCAGGATGGCTCCAGCAATCCCATCGATACCTTTATAAAAAGACACATAAACACTATCAAACAGCTGACAGATTTCTGCTGCTGATTTTTGATAATAGGGGAGGATTTCAAAAAGTCGCGCCCCATCTAAGTGCAGCTTAATCCCTTGCTTTCGACAATAAGCACTTATCGCTTCAAGCGTTTCATAAGGAGGCAATTGCCCGCCAATTTCACGTTGCGGAAGTTCCAGTAATAAACAAGAGATTGTTTCATCAAGCTCGTAAATATCTTCTAATTCTATTAATCTTTCTTTATCCCCTAATAAAATAGCTTCGATATGATGTAATTCCTTTAAGCCCTCTTGTTCATGAATCTCTAAATGACAAAGCGGATGATAAGCAACCTTTTTACTCCCCTTCTCATCGCACCATATTCTTAACGCAATTTGTTGGGCCATCGTACCACTTGGGAAAAAGACTGCGGTCTCCTTTCCAAGATATGTCGCTATTTTATTTTGAAACTCTTCTATGATTTTCCCCTTGCCGTATATATCGCTTTCAGTGTCATCCTCAATGTTACGAAAGGCTTCTTTTAATACTCGAATCGTCCTCTTGCCATTACCCGCAATGCGGTAGTCTGTTTGTCTAAATGCTTCCAATAGTGCATTTTTTTCAGCCATTCTGGTCCCTCCTACTTCAGCCTGCACTCTCCCATGGTGTAAAATAGGCAGACCTCACGATGAGGTCTGCCTTCCACAGGTTTTACTCCCCTAAATCTACGTTATGATACACTTGCTGGACATCTTCTAAATCATCAAGGGCATCAATGAGCTTTTCAAATTTAGTCTGTGCTTCTTCTGGCAAAGTCACGTCATTTTGGGCAAGCATTGTGATTTCTGCCACCGTAAACTCAGTAATACCCGCCGCCTTGAAAGCTTCTTGCACGGCATGAAATTGATCCGGCTCTGCATAAACGATCACAGCATCCTCTTCTTCAAGGATATCCCGCGCATCAACATCAGCTTCCATTAAAATCTCAAGGACCTCATCAGCAGATTTACCTTCAACCCCTATGACGGCTGTTTCATCAAACATATAGGAGACTGACCCGTTTACCCCCATATTGCCGCCATTTTTACTGAAAGCCGCTCGAACATCCGAGGCTGTCCGGTTCACATTATTCGTCAATGTATCCACAATAACCATGGAGCCATTCGGTCCAAAACCTTCGTAACGGAGTTCATCATAGTTTTCTTCTGAGCCGCCCTTTGCCTTTTCAATCGCACGATCGACAATTGTCTTCGGTACACTATAGGTTTTAGCCCGTTCAAGAACGACTTTCAAGGCTTGGTTAGATTCTGGATCAGGTTCCCCTTGCTTAGCAGCTACATAAATTTCGCGTCCAAACTTGGCATAGATCCGACTTGTATTAGCATCCTTAGACGCTTTCTTTTCTTTAATATTATTCCATTTACGTCCCATTATTGTACACTCACTTTCATCTATAAATCTCAGCAAAAATATAAAACCAACCCATGGTTGAACTCATATTTTCATTGATAAATTGAGATGTATTGAAGAGTTTTTTCCTTCGCTAAATATTATTATACAACATTTGCTTTATCTGTTTCGAGTTTAATTATCAAGGATGAGAAAATGTCCCTGTGACTACTCACGTCCTGTCCACCTTAGCCCCTTTGGAAAGTGGTTTTTCAATGTGCCGTCAGCAAGCTTTCCCCACCCTATCGCATACCCTTCCACTTCAATCAGATACCAACCCTTTGGCCCTGCTCCCTGCAACGCTTCTCCTCTTAGATAGGCCCTAACTTCTCTGGAATCCTGATTCAGACTTAAATAATGCTTAACTTCTTCCCTTTTTAAAGAAAGCGCTAATGCATGTGAAGGTTCGAAACGATTTTTTTTCATCGTTCCTAAATGCCAGCCTGGACGAAGGACCTTTAAATTCTTGAGCGAGAGCATCTCTTCAGGAACCACGTACAAGTGATCACCGAACAATAAAAAAGGACCCTGAGGCGTTATGTGTAAATTTTCCTGAGCAAACTGAAAGTAATCCTTCAATTTTTTTTGATCTGTTAGCGTTTCGGCGTATTGGCGTTTGCTCGGCTCGGCTCCTTCTTTTTTTCTCAAGACAGCTATATAATGGCCTTCCCCTTGGATATGGTGCGGCCATAAGCGTAAGGTCTCATCTAGATGCTTTGCCGGTTCATTCACCCACGCCATTCGCCCATGGTCAAAGCCTTCATAGGCATGAACATGCTCAATGTCGAAATGTGGATTTTTATTGATAAACTGACTAATCACCTCTTCATTTTCTTCTGGAGAAAACGTACAAGTGGAATAGACAAGCCGTCCCCCTGGTCTTAACATGCTCGCCGCATCGTTAAGAATATCAATTTGCCGCAGGGAACAGTTTACGACATTTTCAAGACTCCATTCCGCCCTCGCCTCTGGATCCTTTCGAAACATCCCTTCACCTGAACAAGGCGCATCCACTAAAATCCGGTCAAAGAAACTAGGGAATCTATTGGCAAGTCGTTTAGGGGTTTCGTTGGTTACTACAGCATTTCTGATTCCTAGCCTTTCAATATTTTGAGAAAGAATTCTCGCTCTTGAGGGGTGTATTTCATTAGCAAGCAAAAAGCCTTGTTGGGCCATCCTTGCTGCGAGATGTGTTGTTTTCCCCCCTGGAGCTGCACATAAGTCTAACACTTTTTCCCCGGGCTTCGGGTCAACCATTTCTCCAACGGCCATAGCACTTGGCTCTTGGATATAGTACACGCCCGCTTCATGGAAAGGATGTTTCCCCGGTCGCTCCTCTTCGTTATAAAAAAAGCCTTCTTGAACCCAAGGAATCTTCTCCAATTGAAAAGGGCTAATCTCTAAAAATTCATCTACTGATCCTTTTAAGGGGTTGACCCTTAACCCTTGCTTTTTGCTTTCTTCATAGCTTTTGATAAAAGCTTCATATTCATCTTTTAATAACTCCTGCATTTTTACCTGAAAATCTATAGGGAGTTCCATTCATCCATCACCTCAGAACGCGCTTCCTTTATGGCTATCTTATAGTAAAACTCGTCTCATTAGCCAACATTATATCATGTTACCGAAGGAGGTACAGGACTTCCGATGAACACTCGGTTGCCATGCTCATTCACTAAAGAACGATTAGGATAGGAATTATTCTCTTAAAAGCAGCTTCTAAGTCTAATGTTTTTGGAAAAACTTTTAGCTATTATAAAGCCATTATTTGATACAAGTTGGATATAGATTACGACTCGACAACGCGGAGACGAGCCGCGCTCACACGAAAGAAGCGAGAGACTCACAAAAGCCCGCCGCAACTCACAAATAGTGCACATATCAAGAGGGTAACTAACAAATGAGCGTTGCGCCCGCACCAAATAAGTGGGGTTAACAAAAAAACATCAACAGAATCAAGTGGATTGGAGCGGTGATACCCACCGTCAGCATCAAAGTCAAGTAGAATAGCCACAATCCAAACGGATGATTTGGATTATGGCTACTTTTTGCGAAGATATTATGCCCGTTGAAGCATGCGCTCCAAGGCAAGAAGTGCGAGGTTTGCCGTGTGCTCATCAACTTTAATAATATTCGTCGGCTCTCCCACCACAAGCTGCTCCAACGACCAAACAAGATGTGGAAGGTCGATACGATTCATCGTTAAACAAGGACACATCATCGGATTCAATGAAATAATTTCTTTATCCGTCATGGTCTTTTGCAAACGATTGACAAGATTCATTTCTGTGCCAACCGCCCATTTTGACCCTTTAGGAGCAGCTTCTAAAGTCTCGATAATGCTTTTCGTTGATCCTGCATGATCAGCCGCTTGTACAACCTCATAACTACACTCAGGATGAACGATGATATGATATTCAGGATCCTTTTTTCTTAAATATTCAATATTGGCGACCGTAAACTTTTCATGTACTGAACAATGCCCTTTCCAAAGAATCACTTTTACTTTTTCAGGATCAGCTTCGCCTTCAAATGCGTGTTTGATTGGATCCCAGACGACCATTTCTTCCAAACTAATCCCTAGTTCGACGGCTGTATTTCGCCCTAAATGTTGATCAGGTAAAAAGAGAATCCGTTCTTTCTGTGTAAAGGCCCACTGTAACATCGCTTTAGCATTGGAACTTGTAACGGTTGCCCCTCCATGTTCACCACAGAAAGCCTTAATGGCTGCTGTTGAATTCACATAAGTTAAGGGCAAAATCGTATTTCCAAAAGCCTCCTGAAAAACATCCCAAGCCCGTTCGGTTTGATGGATATCAGCCATATCGGCCATTGAACACCCTGCACGCCTATCGGGCAGCACGACCGTTTGTTCATCTGGGGTTAAAATATCTGCCGTTTCCGCCATAAAATGAACGCCGCAAAAGACAATAAATTTTGCCGCTTTATTTTTAGCTGCAACTTGTGCGAGTTGCAATGAATCTCCTGTTGCATCGGCGAATTGGATCACCTCATCCTTTTGATAATGATGACCGGGAATGAATAAGCGCTCGCCAAAATCAGCCTTAATTTCTCGCACCCGTTCCTCCATAACTTCCGTTGGCATCGTTCTGTACTTTTCAGGTAACCGGGATTGATGATTCAAGAGTTCTGTAACATTCATTGAATTCCCTCCTCTGGCTTCGCGTTTTTAAATAGACAAACGTCCACTCTGATAAAACCTTGATCCTTAATTAGTAGGAGATAGGTTGGATTAAGATAAACTTCTATCAATCTTTATTCATTAAGACACGTTTTTCTATCGAGCTCTTTATGGCCTCGATAGCTTACACTTTCATATGACTGAAAAAATGAACAGTTCTTTATAAGTTAAGACTAATATCTAGCGCCTGAGCAGAATGCGTCAAAAATCCAAGTGAAATATAATCAACACCCGTTTTTCCGTATTCAGGTAGGCGCTCCAATGTAATCTCACCAGAAGCCTCTGTGGTAATATGAGATGGAACAAGTGGGACATAATCCCTGATCTCATCTGGTGTTCGGTTATCAAACATGATTATATCCGCACCTGCTTCAACAGCTTCCTTCACTTGTTCTGCACTTTCTGTCTCTACTTCAATCTTTACCATATGGCCAAGAGTGGTCTTCAGTCGATTCACTGCTGCTGTTATGCTCCCCATCTTTGCGATATGGTTATCTTTAATCATAATACCGTCATATAGCCCCATCCGATGATTATATCCACCACCACATGTCACCGCATATTTTTCAAGCATCCGCAATCCTGGCGTTGTTTTCCTTGTATCACATAAGCGCGTGTGCTGACTGTCGAGCAAGCGAACCGCTTGTGCCGTCAATGTTGCAATGCCACTCATTCTTTGCAGAAGATTAAGGATAACCCTTTCCCCCGTCAAGATAGGTTGAACAGGGCCTTCAACGGTTGCAATGTCTGTTCCTTTTTTCACTTGATCACCATCATTAACAAGGAAGTGAACGTTAATGGTCGGATCAAGCAGGTGATAGGCCTCTGTAATGACATCAAGTCCGGATAGGACTCCCTCTGCTTTGGCAGTAAATATTCCCTCGCCTTTTTCATTTTTATCGAAAAGTAACTGGCTTGTTAGATCACCCTCACCAATATCTTCAAGAAAAAATGTTTGTAACTGCTCTTTTAGTTTGAGTCTGTTCATACCCTTTTCTCTCCCGATAAATTCTTTTATCTTTCCACTGTCTAAGCGCCTGAGGATAATCACGCCGGAGATGTCCCCCACGACTCTCCGTCCGCATCAAAGCCGAAGTGGCAATCAACCAACTGACCGTCAACATATTAAGGCGTTCATAATCCTCTCTATCCATATCCATCATTGAAGGAATAGAATCCGGCCGGCAATACCGCTCAAGCCAATCAACCATCTGCCGAAGATCCTCTTCACCCCTAACCAATCCCACCTTGCTCATCATTTTCCTTTGGAGCATGTGTCGCTTAGGTAAAACTTGTAAAGGTGAGCTTAGCTGAATCGTGAGTGAGGGGGGGATTTTCGACGGTTGTTCTGAGATTGATCGAATATAAGCCGCCACCCTCTCCCCAAAAGATGCTGCTTCTAACAATGAATTGCTGGCCAAACGATTGGCCCCATGCACGCCCGTACATGCGGTCTCACCGATGGCATAAAGACCCGGAACCGAGGTCCGACCTACTGCATCTGTAGCGATACCACCCATAATAAAATGGGCTCCTGGCGTCACGGGTAATAAGCCTTGATCAATCATTATCCCCGCCTCTTCACATTGCGCTGTGATGGTGGGAAAACGCTGTCTAAAATTAGAAATACTTGAGATATCTAAAAATACCTTTTCCCCAGTGCTTATATGATCATAAACGACTTTAGACACAACATTTCTTGGGGCCAAATCCTCAAGCTCATGCCGCCCAGCCATGATAGGTCGGCCTTTTGAATCAACGAGTATAGCGCCCTCTCCTCTCACAGCCTCTGAAATCAGCCCAAAACATCGCTCATGGTGATAAAGCATTGTAGGATGAAATTGAACAAATTCCATATCCACGAGACGTGCGCCTGCTCGATAAGCCATTGCAAGGCCATCCCCAGTCGCTTCTTGAGGATTAGAGGTCCTCTCATACAACGCTCCAATTCCCCCTGTTGCTAGAATGATATGTGTCGCGTAATAACAGATTTTCTTCCTGGTCGATGACTGAGCTAAAACACCCACACAACGCCCCTCATTGATTATGAGATCGATAGCCTGAACATGTTCCTCTATACAAACATGGTCCTCAAGATGTCTTTTAAGCGTTTCAACAATGGCTTTCCCGGTTGCATCGCCACACGCATGCAAAATCCTCCGCCTGTGGTGTCCCCCTTCTTGAGCTAGTGCATATTCTCCATGAGCATTGCGGTCAAAAGGAACACCCATATCTATCAAACGTTGTATTGTCTTTGGGGCATTTTTTAGAAAAGCTTCTGTCACGTCCCTATTATTAAAATAGCAGCCAGCGCTAACCGTGTCCTCGACGTGTTGGTCCCATGTATCCTCACTATCTATTGCACCCGCTATCCCCCCTTGTGCGAAATAAGAATTGCTGCGTTTCCAAGAGGATTTGGACAGGATTGTCACGCTTTTATTTTGGGTTAAGCATTCTGCAGCCATTAAACCCGCTAATCCACTACCAATAATCAAGACATCTTGAACTTTCACGTCCATGTGTAAAACACCTCTATTTACATGTGTCTTGACATATATATTTACATACATTTAAATGGATGACAAGAGATTAATTTGGAAGACGGTGATTTTCATGATGTATCTTGACTACGCAGCAACCACTCCAATGTCTGAACAAGCATTAGAAGCTTATATCAAAGCCTCGAGAAATTTTTATGGGAATACAATGAGTCCGCATGATTTTGGTACGGAGGCACACCAGCTATTAGAAGCGACACGCCTTGAACTTGCACGCTGTTTAAACGCTCATTCTAGCGGTATTTATTTCACAAGTGGCGGTTCAGAAAGTAGCTTGCTCGCAATTACTTCTTTAGCCAGAGCCCATCACTACAAAGGGAAACATTTAATTACCACCAAAATAGAGCATCCCTCTATTGATAGCGCGATCCAATTGCTAGAATCAGAAGGTTTTACCTGTACTTATCTTCCTGTTAATAAAGACGGAAGGATTGATTTAGGAGATTTGCAAAATGCTATACGCGAGGACACCATCTTAGTCTCTATCGGTCACGTGAATAACGAAATCGGCGTGATCCAACCTATAGAGGAGATAGGACAGCTTCTCGCCGAACACCACATTCTTTTTCATACGGATGCCGTCCAGTCTTTCGGAAAGCGCCCTATCGATGTGAAAAAGGCAAAAATCACGAGCTTATCCATCTCCAGTCATAAAATCTATGGCCCAAAGGGTGTCGGCGCTTGTTATATTGATCCTTCTATTCACTGGCAACCGTTTCTTTCTCACGTTAGTCATGAACATGGCTTTCGCCAAGGGACAATCAATACACCTGGCATTGCTGCTTTCATTACTGCAGCAATGGACATCGTGAAATATATGGATATTGAATATAAAAGAATGGAAGAATTAAAACATTCATTTGTTCGTGAAGTGAGACGAAGGGCACTGCCTGTGGTTATTGAAGGGTGTGACACTGGAGAATCACCTCACCATTTACCCTCTATTCTTCCCCTGAGAGTTCTAGGATTAGAGGGACAACTGGTCATGTTGGAATGTAATCGGCGAGGATTAGCCCTTTCAACTGGTGCGGCGTGTAAAGCAGGGCAATCACTACCTTCAAAAACAATGAGAGCGCTTGGAAGAAGCGAAAATGAAGCGTTAGAATTTATCAGAATTTCCTTAGGAGTTAAGACCACATCAAGTGAAGTCTTCAAGGCTGTCGACATATTGGAGTCAATCATACTCGCCCACTCCCATTAAAAACAGCAAACGCACTTTGAAAGATTTGCCCCTTGTTCCGCGTCATCCCAAGAAGATAAAAGGCTATAAAGCCGAAGGAATGTACCCGATATCGCACTTCAAAAATCCAGATGCCGCAAGCCATTGTATTTATGCTAAAATTTTTATAGTCTATGACATCTGTTTGTGTCATTTAGTGAAGATTAAGCATTCGATAAGGGAGCTTTGTCATGTTCTATGCTATTGCTTTATTCATCTTTGCTGGATTTGCCGAGATCGGCGGTGGCTACTTAGTGTGGTTGTGGTTAAGAGAGTCGAGACCCCTTTGGTTTGGGGTGATTGGGGCTTTAATTCTCATCGGTTACGGCATTATTCCAACCTTACAAAAATTCCCCTCCTTTGGCAGAGTGTATGCCGCTTACGGTGGTGTCTTTATTATTCTTGCTGTTTTATGGGGCTGGGCTATCGATAAAAAAACGCCTGATCTCTATGATTGGATCGGTGCGTTAATTTGTTTACTCGGTGTATCCATTATCCTTTGGGCACCCCGGCATTAGGAAAACCATAGCTTTTCTTCTCCTTCTAAAACCCAAAAGGTGCTCCAAAAGTTAAACTTTTGAAACACCCTTTGGTGAACGTTATCATGTGTGAGGCATTACGGTAGTTTATTTCCAGCAGCTCTATAAATTTCGTACCATTCTTCACGGGTAAGATGAACGTCTGAAGCTTTACAAATATCTTTGACACGTTGAACATTTGTTGTTCCAAGGATCGGTTGAATGCGGGCAGGATGACGAAGAATCCAAGCAATAGCAATTGCTGTATTGGCAACCCCATATTTTTCAGATAGTTCATCAATCTTAGCATTGAGCTCTGGGAACTTATCATTATCTAAAAAGACCCCTTCAAAGAACCCATACTGGAAAGGTGACCAAGCTTGAATCGTGATGTCATTAAGCCGGCAATAATCGAGTATACTCCCGTCTCTATTTACAGAAGGTTCAATTTCCATATTAACATTAAGTCCAGCGTCGATCATCGTTGTATTGGTAATACTCAATTGAAGTTGATTAATCATAAGATCTTGTTTGACATATTTTCTAAGCAATTCTATCTGCATAGGGTTTTGGTTACTGACCCCAAAATATTTAACCTTACCGCTTTCCTGTAAAAGAGTGAAAGCCTCTGCCACTTCTTCAGGTTCAACAAGAGCGTCCGGTCGATGCAATAAAAGTACATCTATGTAATCCGTTTTTAGACGCTTCAAGCTACCGTCAACAGCCTCTAAAATATGATCCTTAGAAAAGTCAAAAAAGCCTTGTCTAATCCCACATTTTGTTTGTAAAATAAACTTTTCACGGATGCTCGGACTCATATCCACTGCCTCTGCAAAAACTTCCTCAGACCTCCCACCTCCGTAGATATCCGCATGATCAAAGAAGTTGATCCCCTCTTCTAATGCTGTATGAATAAGTGTAGACGCTTCCTTTTTTGACATATCAGAAATCCTCATACACCCCAATGAAATCTCTGAAGCGTTAATGGCACCCTGACCAATCTTTATATTTTTCATCAATACCCCTCTTTTCCGTTTAATAGATATACATTCTATAAATCTATATTACCACGTGTGCTGCAAACAAAGAAAAGGTTTACATCCGAAAAACAAAAAAATAATAGAAAACTTCCCTTGCACTTCACCCCTTCACTAAGCACAGCCTGATGTTCAAGGTTTTGTACTCATACACTAAGGTTGTCCCAATCCTTTAAATAGTGATTGACCAAAGTTGCACTTATAAGGTCGTCCACTCAGGAATTCTAATGGTATTAAAAAAGTGCCCAGGCCTCCCTTTTTTGGAGGAACATCCGAGCACCTAGGCATAATGCTATTTTTTCTATTCCTTTACAAAATCAATCGTACTTCTTACCGTATCAATAGGTCGAACTAAGCTTTCAATTTCTTCTCGCTTTGGCTCCAAGAATGGCGGTAAAGATAATTTTTCTCCAAGGGTTTCATAAGGCTCATCACCCATAAATCCAGGCCCGTCTGTCGCGAATTCAAATAGGATATATGGCGCCACTCTGACATATAATGATTCAAAGAAATGACGATCCACATAGCCCGAGGTTTGGAAACCAAAACTTGGCATCCTCTCAATCCACTCATTTAAGGCTGCTCGATCTTCCACACGGAAAGCGGTATGATGAACAGTCCCGTAGCCTTGTTGGGCCTGTGGAAGGACGACATTATGTTCAACAATGACCTGAGCACCATTCCCGCCCTCACCAACTTCAAATAAATGGAATGAACCTTCTTTAGCCATTTCCTTAAATAATAAAACTTTCTCCATCATTTCTTTAAAATAATCAAACTGAGATATACGCACGAAAATTGGACCTAAACCTGTAATAGCATAGTCTAATGGGATGGGGCCTTTCTGCCACGGGGTTCCTGCCACCACACCCTCATTTAACTCATCCGAAATAAGCTGATACTGTTGATCATCAAAATCGACAAAAGAAAGGGTCTTTTTTCCAAACTGTTCTTTAATCCCTGTATGCTTAACCTCTAGTCGATCAAAGCGTTTGACCCAATACTCTAAGGCAGCATCGCTTGGCACACGAAAAGATGTTTTCGCTATTTCATTGGTTCCGTGTACCCCTTTAGGGATACCTGGAAAGTCGAAGAAAGTCATATCCGTCCCAGGACTTCCTGTATCATCAGCAAAAAATAAATGATAGGTTTGGATATCGTCTTGGTTAACCGTTTTCTTGACTAAGCGCATCCCTAATACAAAAGTGAAAAATTCATAATTCTTTTCAGCACTGCTCGTAATCGCTGTAACATGGTGTATCCCTTTCAACTCGTTCATTTGAACGCCTCCCATTAACATACAATCTATTGATCATTATTGGTTATAATAAGTTTTGTAACCCATTCCCAGCTATATATTCTTAATTAAATTATCTTTAATTCGAGATAAATATATCACCTCATGCTCCCACTGTCAAATCCATTCTTTAATGGACCCTATTTATGCAGAGCATGAACCCAGATATAATGGATTACACCTGGGTTCTCTCTATTAACTTCATTTTAAGATCTCAAGACGGAATTCCGCCAGTGAGTTAATCTTGCTTAAATCCAACTTCATTTAGTGCCAGCTGCAGCGTCCCTTTAAACTCGGCGTGACTATAATAATTTCCACCGAATTTGACTAATCCTTTGACAATATCTGCACGCAATCCCGTCAGGATAGAACGGCATCCCATTAATAAAGTTCCTTCAGTAATCTTCATTAATTGTTCTGCTATCTCCTGATCTATAGGGGTCACTCCCGAAAGATCAATAATTAACGTTTGAATATGCTGTTTTTCAATTTCGAACAATACCTTATCAAGAATAAAGGAAATTCTTTCGTTATCAATGGCCCCAATTAAAGGCAGTATGCAAATTTCCTTATTAATAGGAATAATCGGAACAGAGAGATTCTCAACCATTTTACGCTGCTCTTCGAGTAATCCATCTTTAAATTTTGAGTAGCTAATAAAAAAGTGTGTGAGAAATTGATCGATGAGCTCATTAATTTGTTTTTCCATGGCAAACAGTTCATCTCTATCTGCTTCCGTTCCTTTAAGCACCTCATAATTATATAAGAAGACCCAAAGCGTTCTCCGCACCGCCTGAATCCACTCCAGTTTAAAAGCCAGTGTTAAGGAATACTTTGCCCAAGCAATCCCTTCTTGTTTCGCAAAAGAGATTAATTCATGCTCACGCTCTTCGACCACGAATAAAACGAGTTTATGCGCATTATTTAAAAGGTTGATATTCCCTATACTATGTATCTCTTCAACTTTATCTTTAACGTTGATCGCTTCTGAAAGTAATTTGTCTTCAAAATGGTCACGGTTCTCAAGAAAAAAGTCCTTTATAGAAAAATTCTCCTTATAATTTAATTCCAATCTTTTAATCCCCCTTTTTCTAACCTTTTTATTGAGCGGCATTTTGATGGTAAATGTTGTCCCGACCTTTTCTTTACTCTCAACACTAATCTTGCCCTCATGTTGATAAATAACTGAAAACACTTGAGCAAGGCCCATCCCCGTCCCCTGTTCTTTCGTTGTAAAGAAAGGTGTTCCAAGTAAAGTTAATTTCTCCTTAGGAATACCTACCCCTGTATCTTTTATTGTAATGACAACATCCTTATCTTCTATATCTTGGATAACTGTCACAGTCCCTTTGCCGTCAATAGACTCTATGGCATTTTTGATCAGATTAAAAAAAGCTCTTTTTAATTGGTTTTTCTTCCCATAAATTAGAGCATCAGGATGTTTAAATTCGGTAATCATTTCAATGTCATACATTTTATCTAAGAAAAGATTTAAAATAGCTTCAATTTCTACCGATAACTTGAGAGTTTGATAGTCTTCATTTTCCAAATCCGGTTTAGAAACCTGTAGAAGATTATTAAGAATAGCGAGAGCACTTTCCAGCTCTGATTGGGCAATATCAATATACTGATGGGGCTTTTCCCTCTGTAGTAATTGCAAAAACCCCTTCACGGCTGTTAATGGATTCTTTACTTCATGGGCAATTCCAGCAGCTATTTGACCTACTGAAGCTAACTGACTGAGATGATTATCATCCCCTTGCTCGTGGCTCTGATTAGAATTCAACTTCATTTTCCAGCCCCCCTTCTCACCTTCTATACCTTGACTTTAGAATAGCTTCTATAATTGATTTTATCATGAAATGAACAAGCAATGCTTTTCCAGACTCACAAAAAAAAATGAATTAAAGATCATTAAAGAAAAAAATGACCCTTAATTCATAACAACAGTTCCTTTTTATGTTATTTACTTTACTATATAAAAATATCAACTTTATTATTCTTTGACCTTAAGAGTTCCTTAAGGTTGTCCTTCTCAATCACAAATCCGCCTTGCCTATATTTATTTCGTACCGGTGCTTTCGAGACCTGTTTTCCATTAATCACAATGTCTTTATTTTTATGATTAAGATGATAACAAAATGTGATGGGTGTATTCAAAATTTTAAATTGGAATTCAAGCCCATCCAATGAATGAGGTAAAACAGGATCAATAACAAGCTGCTCACTGTCCATCCGAATGCCCAAGACATTAGAAATTAATTGATTCATATAAATCCCCGGACCACTTGAGTAGATGCGCCAACCACCCTTAACAGCTACCTCTCCTTGACGTAGTTGCTCAAAATGTTCTTGAGCATCGTAACGGGTATCAAACTTTCCATCTGAACTACTAAAATAGGTATTGCTTTGGCGCACTTCAGCATTAGGAACTTCAGTTTGAATTTGGATAGGATTTATAATGGCAAGGCCACGCCAAGCATCTTCTGCCTTTCCCATCTTGGCCATGGCTTCAACAAACCTGATATGGGCATGAACATATTGCAAACCGATCTCCCGTCCAAAATTAGCTGCCTGTTCCGAACGCTTAAAATGAGTACTTACTCCCCCTTTATAATCAGAAGGGCAGTTCATAAGCCGCACACCATCAGGAAATGAAAGATATTTTTTTATAAGACAATAATGATATTCAGCTTGTGTTGGAGTAAATAATTCACTAATAATACTCCGTTGCATAGGAAGCAAGCGATATTTAATGTTAGTCGTGTGATCATCTGGATGAAGCATCGGCTCTACCCTTTCCTGATTTTCCATATAAATAAAGCCCGGTATAACATCTGATTTCAAGATATAGTTTTGATAGTCGTGCTCAATCCCTTGTAAGATGGTATTAAAGTGATTGGCAATTTGCTGATCCCACCCCATAAAGACTTCAGAAAGAGTCCTTAACGTTTGATAAGTCAAGGCAATCGTCCAAGCACTTGCCATATATTTCTTTAATTTCTGATTGGCAGGTTGTAGCGTGTCATCCCAATCGCCATCACCGTAGGCAGACAGATAAGTATCATGTAAAAACTCCCGTTGAATGGCTGATATGGCTTTTTGAATATGATCCATAATTGTTGAGTCATCAGAATCTCGAGAGGCCCTATTCACATATGGAACCTTTTCTATAACTATCGAAAAGTCCCCCGTAGCCTTAAGGTAATCACCAATTAATTTTAGCGGCCAGACAATCACATCTCCATGACTCTCTGCCTGTTGAAGCGGATAATCATCAAACATAAACCATTGTGGCCAACAACCTTGTTCCTCATCTTGATGACTAAATACTTTTTTGATAATATGACGGACTACCGGATAGTTTTGTGTGGCTAAGAAATATTCGGCTGGTCCTTGACAAACATCCCGAGTACCCCAAGCTGCCCCTCCATATTGTTCTAATCCATGCGGAGACGAATAATGAACAAGCATGTTATGCGTATACCACCATGCAACCGCATTAAGCTTTTCTATTTCTTCAGAATGGTTATGTTTAAGAGACAGTTTAAAGTGACGCATAATTCCGGCTAGATATTTCCGATAATTCTTCTTTTCTTCATCAAAATCAAGAGAGTGATCCAATGGCATCTCAGCCGTCAAAGTTCCTTTTATATTTAATTTCCAATGGGATCTCGCTTGAATGTTTAGCACAACGAGCGACGCAGAACCAGGTGTGACATTTTGCGCTAAAAGCGTTTCATCTTTTATATCCATTTCTGCATCAAATAATTCAATCTGGTAGCGAAGATCGGGATATACTGATGCACTATCCGATTGTTCAGAGGCTGAAAATGTAATGGTATTTCCTTTGACCTTTTGCACCACAGATGTTTCATACTCATTTGTATTCATGATTATTTGATTTGTAACAAGGCAATGATATTCCTTCCCGCTCATCGATTGAAAGTGAAGTTCGAGTTCAGCCCGATTATGGGCTATAAAATTTGTAATGATAAGCAGATCATCTGTTGTCTTGTAGTACCAACGTCCATAATTTACACCGATCTCAAAGGCAGACGGCATCGTAAGTAACCGATAGGTCCCATCTATCTCCACATAAATACGTTGCCCTGATGTCTTCATGATATTTAAAGGGTTGCGAATATTAGATATCATTTTATTCATATTGGTATTGCCAATTACAACTTGTGAATTAAATATTCCTGTCATATAACTCGTTGAAGCAAACGTTTGCTCTGGGCATCGCTCATTATGACCACTGATTAAAATATGGCCATGTGGGCGCTCAACACGTTGTTCTTTTTCCTTTAAAACCACATGCTCGTAATCCTTCGTAAAAAAGGATAAGAGGGTATCATGGTCCTTTTCCTCCAATTGCCGCTCAGAAAAATAGGTTTGAAGATCCTGCTCTGTCATAGACTCTGTAACTAGCGGTTCCCCTATTTTAGGGGACAAATTAACCTTCCTTGTTTTCCCTTTTTGGCCACATTTCCTATTTCGCACAGATTTCCACGCGTCGAAAATCTCTTGATTAAAGTTAAGAGCAGTAACCGCTGATGGATGGTCAGCTTTGAAAAGACCATAAAAAACGGCTTGATAGGTTCCTTTCAAGTAAATGCGTTCAGTTTGCAAAGCAGAGTAGGCAAATTCATATTGATAATTACGGCTTTCTAACATGGTTTCCGAAAGCGCCTTGGGCTGATTCGTAGTTTTATAGTATAATCCAAAAAATTGAAAACCATCCGTTGAATAACTCCGTATTTTCTGAAGAGACCCTTGCTGTAAATAGGGAAAATGACCATGTTGAGGTTGGTTTTGTCGTGTACAAATGACATACCCCTCTCTTTCATCCTCTAGTACCTGATGATCGAGGTACTGCGAGACATAGGCCTCATTAGAGCGAACCGCTCCTTCTTCCGCAAGTCCTAGATCTTGGCCATAAATGAGATCTACCTCAGCTTCGCTACCATTAAGGGTGATGTCCCAAAACCAAATAGCCCTCTCACTTATTCTCAGTTCAACTTTATAAGTGATTTTCTCTACTTCACCTATCCAACACGCACTGTCATCAGAAACTGAAAAATAACTCTCTGATTTCACTCCAAGAAGAGGAACCGCTTTTTTTACAGCATCACCCTCATATAGACGTAAATAAATATTATTTAAGGCACCATCGATTGGGTTCCCTAAGAGTTGATTAATCATAATATTATCATGTTTAATCTGATACACATCACCACTCTCTAAAAAGCTGAAGTTCAATGTTCCAGATCGAATGTTATGATCATTCGTTTTCATCGTCACAGTCAATCTCTCCTCGTTACATTAGTTGAAAAGGAACCGCTAGTACATCCTGACTATTTGATCCTACGTAAGCCATAAATTTTCCTTTATCACTTTTATAGCTAAGGTCTGAATGATAGTAACGGAGTTGTTTCTCTGTAATCGTAAAAGTTATTTCTTTCTGTTCACCAGGTTGCAAAGTGATTCTCTCAAACCCCTTTAATTCCTTTAGTGGGCGAATCACTTCACCCGTCAAATCTCTAATATAAAATTGCACAACCTCTTCACCGATGACTTCACCGATATTCTCTACTTTTACCGATAGCCTAATCGTTTCATTTTGCTTCATTATATTGCTAGAGAGGTGAGCATCTTTGTACTCAAAAGAAGTGTAACTCAGACCAAATCCAAAGGGAAAGAGTGGGCCATTAGAGCTATCAAGATATTGTGATACATACCTTTCTTGTGCATCAGGGGCTCCTTTTGGACGTCCAGTATTATAATGGTTGTAATAAGTAGGAATCTGCCCTACAGCGCGTGGGAAGGACATGGTCAGTTTTCCTGATGGATTAACGTTTCCAAATAATAAATCTGCCAAAGCATTGCCTGCCTCACTTCCTGGATACCATGCTTCTAAAATGGCATCTGCCTTTTCTGTAACATCCATTAGATCTAAAGGTCTCCCATTAAATAAAACAACAACGATTGGTTTATTGAGTTGTTTCAAGTCATTTAGTAAATTAAGTTGAGCTTTGGGTAATTTAATATTTGTCCGTGACCCTGCCTCCCCACTCATCCACGAATGTTCTCCTAATGCCAAGATAATAACATCCGCTTCTCGAGCTATTTGCAAGGCTATTTTACTCTCCCGTTCATCCCTTGACTCAACATCGCAGCCTTTAGCCACATTAAGATTCTCAGACTTTAATTGTGTCTCCAAACCCTCTTTTAGAGTAACAGCATCCTCCTTTGAACCCAGCCATGACCATTGACCCAACACATCATGATTGTCAGCGAAAGGACCAATGAGAGCGACCTTCTGGTCCTGACTCAATGGTAATACATCATCATTTTTTAATAAGACCGATGCTTTTGTCGCCAGCTGCCGTGCGACCTCTCTATGCGGGGCGGAAAAAACAATGTCTTTTTCTAATGTTTCGTTAGCACCTCGGAGTGGATTCTCAAATAAACCTAATTTATTTTTCAGTTTTAAAATTCTCATTACAGATTCATCAATAAGTTGTTCCTCTATTTCACCTGTCGCAACAAGCTCTTTCAAGTGACTCGTATAGCAAAGCGTCATCATCTCAATATCAACACCACTTTGCAGCGCCTTTAAGGCAGCTTCTTTTTCATCTTCAGCTACCCCGTGAGGAATCAATTCTTTTAAAGCACCCCAGTCTGAAATCACAACGCCATCAAAACCCCACTCTTCTCGCAAAATTTTTCGCATTAACGTCCTATTCCCGGAAGCAGGAATCCCATTCATTGTCGTAAAGGCTGTCATCACCATTTCGCACCCCGCATCCAAGGCCATTTTATAAGCGGGTAAATAGGATTCTCTTAACTGCCATTCAGACATGTCGACTGTATTATAATCACGTCCACCTTCTACCGCCCCGTACGCAGCAAAATGTTTAACACAAGCGGCTACACGTTTAGTATCCGTAAGGTCATTGCCTTGAAACCCATGGACTTGGGCTTTTGCAAATAATCCATTTAAGTAAGGATCTTCTCCTGTGGACTCCATCACACGCCCCCACCGTGGATCACGCACCAAGTCAACCATTGGAGCAAACGTGACATGAATGCCTGATACCGCGGCTTCTTTCGCAGCAATTTCAGCTGCATGACGAGCTAACTCAAGATCCCAGGAGCACCCTATGGCTAAAGGAATTGGAAAAATGGTTTTAAAACCATGAACAATGTCAGACATCATAAGTAAAGGAATCCCAAGACGATTAGATTCCAAATGTTTCTTTTGAATATTACTAATTTCCTTTGCCCCCGACGCCCCTAAAACAGAGCCCGCGTTTTCGACAACTTCTTCTGTCACTCCCATTTCCTTCATCGGGCCAGTGATCTGGCCTTTTGTTGAGGAGCCTTTAAAAAAGGGAGTAGCTAATTGTAAAAGTTGCCCTATTTTTTCATCAATTGTCATTTGTTCTAATAGATGATAAAGGTAGTCTTCTTCCATAATCCTTACCCTCCAATTGCCTATCATCATGAATAGCCACTGCTAAAAATTAATAGACGCAATATATTTTTGTAATCGATTGCAGTATAAATATAACCTAATTATTGAAACGTTTCAACCGATTATTCAAACGAAATGTCACCTTAAAATTTTTTTGGTTTTATAAAACAGCTTACATCATGCGTTAAAACCAATAAAAAAGCACTTTGAAACTAAAAAAAATAAAAAAAGACTTGAAACCGCTTTACTCATTAAATTATAATACTCTGTAGAAACGTTTCACCTAAATGAAAGGAGGTCATCACAGACTCAATACTAATTTATGATCAATGGGACATAAAACCAGTCCCTCACCTTAATAGTGACTCAAGCTTGGCTATCTAGCAAAAAGGGATTTCTGTCATTTCATTATTTTATAAACGGGGTGTTAATTTTGAAGAATAAAAAAGCACGTTTTATTGCTGTTTTCTTGATTATAGCTGCTCTTGCTCTTAGCGCTTGTTCTTCCGGTTCATCTGATAGTAAGTCTGACGATAAAACAATTAAGGTGTGGACGATGTCCCCAGCATTAAAAGACTTTGCTAAAAAATATACAAAGGAATCAGGCGTTAAAGTCGAGGTTCAATCTATTCCTTGGGATAGTGCACATGATAAATTACTCACTGCTGTTGCCTCAGGAAAAGGTCCTGACGTTCTTCAAATAGGAAATACATGGGTTTCTGAATTTGCTGAAGCCGGAACCTTTCTTGACCTATCAAAATACATCGATGATTACGATAATCTAAATCCAGATAATTTTTATGATAGCGCCATCGAGACAACAAAGTACGATGGTAAAACAATTGGAATTCCTTGGTATGTTGATACACGCGCATTATTCTATCGTACAGATATTTTAGCTGATGTAGGTTATCCTAAAGGACCTGAAACATGGGATGATATGATTGATGCTTCCAAAAAGTTAGCGGCACGTGGCAAAGATCAATATGCTATTGACTTACCTGCCACTGATCCACAATTTCCTTTTATGCTTGCTTGGGAATTTGGGTGGAACTATGACATTGATAAAGGTGTTGATAATTTTAAAGAACAATCCTTTAAAGATGCTATTGCCCTCCATCACCTTTTCTATAAAGAAGGCTATTCTCAAACAGGTAAAGGAAAGGAATTTTTCCAATCGTTTAGTGATGGGTCTAAACCTATGTTTATAAGCGGACCATGGGACATTAAAACGATTAATGATCGGGCTCCTGAAATAAAAGGGAAATGGGATGTCCGTCTCATGCCAAAACAGGAAAACAACAAGTCAATGATGGGTGGCGCTCACCTTGCTGTTTTCCATAATTCAAAGAAAGTAGACCAAGCACTCGACTTCATTAATTGGATGGCGGATCCTGAAACTCAAGTTGATTGGTATAAAACGAACAGTGAATTACCGGCTAATAAAAAGGCTTGGGACGATCCAGTGCTTGCCGACGATCCAAAGATCAGTACTTTCGGTGAGCAATTAGAGTCTACACAGGCTCTTCCATTGATTCCTGAATACGAACGAATGGGACAAGACCTCATCGATACCTTGGAGCAAATCAACCGCGGTGGCGTTGATATTGATTCCGCTTTGAAAGACTATCAGTCTAAGGAAGAAAAGGTTCTCAAGGACTAAGAGGACACATCGCGGGTGTGGCGCAAACCATTGCGTATCCACCCGCCTTTATGCTTAAGTGTTAAGGAGGTTCAACATGTATAAGTTAAAATCTAAAGCAACACCTCTATTTTTTATCGGACCTGCCGTACTATTGCTTGTCATTTTTTCAGTTGTTCCTATTCTCATTTCTATCGGAATCAGCTTTACCGACATGAACCTCATCGGATTAGCCAATTGGGCTCAAATCAAATTTGTTGGTATCGAAAACTATATCGACCTTTTCACAGACAAGGTTTTCATCAAATCCATTGGCAATACGTTATTTTATGTCATTATCGGTGTACCACTTGCAGTGATAAGTTCTTTTGTTATTGCCTTGCTACTCAACCAAATAAATAAATGGCTATCAGCTACTTTCCGCATCATTTACTACATGCCATCCATCACTAATATTGTCGCGATCGCTGTTGTTTGGGGATTTCTATATAACCAAGACTACGGTTTATTCAATTATATTTTATCTGTGTTTCATATAGATGGTGTCGCTTGGTTAGAAAATCCTCATATAGCGAAACTCTCTTTGATTCTTATGGCTGTTTGGAAAAGTAACGGGGTTAGCATGCTCATCTTTCTAGCAGCTTTACAATCTATTCCAAGATCCCAGTATGAGGCTGCTGATATTGATGGGGCTTCTCGATGGCAAAAGCTCATTTATATCACCATACCAGCTATGAGTTTTGCGACTTTCTTTGTCACTGTCACCACTCTAATTGGATGGCTGCAATTCTTTGAAGAGCCTTTTGTCATGACTGAAGGTGGACCACTCGATAGCACAAACTCTATGGCCTTATTTATCTATCAAGAAGGCTTCCAATTTAACGAATTTGGTTATGGGGCTGCAGCCTCGGTGGTACTGTTTGCCGTTATTATTCTCGCAACAATACTCCAATTCAAACTTAGAAAATCAGAATAGATTAGTGAGGTGATCGACATGCATGCACGAAATTATTGGGGAAAGACACTCACCACCATTATATTAACTATCGGTGGCATTCTGGTTGCTTTACCTTTCATTTGGATGATTCTCAGTTCCTTTAAAGACGAAAAGGAAGTCTTGAGTATTCCTCCAACTTTAATACCGAAACATCCGACCTTCCATCACTATATTGAATTGTTTCAAAATCTAAATTTTGGAACCTATTTTACCAATACATTAATTATCGTGGTCTTTTCAATGTTCGGTCTGTTACTTAACACGATGGCTGGATACGGCTTTGGAAAATTCCATTTTAAAGCAAAGGAATTTTGGTTCATTATTGTATTAATGACAATGATGATTCCGGGTCAAGTCTCTATGATCCCCACTTACTTGATTTTAAATAAAATGGCCTTGACTAATACAATGGCCGGGATTGTGTTACCGGGACTCGTCGCCGCTTTTAATATCTTTCTTATTCGCCAGTTCATGGAGACCATTCCAGATGACTTGATTGAAGCCGCAAGATTGGATGGCGCAGGAGAATTCTACATCTTTTTTAGGTTGATTATTCCTTTATCCAAACCTATCCTTGCCGTTCAAATTATTCTCACTTTCATTGGCGCATGGAATAGTTTCTTGTGGCCATTAATTGTCGCAAACGACGAATCACTTTACACCTTATCAGTGGGTCTCTCATTACTTCAAGATGAGAATGTCACCAACTATGGCTTACAAATGGCAGGCGCAGCCTTTATGGTCATTCCAATTTTAATTATTTTTATTATCTTCCAGAAATACATTGTCGAAGGTTTTAATTTCACAGGAATAAAATAACGAAATAATCTAAATATTAAACAATGAAACCCAAACGTTTTGTGATATTATAAATAATAATGCTAAGACGAATGTAGCGAAAACTCGGAGGCAGCAATATGGCAACAATTAAAGATGTAGCAAAACTTGCTGGAGTAGCAATTTCCACAGTATCCTATGCCTTAAACGGCAGTGATAAGATCAGTTTAGATACCAAAAGAAAAGTGGAAGAAGCTGCCAAAACCCTTAATTATAAAAAGAATGGTTTCGCTTCCGATTTAAAACGAACGAAGACCAATACCATTGCTCTTATCTTGACCGACCTTTCCGGTCCTTTTTACTCTGAACTCATTCAGGGTGTTCAAGATGTCACAACTAGCAATGGCTATGACCTTATCGCTTGCAGTTCTATTGGCGGCCCCAAGTCAACTGCGGTTAAATTTTTAACAGAAAAACGAGTAGATGGTGCGATAATTCTCGCCCATAATATTAGCGATGAACTAACACTTAAAGCAGCCAACACCGACTTTCCTATAGTTATGATGGATCGTTTTATAGAAAGCGAACTTGTCTATCAAGTTGAAGTTGATAATTTTCACGGCGGTTATTTGGCGACAGAGCATTTGCTAAAACAAGGGCATCGAGAAATTGCTTACATTAGTGGTCCTTCCAATTCACAAGATAATCATAAAAGATACAGAGGATATTTGAAGGCGCTAAATGATTATTCGATTCCTAGTCATCCCAAATGGAATATTAATAGTGATTTTACTCGGAATGGTGGATATAGAGCGACGAAGCTTCTGATCGCACAAAAGGATCTCCCACAAGCTATTTTTTATGGTAATGATGAAATGGCAATTGGAGGGCTACAGGCATTCAAAGAAAAAAACATTCAAGTGCCAGAAGATATCTCTATCATAGGGTTTGATGATATTGAACTTGCTGAATTTACTTCTCCTGCGCTTACAACCATTAAGCAACCAAAATATGAAGCCGGTTCACTTGCCGCCCATCTTATTTTCCGAGTGCTTGCTGGTGAAAAAGTCAATAATCACTATACCTTATCAACTGAGCTAGTAGAAAGGGAATCTGTTAAGCCCTTCAAATAACCTTTATGGTGTAAACATTACAACCAAAGAAGATTATCCAAACTTTCAAGAGGCTCCTTTATTATATTGTGGGCCTCTTTAATAACTCTATGGCTTATTTTGAACCTTTTTTTAATCAAAAGGGTGTAAATGACCGCCTCCCTTTTACGAGGATAGCTCATAAATCCTTTAATGTATCAAAATATCAGATAAACCCTTCATAATTTCCCTTCAAACCACTCGATACGTTAAACGATTGTTTAAGAAAGATAAGTCATACTCATCGCTCCTGATTTCCTTAAAGGATTATGCCTCAAAGGCATGCATCTCCTGCTCACTGTCATCCTCCTTACTACTCTAAGAAGCCTCTAACGTCATCCTTGAACAGCGAAATTAATCCTTCGTTTCATAGCTTTAGGAATTGATCAACTTTGTCTGTTATTAATTTTCCAAAAAGAAACCCGTTACTATTATTAGTACTATTTTCCGAACTCCTAACGAATAATATAGTAAAGAATGACGATTAGGAGTATCCACACATGAATAATTTTCAAAAGCGACTTTATATTTGGTGTGCCACCTTTTGCATTGTGATCTTTATTTCTGAGCTATTTAGTGAGATCAGTTTTCTTTTCCGCCCTCATGCAAGACCCTACTTTGAAGTGATTCACATTGTTTTTAGCGTCGCTATTATGATTACGTTATTTATATTGTTAAAAAAGGTAAACAATACAACACTACAGCTTCAAGACAGCAATCAGAAGCTCACGAATATCTTTGAAACTTTAGATGTGGCCATTTGGTCACATGATCTCAAAGCTGATCAATTATTGATTACAAAAGGCATTGAAAAGCTCTATGGCTATCCCTTAGAGCGATTTTACGAGGATAGAGAGCTTTGGAGAAAAGTCATCTATGTTGAGGACTTAAATGTGCTTAAAGATAGGGAACAAAAGATTTTAAAAGGGGAAAAAGTGACTAGTCTCTACCGTATTTTAAAACCTGATGGTGAAATAAGGTGGATTCAAGATCGCGGAATTCCTTCTGTAAACGAGCACGGACAGATAGTTCATTTCACAAGCGTCCTTTTTGATATGACAAACAAAGTTGAGAGTGAAAATCGCTATCGTAGTTTAGTCGAAATGTCTCCTGATTTTATTGGTGTCTTTAGCAATGGCACATTAGAATATGTTAATCAAGCAGGCTGTCAACTTATTACGGGGGCAAAGGACAAGCAATTAAAAGGACTCCCGATATCAAAAATCGTCAGCCTTGAGACAATCAACCAGTTTCACGCTCTCATTACGGAGCATACTGAAATGAAACACATCCACTTTGAAACAAAGCTTTTTTCCTTTGATGGCAGAGTCCTTGATATCGAAGCCACTATTATGCCTATTCATTACGAAGGAAAGCTTGCCTACCAAGCAGTGGGGCGGGATATTACTGCACGAAAAAATGCCGAACACACCATTCATAATATGGCCTACTATGACTCATTAACAGGTCTAGCCAATCGAAATAAATTAAGAGAACACCTTACAGAGTTATTGAACAAAAAAGAAGGCTATTTTGCTGTATTATTTTTAGACCTCGATCGTTTTAAAGTTATTAATGATACAAAAGGGCATTCCTTTGGAGATTTACTCTTAATCCATGTCGCCACTCGTTTAAAGAAGATTGTTCAAAATAACGGACTCGTTTCTCGATATAGTGGAGATGAATTTATTATTGTTTTAGACTCTCTTCATCGACATGAAGTTAAAGCTATTGCCCAATCTATTATTAAAGCATTTGACTTGCCACTAATGATTAATGACGAAGAATTCTTTATCACTACGAGTATTGGAATTAGTCTCAGTCCTAATGATGGTCTTGATCAAGAAACACTGATTAAACATGCCGATACAGCGATGTATTTATCTAAAGAACGTGGAAAAAATAATTTCCAATTTTATACCCCAAATCTCAATGAGGCCTATTTACGAAAAATCGACTTAGAAACAAGGCTTAGAAAGGCAATGGAGCATCGGCAATTAACCTTACACTATCAGCCCCAATTTCATTTAGAAACGGGAAAAATCGTCGGCATCGAGGCCCTTATTCGTTGGAATCATCCGGAGCTCGGCACCATTCCACCTTGCGAATTCATTCCACTTGCTGAAGAAACCGGATTGATTGTCAAACTAGGACAATGGATTATTTTAAAAGCCATTCAGCAAAACAAGCAATGGCAACAAGCAGGATTCCCTCTCTTACCCATCGCTGTTAATGTTTCAGTCAAGCAGTTACAAGAAGAACATTTTATAGATTTTATAGAAAAGGCGTTAGAGGACACCGGTCTCAACGCTCATTACTTAGAACTTGAAATTACGGAGAGTATCATGCAAGATGTCGATCAATCGATTGAGCGTTTAAATGCGCTTAAAGCGCTCGGTCTAAAAATCGCCATTGATGATTTTGGAACAGGATACTCTTCACTGAATTATTTACAATATCTTCCCATAGATTATATTAAGATCGATAAAACGTTTATTGATAACATCATCGACAAGGACACATGCGGCTCTATTGTCACCTCCATTATTTCAATGGCTCAAAGCTTGAACTTTGATGTGATCGCTGAAGGTATCGAGAATGAAAAACAAGTGCAGTATTTAATCGAAAACCAATGTAAGGTGGGACAAGGCTACTACTACAGTAAGCCGCTTCCAAGTCAGGAGATAGAGAACCTTTTAAAAAAACAATATAAGTAAGATGAAAAGAGGGGTTTTTTCAAGCCCCCTTGTATCTTAAAGCGCCCTTAGGCTCTCTTGTTGTTGCTGCATGAGAATAGATTAAACTATACTAGAAGAAAGAGTTATAATCTTTATTAAGGAAGTGACAAAATGCAGCACCTTCAATTCGAAACTGCTTGGGACAAAACGCTTTCGGCAAAAGACCGTCATTTTATTCAAGAGATTTTTCTTGAAACAAGGATAAGCGCTTCTAAGGAAAATATTTTATTTACTCCTTTATGGCAAGCCGTGAACCATCAGGGAGCATTACTCGTGACCGTGCTCATTCATAACTTCAGCACACGTGCTCTTTCTTTTAATGATCAAACACTGCTTTACCTTGAAAACGGCGAAACTGTTGCAGAATACTCTTTCACACTGCCTCAACTCAATATTACTGGCAAGACAAGTATGCCTTGGACATTTATTTTCCCCGCCACTCGTCTTAACCAGCAACCCTTGTTTGAAAACGGCGAATTAGTCATCCCAGAATAACATGGCCCTATTACAAAAGTTAGTGTTCATTCTAAGCGGGCTCGCTTTTTCATTTCTAAGAAAGGTCATTCATAATGTGCTTAGGGTCTCTTCTGCTATCACAGTGTCCTTTAATTCAAATAGCGGTAATTCAATACAAAAGCACGTTCCAACGCCAAGGGTACTCTTGGCTGTTAATTGCCCTTGATGAAGCGAAATAATTTCCTTAGAAATCGAAAGCCCTAAGCCATTACCCTTCTTAGAAGTTCTCCCTGGTTTTGTATAATAGCGATTAAAAATATGGGGGAGGTCCTGTTCATGAATTCCTGAACCTGTATCTTGAATGGTGACCATTGCTTGTTCTTTCTCACTCTCAAGCGCTAAGCAAAGCTGAATGCTTCCTGATTCGGTGTGATTGATCGCATTCATTATTATATTACTGACAGCTTGGGCGATCCTGTCAACATCGACTTTAACCAACGGAAAGTCTGTCTGGTCTGGAAGCATAAAGTCAAAGACTAAGCCAGCAGCCTCCACTTCGAGTTGATTTTGTTGATACAAATATAATAACAAGCTATCGATCGGAACAAAATCAAATGCAAAGGTCATTTGTCTCGCTTCTAATTTTGAAAGGTCGAACAGATCATTAATCAACCGGTTTAATGCCTTGGTTTTCTCTTTGGCCCTATGTAAAACACCCTTCTCTTCATCAGCACTTTGCACCACGCCATCTAAAATCGCCTCAATATAACCTTGTATGGAAGTGAGGGGTGTCCTAAGATCATGGGAAATATTAGATAAAAGCTGTCGCCGAAAATCCTCCGAATGCGTTATATTCCGATAGGCCTTTTCTAACTCTTGATTGGCCGCTTCTAAATCCCTTGTACGTTCAGCAACCTTTTGCTCCAAATGGGCATATAAAGTCGCATTTTCAATTGAAATCGCCGCTTGGGAAGCGACTAATGTCAACACCTCTATTCTTTCTCTAGTAAAAGCATGAGTTGCTTCATTATTTTCTAAATAGAGAGCCCCTATTAATCTTCCTTGGTGAATAATAGGAAGACATAACATCGATTTTGGTTGATGTTTAATAATATAAGGATCTCTCGCAAATATTCCATCAGCCGCTGCATCATCTATAACGACAGCTTCCTGACTTTGAACCACATAGCTCACAACCATTTTTGAATAGAGAGCCTCAAGGGGTTCCTGATGCAAGGCTCTGACTTCTATATTTTCTTGCTCGTACCGCAAACCTCCTTTTCCCACAACTGTAAGTTGATCGCCATTGTACAACAATAAGAGTCCTCTACTGGCTCCTGCGTTCTTTAACACAATCGACAACAACTTCTCCAATAAGTGTGTAAGAATAATTTCTCTAGAAAGGGCTTGAGAAGCTTCCGTTATGGACCCGATATCAAGACGCTCAATCTTTTTCTCTTGTGCGCCAGAATAAACACGTGATTGCTTTGCTTGTTTTTGCAGTGTGGGATACTGTCTTAATAGGCGCTCTGCCTTCCCTAAAGCTCCCCATTGGGCATAATATTGATAAGCCAACACCCGGTAGTGTTCCGCCAATGTCATGATGTTTTTATCCTGGTAATATTGGGCAGCACACTCACTTGCTAAGGCACTCTCATGAAAATAACCATGCGCCTCAGCTAAGGAAATCGCTCGGTCATATAAAATGGCAAGGTCATGCTCCTTATTAAAAATACGGGCCACTTCTGCTTGAACTAAAACATATTTATGCTGGTAATTATCTGGAGAATGTTCAGCTAATTTTTTTAATTTCTTCAAATTTGTCTGCAGGATTTTTCGATAGTGACGTTGTTCCCTCTGATTCGCTTTCGCATAAAATCTAACAAGCCATAAGGATTGATATAAATAATACTCCGGATCAATAATTAAAATAGATAGTTGATCAAAATGTTTCTCCAAAAGAACTAATTGCTCATGTGCATGGCGAGGTTGATCAAATAAATAAGCCATTTGTAAGCGAACAATCGCATGAATGACAAGGGCCGAAAGATCTTCGGTTATTGCTGGGAACTCCCACTCCGGGTCTTTATTAGGATGTCGTAAAATTTGAATCCACTGCTTCATCTCATTGAGAAAATCATTGGATAATGTATAGCGAATTTCTTTTACAAATTGGAGTTGTTGATCAATGCCGGTCTCTGCGGCAGCCAAGGAATTTCCAAGCAAAAAAAGAATCATACCAATAAAAGAACTATTGGCTCCCGCTAGGTGCAAGTTTCCTGACTCAATACAATAACTTTGTGACTGTCGTAAATAATCCAGGTTCGTGGCTAAATGCTTCTTCCAATGATTGATAAAGCTTCCGTGCAAAAAAAATACCCGACCCGCGACACCCTTATTTTCCGTTTGTTTCACATGCTGGATGGCAAGATCCGCAAAGGTATAACTTGTCTCAAAATCTAAAAACCCTGAGGTTAAGATTAAAGCATAGTTATTAAAAACCAATCCAGTTAACTCCGTACTTCCATGCTTGAGTGTTAGCCTAAGAGTGTGAAACATGAGCCATGATACAAGATAACGATCAACATGGAAAGCGGGACCATTCATATTCATGATCGTCTGCATTAAGAATTTTGTCTCTTCATCTTTCAATCGGGGTAACTGTAATAAATCCTTGGAGGCAACTCTTTTCAGTGCCCACTTAGTTAAGAGTAATTCCTTAGCTACACCTAATTTTCCTGGCCTTCGAGGCACTCTCCAGCCGAACAACTGAAGCCCCTGTATGCCAGCATCAACGGCTTCTTCCACACGATGCACATGAGTATAGAGCGTCATTTTAATGTTATAGACAGCCAATCGATCCGTTTTGGAATGAGCGTGTTTGAGCACCTTATCAAAAAGGGCCTCAGCCTCATCAAATTGGCTATTTAGGTACTCACATTCGCCAACACCCATCATTAATTTAAAAGTAAGGGCGTAGTGAGTCACCCAGCTATCCTTGGCTAACAAATGAAGTCCCGCTTTATAAAATTTAAGTGCTGATTCAAAGGCAGCAGATTGTTTGGCTCGTTCGCCTGCCCGCATATTGAGTTCAGCCAATCTTTCTTTTTCTGTTTTTTCTATGAGATACTCTTTACTGATGTTCAAATGATTCACAATTTCAAAAAGCCCTGTTCCATCAACCTCTTCAGTATGTTTTAAAAGCAGGCGTCCGATTTTCAAATGGGTTTGTTTTTGATTCTCTAATGACATGGTTATATAAACAGCCTGTTGCACTCGATCATGGGCAAACCGATACTTTGGAAAAACGCTTTGAGGCTTTATATTGGGATACACCCACTTGTAGCCCGAATCTATAGGAAAAATAAGACCAGCTTCCAAAGCCTCCCATAGCGTTTCAGCGGTTTGAGCCATAGAACTTTCATAAATAGTCGAGAGCGTGCCCAGATCAAATTGACTTCCAATGCAAGAGGCCAGCTTTAAGACCTCTCGCGTTTCACTTGAAAGCTTTGCCATTCTCTTGATCAAAAGATCTACAATATTTCCGGTTAAAGGCAGTTGATTTAATTGCTCCAGATTTACCCTCCACATGAATGCCTTGTTATCATAAGTGACAATATTTCCCTCAAATAATTCTTGAACAAGCTGCCGCACAAAAAAAGGATTCCCTTGTGACATGCGTTCAACCACGGTGGTGACTCTGTCAACATCCTTTACGTCAGAATGAAACGCCTCCGCAATATACCTCCCTATGTCATCATAACCAAGAGGTGACAAGTGAATCTCTCGTGTGTTCACCCCTATTGTAGGCACCTTTTCTAAAAATAAAGTAAAGGGATGGCCCACTTTTAGTTCATTGTCGCGATAAGCACCGATAATCATTAAATATTGCGAAACAGGCTGCGATAATAAATACTCGATAAGATCGATAGATGCCCGATCTGCCCATTGCAAATCATCGAGAAACAGCACGAGAGGATGAGCCTTTTGAGCAAAAACATGAACAAACTTTTGGAAAACCATAAGAAACCTATTTTTGGCCTCGAGTGCCGGCAAGTCCTCAGGACTTGGGTATTGCCCTAGCAGCCATTCTAGCTCTGGGAGGACTTTTGTCACGATTCCGGCATGGGTGGACAAGGCTTGAAGTAATGACTGTTTCCAACCTGCTATTCTCTCAGTCTCCTCAGTTAAGAGCTGTCGGATTAAATCTTTAAAGGCCTGAAGAATTGGGGCATAGGGCTTCTGCCGTTCCCATTGATCGAACTTTCCCGATATGAAATAGCCCTTCTCCTTAACAAGCGGTTTTTCTACTTCCTTCACAAGAGCGGTTTTTCCAATTCCAGAGGCTCCCGGTATTAACACCAACGTCGCTGTCCCCTTGCCGGTTTGTTCGAAGGCTTGATATAGGGACTCTATTTGCTCGCGGCGTGAGTAAAGGGTATGCGGTAATTCAAAGTAATCCATTTTATCATGAGTCTCTAAGGGAAATACGGACTGCACACACCCTTGATCCAAAGCTTGAAAACATTTTTCCAAATCTCGTTTTAGACCATTAGCGCTTTGATAACGAGAGTCAGGCATTTTCGCCATCAACTTCATAATGATAGCGGAAATTGGATACGGTATATTTTGATTCAACTGATGAGGAGCAGGCGGAGTGACCGCCAAATGCGCATGGACTAATTCTGCCAGATCTCGTGTGGCAAACGGTAGTCTGCCGGTTACCATTTCATAAAAGGTCACACCTAAAGAATATAGATCCGTTCGATAATCAATGGAACGATTCATCCGACCGGTTTGTTCTGGTGACATATAGGCCAACTGACGGTTCAATTCATAGGGACTCGATCCATGATGAAAATTTTCTTCTTTTAACCTCGTGGCATCTCCAAAGCCTGTCAGTAAAACAGTCTTCTCTTGTTCTCCAATGAAAATGTGTTCCGGTCGAATCGCCTTATGGATCACATGTGATTGGTGAAGCTCACCAACACTTGTTGCCAGCTGAATCGCTATCCCCAAAAATGAAGTGACATCCATGCTCTCCTTTTTTAAAAGCGTTTTCAAAGTATAGCCAATAACATTCTTAAGGACGAGAAAAGGCTGCCCATTATCGCTTTCGAGCTGTAAGGGCTGAAGAACATTCTGAAGAGATAGTGCTTTTGTTATGTGAAATTCATGAATAAGCGACGATCGCTCCTCCAGTGATACTGGGTCATTTTTTAACCTTTTGATCAAGACGCTTTGATGCATAGCTTTTGAGTAACCACGTTGAAGACACCAAGATTCATTTTCCTCTATCACTTCGAGCGTTTGATAATATGACAGATCAGCGATAACCCTCACCCTCTTTTCAAATTTTCCAATAACTTTAAGAAAACTTTAACTTCTCTTGAACTCCTTTTATACTTTATTTAGTACTATAGATTAAGAAAATAATAAATTTATTTAGGAGGGCATCAATGCATAAGTTGCCTGTTGACACCCGTATCGACTGTCGCACTCTTGATGCTGAATGGGTAGATCTGATACTCGATGCCAAAGAATTAGGTTTGACAATAGACGAAATACGAACTTTTTTAACATTTCGCTCTCCGCACACTCTAAAAAGAATAGAAAATCAAAAGTCTACCTATCTATCGGAATAAATTTATAGCCAAATCCTCTGACTGTCATAATGTACTGGGGCTTGATAGGGTCCCTCTCAATCTTCCTTCTAAGATTGCTAATATGGACCATGACTGTTCGGTAGTCCCCTAATGCTTCTTCACCCCAGATCGAATCAAATAACTGTTCAACACTACACACATGATTGGGACGCGTCGCTAAATAACACAGTAAATGATATTCTTTTGTTGATAAGGCAATAGGGGCATCATCCACTTTTACAACACAGCTGTCCATGTCAATGGAGAGTCCTGAGAATTCAAGCACATTTACTCTTTGTTCATTTTCGAGAAAATTCCCCTGCGCAAGCAATCGACTCCGCCTTAAATGGGCTTTCACTTTAGCCACAAGAACCGCTGGGCTAAATGGCTTGGTTATATAATCATCGCCCCCTATCCCTAAGCCTACAATTTTATCCATATCATCTTCTTTTGCACTCAAAAATAAGATAGGGACATCTGATCTCTTGCGGATAGCCTGACAGACTTCAAAGCCGTCGATCCCAGGTAACATCACATCAAGAATAATCAGATTAGGTTGCTGTTCAGCGACTACCTGAATCGCAGTAGAACCCTCCCCCGCTAAGAGGACTGATATTCCATTATTCTCGAGATATAGACGAATCACTTCTCGGATATCTGCGTCATCGTCCACAACCAATACTTTAATGCCTGACATATTCATACCCCTCAACCCATGGAATGGATAATAATTGCTTCTATATTATCACAAAATTGATTAAAACTTACGAAAACTGTAACTAATTTTACATTTCCCTTCAACACGAGAATATCTGCTTATGTTTTCTTTAATTAAATTTACTAAAAGCCCTCTATGATCTACGTAGGCTCTCCTGATCTCTACCTAAGAGCTGTCCATCTGTCCATCACAGCTTAGTTCTATATATTCCTTCCTTACAGTGCCGGTAAGATCACAAAATTCATCTTGACTTTATATAAAAAGCTAAGTATATTTTATAAAAACTCATATTTAAGACATTGAAAAGGAATAGTAAAATGCTTTGTCTCTTCCAGAGAGGAAACTGCCGCTGAAAGGTTTCTAGAGACGCCATTTGAACCCACCTTGGAGTTCAGTATCGAATGAAAAGATACTTGCGGTGAAGAGCCGTTATCGATAAAGAGTGTACAGCTTGCTTGCTGCAAACAAGGGTGGTACCACCAGGCCTCGGTCCCTTTTTGGGGATGGGGTCTTTTTTGTATTTAAAACACTTATAAGGGGTGTGCAGTATGACAAAAGAGAAGCAATTTGTTAAAGAAATTACCACAATGGAAGATGATTTTGCCCAGTGGTATACCGATGTCGTGAAAAAGGCTGATCTCGTGGACTATGCTTCGGTCAGGGGGTCAATGATTATTCGTCCATACGGTTATGCCATATGGGAGGCGATTCGAGCGGCACTTGATCAAATGATTAAAGAAACCGGTCATGAAAATATTTACATGCCTCTGCTTATTCCTGAAAGCTTGCTCCAAAAAGAGAAGGATCATATTGAAGGCTTTGCACCTGAAGTCGCATGGGTCACTCAAGGAGGTGCGGAGTCACTCTCAGAGCGGCTCGTGATTCGCCCTACTTCAGAAGTTTTGTTCGGTGAACACTATGCTCAAATTATTCACTCTTATCGTGACTTACCGAAGCTTTATAACCAATGGGCCAATGTCGTGCGCTGGGAAAAAACAACCAGACCCTTCTTACGCTCGCTTGAATTCCTGTGGCAAGAAGGACATACTTGCCATGCGACAGGCACCGAGGCTCAAGAGGAAACAGAAAGAATGCTTGAGATTTATGCAGAAATCTGTGAACATTTTCTCGCTATCCCTGTCCTTCGCGGCCGTAAAACGGATCAAGAAAAATTTGCTGGTGCAGTGCATACCTTAACCATTGAAAGTTTGATGCATGACGGAAAAGCCCTCCAGACAGGCACATCACATTATTTAGGTACTGGATTTGCGGAAGCCTTCGGGATACAATTCACAGACAAGAACGGAGAGCTGCAAACGGTTCACCAAACATCCTGGGGGATAACCACTCGCCTTATCGGTGCTCTCATTATGGTTCATGGCGACAACCGCGGGCTTGTTGTGCCACCAAGAATTGCACCTAAACAAGTGATGATTGTCCCTATCGCTCAACACAAAGAAGGCGTCCTGGACAAAGCCTATGCTCTTAAAGAGCAGCTAAAATCAGTGGCTAGAGTCGATATAGATGCCAGTGACAAAAAGCCAGGTTGGAAATTTAATGAATATGAGATGAAAGGCATTCCCCTTCGTTTGGAGATCGGACCAAAGGATATTGAAAAGGATCAAGTGGTCCTCACGCGTCGAGATACCGGGGAGAAAATGCCTGTCCCAATGAATGAGCTCGAGACCAAAGTAACAGAACTCCTTCACGCCATCCAAGACAACCTGTTTGCAAGAGCGAAGGCCCACCGTGAAGAAAAAACCACTGTCGCCCGTACTATGGATGAATTTAAAACTGCTCTTGTAGAAAATCCTGGCTTTATTCAAGCCATGTGGTGCGGCAGCCCAGCCTGCGAAAATTTCATTAAAGACGAAACATCAGCAACCTCGCGCTGCATTCCTTTTGAGCAGGAGCACGTTTCTGGTCACTGTGTATGCTGCGGTGAAAAAGCAGAGCACCTCGTTTACTGGGCCAAGGCCTATTAAGGATTGGGGAAGGAATAAAGATGGGGTGGTTCGCCATTGTCTCCACCCTTTTCCTGTACTTCCGTTAAAATCTTAAGGTATGCATTTGTGTCCGAAGACACAGCCACTTTGGACACTAACTAGAGATTGAACCACTCTTGTGTCCGAACACACGCCTACTTCGAACACTAATTAGAGATTAAACCACTCTTGTGTCCGAACACACGACTACTTCGGACACTAATTAGAGATTAAACCACTCTTGTGTCCGAACACACGCCTACTTCGGACACTAATTAGAAATTGAACCACTCTTGTGTCCGAACACACACCTACTTCGGACACTAATTAGAAATTAAACCACTCTTGTGTCTAAACACACGCCTACTTCGGACATTAACTAGAGATTAAACCATTCTTGTGTCCGAACACACACCTACTTCGGACACTAATTAGAAATTAAACCACTCTTGTGTCTGAACACACGCCTACTTCGGACATTAACTACAGATTGAAAACCATTTGTGTCCGAACACACACCTACTTCGGACACTAATTAGAGATTGAACCACTCTTGTGTCCGAACACACGCCTACTTCGGACACTAACTAGAGATTGAACCACTCTTGTGTCCGAAGGCACGGCTACTTCGGACATTAATTAGAGATTGAACCACTCTTGGGTCCGAAAGCACACCCACTTTGGACACTAATTAGAGACTGAACCTCTCTATAGATATCGTTAAAACGATTTATTTTCCGCTCAAGCCCGTAATCATGTAAATAATAATGCTCTAAACTCACTTTTATCTTTGTAATTTCAACTCACTTTACTATCCTCTTATCCATTACTATTGACCCCATTCAATAACAAAAATAAAATTAATGGCTTTGAGTGATCCTTTCTTCCTCATCCATTCTAAACAGCCTAATACTCTTATTAGAAAAGGCAATAAGTGCCACAATCATCAACCATATTCCAGCTATAGCGAATAATGGCGTGACCCCAATAACATCTCCTAAAACACCCGCGAATAGCGTACTTAGAGGAACCAAAACGATGGATAGTCCCCTAATAATCCCAAATACCCTTCCACGATATTGATTAGAAATAATAGTCATTTCAATAGTGTTTAAGCAAACTGCACTTCCCGTTAGTGCAAAACTATCAAAAAACTCCAATCCCAGTGTCACATAAATATTTGTGGACAGCCCAATCCCTATTGTGCAAAGACCTGCTATTACCCAAAATAAAACAGTCAGCATTCCTGGTTTTATTCTTTTAAATAAATGACCTGAGGAAAAACCAGCAACAATACCACCAACAAAACCGAATGCCTCGATTAGTCCTAGAATTTCTGCTCCCCCATGGAGCTGTTGACTCACTAATGCTGGATAGATTGAGCCAGTAAAAGAGGCCATATTAAGTAATAAAGCAACCCACATCAAAGTAAAGAGTATGGAGGATTTCCTTATGTAACGCCACCCTGACTTAATATCATTTACAAGGGATAGCTTTTCCTTTTTAACTTTTATACCGTTAAGATTTGGAACTTTTATAAAAAAGACAAGAACCGCCACAACAATGAACGAGAGGGAATCTAGAGTAATCGCTAACCCCACCCCCAATAAAGAAATGATAAAACCAGCAACCATACTTCCAAAAAGTTGAGCTGATTGCTTAATAGATGAAAAGGTTCCTGCAGCGTATGACAAATATTGCTTTTCAACGATTTGCGGCATGATTGAGGTCTCGATTGGAAAATAAAAGACACCCAAACAGTTAATAAAGAAAATGAAAAATAAAGAAAACCCGATCGATAAATGCCCATAGAAAAAAACAATTGAGCCAAAACCCAAAGTGGCCAATGCTGACAAAACATAGAGTGAAATAAGCGTTCGCTTTCTATCAAATCGATCTGTCATCACACCGGCTAAAGGCGAAAATAAGGCACTAGTTAAATGCCATACAACACCGACTAATGCACTTTGCAGTATAGATTGACTGTGAGCATACACTGACCACATGATGGCCATGTTAAAAAGAAGATCACCCATAATAGAAGTTGTTTGGCCACCCCATAGAAGGAGTAATGAACGATTGCCAAGGAATTTAACATAAACATTTTTCTTATTCATCTACAAACAGCTCCTGCTTGTCCTTCTCAAAAAGCTAAAAAGATTGCTAGTCTACTTTCGATAAATTACTTTTACGCCATTGGATCCCTACGCGCGTATTTCTTGATTCTACTAGACCTCATACACCAAAAGCTCCGCTACCACCCATAATTGTTGTTATTTTCCTTATTCGACACAGTATCACCGTAATCCTTCACGACTCTTTTTTCTAAAACGCCCCAAGATAAAACCGAAGAACGCCATACCGCTACTTATATATAATAGTGAAGTAAATCCAACGTGGTTTAACAGGGTTCCTCCAATGTAGGATCCTAGCGTAATTCCAGCGTACATCGCGGTATTATTCCATGCCATAATACTTCCTCTGCTTTCATGATATTCCTCTGCCAAGCGGGCCTGATAAGAAGCAAAGCCTGCATAACCAACGAATGCCCATAGATAAAGGAAGATGAAAACCAACCAAGACTTTGTAAAGATAAGCCCTAAACTAAGAAGAGCTACAAAAAGTAAAAGCAAGCACGTATTTGAAACCCGTATAGCTCCAAAGCGATCGGTTAACCAACCGCTTGATAAACTCCCAGTGACTGCTCCTAATCCATAAAAAGAGACAGCCCATGCCATTTGAGATGATGTGAAGTGATTTTCCTCATATAGTCCTGTTCCCAGATAGACATAAACAGCATACATGGCAATAGCCCAAATGGCTGTAACACTTACGGCGACATAGATGCCAGGTATCCTCGTCCCTTTTGTCCTTTTTAAAGCATTGGAAATCGGGCTAACTGTCTTCCATACCCAACCATTAACGCCCATCATAACCATTCCTATAGCGGCCAAGATTAAAAACACACTCCGCCAGCCAAAAAACTGTTCTAGAATTGTCCCCATTGGCGCTCCTAAGCATAAGGCCGTAAGATGACCGGAAATGACAACTGCCAGCCAGGAACCACGTCGCTTAGGTGGAGCAATATCACTAATAATGGCATAAATCAAAGGTGTGACGGCCGCTACCGAGATTCCGGCTAAGAGTCTACTGAGCATGAGCCATGTAAAAGAAGGAGATAAGGCCGTCAAACCATTTGCCAATGAAAATAGGAAAAGCCCGAGGACAATACAAAAACGCCTGCCACTCTTTTCAGAAAGCCAACCCATAATTGGAGCACACACAGCGTAAGTGATTGAAAAGACAGTGACCATCCATCCCGTTGACGCTATAGACATCTTTACGTCGGAGGCAATGAAAGGTAGCAGTGGTGAGACGACGAACAAATCTGTCCCGATGAGGAATAAGGTTAACCACCCAATGAAAAGACGCCCCTTTCCTTCCTTTAATGTTGCCACAGCTATTCCCCCACCCGTTTCAAATTTCTTAGCCTATTCATATGCAAGAAAAGGAATAACGTGTATTAGAAAACTTGGCTTATACTTCATCGTTTCACTAAGCACACCCTGATGTTCAGGATCCGCCTTCACACATTAAGTCAATCGCTAAGCCTTAGTTGCACTTATAAGGTCAACCCCTAAGTTATTAGAAAAACCGGGCGAAATGCATGCCCGGTCCTCATTCAGTTGGGCATTAAAAATCTTTTTTACCAAAATGCTTCGTCAGTATCAAGTGGATTGGAGCGGAAGACGCGAGACTCCTTCGGGAACAGCAACGAGCGTTACTTCACGAGTGAACTTCGAGTTGTTCCGAGAAAGCTGACGACGAAGCGATACGAGTAGACGCAGGAACAGGTGACTTTTAATCATAAATACTTTGGAACTCCATTCATCCATTCCAAAATGAGCTGAGGCCACTAAGGACGATCGGCTAAAAACGTCACGTCCTGTGACAACGCCGACCCTACCCACTTCGTGTGGGCATGAGGAAAGCGAGCGTTCTGAAGCGTAAATCCACACCTTCCTGATGACCAGAATTTTATACATTCTTATATTTAAATAAAAGAAGCGCCTCTCGGTAAGAGAAACACTTCTTCCTGCTATAAAAATATAAAACTTTTAAAACTACATTAGTTACTCTCAGACTGCTGATGTTGCTTTCGAGGTACCGCCACACATTGAACGCATATCATAATCAAAATAATAATGATGAGACCAATGACAGCAGAGAAAAAGCTTCCCGTAGCGTCCTGTATCCATCCCAATATAATCGGTCCTAGCGCTCCAATCACATAGCCAACGGCCTGAGCCATCGCTGACCAAGAAGCCGCTTCTTGTCCATTTGTTGTGGCATCAATCGGAAGTAAGAGGTTAAGCGAAAACAACGCTCCTGCCCCAATTCCAATCAATGCTGCCGCGATGATGGGCTGAATGGAAAGCAAAATCATAACAAATCCAACAATCTCTATAACGGATGAAATCAGTAACCACAACAAACGCGAAGGTAATCTTTTAAGTAATAATGGCAGCAATAAACTCACTGGAATCTGTATAAAGGCAAAAAGAGTCAAAGCATTCCCCGCATAAATTTTACTGTAGCCTAAACCTTGAATAATCGGAGGCAGCCAAGCCGTGACAGAGTAAAAGATCATCGCCATTAGGCCAAAGGATAACGTTAATAACCAAGCTTTTTTGTTTCCCCAAGGGAGTTTTGAAGACTGTGATAATGAAGCCTTCCCCGTTCCCTTCTCTCTGTGTCTTAGGACGAAAAACCACCAAATAGGCAGAGCAATGAAAGCGAGAAGCGCCCAAATGCCTAAAGCGCCTTTCCAAGAGCCAAAGCCATTTTCTAATGGCACTGATAGTCCTGATGCCAATGCAGCCCCAAGCGTCAAGGCAACCGTATAGACACTAATCATCGTTGGCACTTGATGGGGAAAATAACGTTTAATAAAACCCGGGAGTAGCGGTCCCATAGCCGCAATACCCAGTCCCGCTAAAAAGGCCGTGATTAACAAAAATGTAGTCGAAGTCGTAAAGAATCTTAAAATCGTGCCAATCCCTATGACGAATAAGGACCATCCTAGCACCCGTTCAATACCCCAGCGACTCCCTAACTTCACAGCTACAGGAGAAAAAATCCCCATACATAAGACTGGAATAGTTGTGAGCAGGCTTGCAACAGAAGCGCTCATGCCTAAGTCCTTTTGCAGCGCCTGTAATAATGGCCCAATCGAATTAATCGCCGGGCGCAAGTTTAAAGCAGCAAAAAATAAAGCCATGACCAAAAAGATCGTTATCGGTTTCTTCATCTCTTCTCTCTTTCCCCTTATGCATATTTATATGTCTGCAAGCAGGACTCCCCTTCCCCTCTTTCAAGAACATGTCTCAAAAATGAGAAGCAGGGAGAATCCACGAACTTTTTAATGAACCCTTACATTCTAGACTGAATAATAGTAAAGCCGCAAGCATTACGGACTATACCTATAGAAAGGGTTGGCATTCTGACTTTTGTCGATAGTTACTAAATGGTCATCCCCCACAAACCTAACCACAATAAAAAAAGCCGCAAAAAGACCCGTTTCGATCCGTCACGACTTCTAGTAAAAATTAAACTCATAAGTGAGTCACTATCTGTTCCCTTTGATGTCAGTAACATCCATTAATTTATGATAACTGAAGGCGCCTTCCTTTTTGTGCGAAAAGCAATGACAAACCACAGGATATTAATGACACTCGCAATCACACTGATAACCAATACCCCTATTAATTGCGAAAAATTATGTTGCACTAAACCGATGAACACTGCAGATGAAGCAATGGCAAGAAAAGTGAACATGCCGATACCACATAAAACAGCGAGAACATACTTCATCCATTTAACCCCTATACTATAAATAAATAGGGGGATAGCATAGCACACAAGCCCGATCCCAATCGCTGCCCACATGCCAACCGAACCCAATGTATTGGCATGGTTACCCATTTCCGATAAAGGTGACATTGAATTGACAACGAGTAGTACACAAAACACTAAAGCTGAAAGCAGCGTCATTCCCACGATCTTGCTTTTACTTTCCAAAGCCATCCCTCCCTTTCAACAAAGATAGTGACTCAACCACACATTTCTGAATTTTATTTCCATTAAATACATACTAACAAAAAATTATAACTATTCATACCTCAGAAATATAAAAGGGACTTGATCCAATGTTCATATTTAGGTCCCCTTATTTTTACATAATCACCTCAGATATTTCTCCTAAATCCCATCACAATTCCTTTGTCATAAACATACTATTGGGGTCTTCAGTATAATCCGAAAAGGGCGCGCAATAGCGAAAACCTAATGTTGTATACAGTCTTCGAGCAGGCTCGAAAGCTGCCATTGATCCTGTTTCTAAGCTGAGACGCTTATAGCCACGCCTTTTTGCCTCTTCAATGATATGAAGTAGCAATCGATTAGCAACACCTTTCCTGAGATGTGTTGAAGAGGTTCGCATCGATTTAATCTCGCCATGCTGACTGTCAAGCTCTTTAAGAGCGCCACAACCGACAAGTTCCTCTCCCTCCCACACACTCCAAAAGGTGATTTCTGGTCGGCGCAAGGCTTCAAGGTCAAGCGCATGGATACTTTCTGGGGGAGAATGCAAAGCCATACTCTGAAGATGTTCACTTAATAACGCAGCCACTTCAGGTCCAGACAAATCATCGACTTTAATTTTCATCACTTCACCTCTTGAGTTTCAAATTTTTCATTCTTCGGATTGAGAGCGTCTTGATTTTACAGTACTAGAAGTTCAACTTACTCTGACTGTAGAAGTAATGTCTGTAAGCCCTCGCCCTTGCTTTTTTAATATATTACCATTTTTCAGAGATTCCCTCTGGCTAAAGTTATAATTAAAAGACTATGACAAAAATCATTATTAGATTAAAAGAACATGGACAGGCGATTTGGGAATATAGAGTATTATTTTAAACATGCATTGTAATACAATGCACGTTGTTATACAATGCATAGAGACCTAATTGGAGGAAAAACGTATGGACAGAGAACGACTCAAAGGAAGTATTGAGATTTTATTACTTTCTTTATTACTTGAACAAGACTCCTATGGTTACGACATGACAAAAAAATTAAGAGTCTTAAGCGATGACTCCTACCGTATGAATGAAGAAACGCTCTATCCAGCTTTAAAGCGATTAGAAAACAAGGAATGTGTGACTTCTTATTGGAGTGAGGAAAAGGAAGGTCAGCGTCGAAAATACTACTCAATTACGGAGCATGGGAAAAAGGTTCTTAATGATAAGCTAAATCATTGGAGACAGATCAATCGACTCATTGACAAGACATTGGGGGGAGCCACGTGAAGGATATTGATCTTTATGTCAACGAAATTGTTGCAGACTTACCCATTGGGGAGCTTGAGAAAGAAGAGCTCAAAGAAGAGCTTTCCTTACATCTTCATGAACATGTCAAGGAACTCATGATTAAAGGCTATTCGAACGAAGAAGCTATGGAGAATGCCATCCAGTCTTTCGGCAATGTACGGGCACTGAATTGGCAAATGAAAAAGGCTGTGTTCCCTTATTATAAAACCATGAGATATCTTTGGAACGCTATTTTTGTCACGGCTTGCATTTGGACGATTGCCTACTATGATAATACATTTTACCATCGAGAAATGGGCAATTTTTTTCAAGAGGGAGGCATCGAGGTTTTTGTTATCATCGCGACCATTACTGGCGTATTTGAATTGGCCTATGAAGCTATTAAAAAGGAATTTAACATTAAATGGTTGACCAATCCATGGTGTTTCTTTTTATTACCCTCTTTTTTTATTTCCGGGCTATTGTCCATCTCCTTCTTTCAAAACCCAGAAAAATATGCCGATGGGTTTTGGATTGATTTATTTGTGATGCCCATTGGTGCACTTGCTCATCTTACCTCTAGACAGCTTTTTACATTGATTTTTGTTCAACAGAGCAAAAGGAGACACGGCGGCAGACACCACATTTGATGAACACAAAGGCCTTCTCTTTTTAGGGCGAAGGAGTAGCTTCCCTCGCCCGATCATCACTACCAGAGCAATGCTTTGAATGCAAATACAATCACTGGGATCAATAATGAAGGCAAAAGGTTTAGCGTTTTAAATTTTTTAATGCCTAAAATACTCAATCCAGTACTTAAGATCAGTATGCCTCCAATGATAGAAAGCTCGGTCAGCAAGTCTTCCGTCATAACATTCGCCATCGTATCAGCTGTTATATAGAAAAAGCCCTGCCACAAAAATAAGACGAGTGCAGAGGCGGCAATGCCTATCCCAAAGGATGAGGCTAATACCATTGAAGTCACACCATCTAATATGGCATTCGTAAATAAGTAGGTTTCATTCCCTTTTAAGGCACTTTCAATAGGACCTAAGATTGACAACGTCCCCACACAAAATAACAAGATAGCGGTCGATAACCCTTCTGCCAAATGACTTTTTGAAAATCTACCGACCAGCTGTTGAAATCTTTTCTCTAGATTAATCCATTCCCCAGCCACTCCCCCAACGGCCAAACTTATAATAAAAAGTACGGGATAATGACTTGACGGTAAATACTGCACAACGGAACTGATACCTAAAGCGGCCGCTGCTAAGCCCATGGCCTGCATTAATATGTCTTGATAATTTTTCTTTAGCCCTTTTTTGAAAATACTTCCAATCGTACTGCCAACCAAAATGGTTAGGCAATTAAAAACAGTTCCTATCACTTTCGTCTCTCCTCTAATGCTCATCCAAACCTCTACAAAATCCATCTGTAAAATTGAATCAGATTTTTCTTTTAAATACTCTGTCTCATCGTTATCCATCAAGCCTATTATTTCTTCAATATACCGAGGTACTCAATCCAAGGTCCAACATCCGTCCTATACCTCTCAGCCATTACCCGCACAATTTGTCTTATATGTGTTAAATCATGAACAACCCAAGCCGAAAGCAATTCTCTTACTCTTACTTGACCAAATGCCGGGTGGCGTCCAGTGAGTCCCAGATGCACCTCAGGATCAACAAGCTGTTTGAGCCTTGTCATATTTTCTATCCTAAGCGCCTTAAATTCAAGTAACTTCTGTTTGATCGTCCCGTCTTCCTTTTGGCTTAAATGTGAAAAGCGATCAAAAGGTGGGAAGACCTTGCTCTCACCTTCCTCAAGGATAAAAGCGAGCCTCGGCATCCAGTTTGTCTTCTCCCCTTCAATGAGATGGTCAATGACTTCAGTCACATTCCAAGTCCCATCTCCTTCGTTAGATTGCAGCCATGCCTCTGATAATCCCGTTAAAAAAGTGCTCAATGTCTGTGGTGTCCGTTCCAAAACTTCAATAGCTTCATTCATATTAAAATTCATCACACGCCCCCTTTTCGTAACATTGTCATTCTTTCATACTTACTTTCTTTTAACTGGCTCGAGTTCCCCTCTACCTAAACTTTAGTCAAAAGACTTCCAGTCAAATGCTTTTTTTGTTTAATGGTGTCACCCAAAACTTTTTATGCGTGCTGACGAATACCTTTAATTACCTAGTCTTTTTGAAAAGAGACAGAAACTTAAAATTCAAAGGAAAAGGGAGTTCTGCATTAACATGAGTCCAAGAACACGCAATGGTTTAATTCTCGCAACCATTATGGTTCCAATCCTTATGTTGATCATCGGCATGGGGTTTAAGTTTAGGTCCCTTGCCTCCCCTCAAAGCAATAAGTGGGTAAGTGCTTGGTATGCTTCTCCCCAGAAGCCGCTTGAGGACGGGATATCTCATAATGGCATTCACCAACAAACGATCCGCATGGTTGTCCAGCCACATATGGATGGAAATAAACTCCGCATTCATCTTTCCAATGCCTTTGGAACAAGGGCTGTCACCTTTAAACAAGTCGATGTTGCCCTTACGACTAGCGGAGCGAAAACAAACTCTGGTTCCCATCAGAGTGTGACATTTAAAGGCAAGAAAGCTATCACGATTTCAAAGGGAGACACCGACGTCAGTGATCCCATTTCTATGAAGGTTAAAAGTAATGATAATTTAACTGTGAGCCTTTATGTTCAGGATTCTGGACCTGTGACCTGGCACCGTTTTTCTATGCAGAGAAGTTACCTTGCCAACGGTAATCATGTCACGGATAATGACAAAAAAGCTTATCTTACCAGTGAAAATGCGTGGTTTTGGCTCAATGGTATTGATGTTTACACACGATCATCCGTTAAAGGGACAATAGCAGTCCTCGGTGACTCGATCGCCAACGGCAACCATTCAACTGAAGATACCAATCGTCGCTGGCCTGATGACTTAGCCAGACGACTCAATACACAAATGCCAATGACTTGGTCTGTCGTGAATGCCGGTCTCTCTGGAAATCGGTTGTTAACCGAAACCCCTGATATCGGAGAAAAACTAGAAGATCGTCTCCAACGAGATGCCTTCAATCTCACAGATATTCAGGCTATTATCTTGCATGAAGGCTTGAATGATATCCGCCAACATCCAGACGAAACGAGCGCCGATGACATCATTGTCGAAATGAAAAAGATTATTTCACTTGCTCATAAACATCACCTTAAGATATACGGGGCAACACTAGGACCCTATGAGGGCTCCAGCTTATACACGTCCAAAGGTGAAAAGACAAGAGCAGCCGTGAATCATTGGATTCGAACGAGTGATGCCTTCGATGGCGTCATTGACTTTGACAAGACGCTAAGAGACCCTAAAGACCCTCAACGCTATCGCCCAGGGTACCATGCTGAAGATAACTTTCATCCAAACGATAGAGGTTATCAAGCGATGGCCAATGCCATAAAGCTTTCTTTGTTTAAATGAGACAAAGGGACAGGAACGGTGTCCCACCCCTTGGGACACTGTTCCTGTCCCCACGTCCCGCTAGCTGCACTTAGAGCAAATACACTGCTTTATATGATCATTGACAACACCCGTTGCTTGTAAATAGGCATAGATGATGGTTGTTCCTATGAATTTAAAGCCACGCTTTTTTAAATCCTTACTGATTTGGTCACTTAAGGGGGTATTGGCCGGGACTTGCTGCAAATCACTCCAACAATTAACAATCGGTTCTCCTTGTACATAACCCCATAAGTACGCACTAAAGCTTCCAAATTCGTCTTGAACCCTTTTGAAGGCCTGCGCATTAGTAATCACAGATTCTAATTTTCTTCGATTGCGAATCAAGCCTTCGTTCTGAATGAGCTCATCGACTTTTTCGGGAGGGTAATTCGCAATGATATCAACATCAAAACCATCCAATGCGACTCGATAATTTTCACGTTTTTTGAGTACGGTATACCAACTCAAACCCGCTTGTGCCCCTTCTAAAATAAGAAATTCAAACAACGTTTGGTCATCATGGACAGGCACTCCCCACTCCTTATCATGATAATCAATGTATAGCGGATCTTCATTGACCCAACCACAACGCTCAACCATCTCAATGCCCCCTTTCTTTTTTAATAGTATATCAGAGTTCTTTGATAATCAGTGCTTTTAAAGGGATCCACTCGTCGCAAGAAAGGCTTAAAAAATGAATGAAAAAGCGTTGTCCATCCTAAATAATAAGTCACCCTAAGTAAGAGTGACTAAAAAGAGACCGCACGCTTTGTGATACATTATATTTTCTTAAAACTACTCTTTTCAATTTTACATACCCACTCATGATGCACGAGCAAGATCATCAGTAAAACAGGGTCCAAAAGGATGGAGTAAAATAAGTGCCACCAACCATAATGAAAGTATCCCCAAGGTCGAGGAGACAAAGCAAGGATTTCATAACTCAATAAAAAGATAAGCCACAATACAGAATAATAGAACTTCGTAAGCCGTGCTCCCTTAAAAGGAAACCAATTTAAGAAAATCACATTGACAGGGGGGATTAGACATAAATAAACCAAGAGATTGTGCCAGTCAATCTCTTTACTAAAATACCAATACCCATGCCATTTCCCATCAACATAAATATCAAAAACAAAAAGAAAAATCATTGTAAATGACCAGGTTTGTACTATGTGATTCATTGTAAGGTGTTTATTCATTTTATAGACAACTGTATTAAATAAAATACCGGAAATCACGAATAACACCATTCTTCAATAACGCCTCCACTGCTTCCATTCAAACCTAACTCTTATTTTTACCTACAAATTGGAATTGATTCTCGACCAAAACAGCTTAAGGCCAAACAGGCTCTTTTCTTACATAAATTCCAATGTTTTCGTTAAAAATATTTTCGTCATTGCACCTAAACGAAGGAGTGAGCTAACTCGTGAGTAAAAATGCAAAATCAAAACGCAACATTATAAAAGGTAAAGACGCTGTGCAACCAAGTACAAGTGGAGACCGAATCACGATTTCAAAAACCAATAGAGGTTTGGAGAACAGAAAAGAGGACTAGCACTTGATCCCTCCCAGTGAGGGATTTTTGTCTGACATTTTCTGGGAATACATCCCCATCCCAATCACAGTGAAGGCAATACCAAAATATAAAACATCCACAACAAGAATCGCTCCCGATGTCGATCTCAGGATGTTTTTAAATGAAATAAAATGAGGGAACAATAGGCACGTAATTCTCTAAAAAACGACTCAAAATTCATTTTTTAAATTTTAGAGTCGTTTTTTTATAAAGGTATTAGGTTGTCACGAAAATCAAAAGATTTTCAGTGACCTCGGAAAATGCCAGCTGGCTTTTATTGTCTTTCCTATAAAATGCGATGGCCAAATCCATTTAACCTTTTCTACCACTCTAAAACACTTCAACATTGACAAATCATTAAATGGTTACCATCTGGGTCTTGGATATTAAAATAGTGTTGATGCTCAATCTTAGTAAGGATTTTAACATTTTGCCTTTTCATAGCTTCATAGGCTTCTTCAATATTGAGTGTATTGAAATGAAACGCTGGGGTTTTAAATACTGTCTCCTCTGAGTAGATTTTACTGTCTAACACGATCCCCGCCCCCTCCATAGGGATGACATAGAGATGTCCAAAAAGAATGTCTCCTTCTTCCACTAATCCTAAGAGCGCACAATACCATGCTCTTGCTTTTTCAATATCTTTTACTGGAATAAAGACGGTTCCGATTTGATTTAAAATAGGGCTGCTCATCAAAATACCTCCATCAAGCCATTTAGTCTTTTAAGCCGCTATCGCTTTTGTCCCATTTATAGCCAGACATCATTTTCTGCCGTCAATTCCGAACTTGTTTCTCCTGTATTGACAACACCTTTAGGTTCAACGATCAGCGCTTGGCATTCCTCTTGAGCATAAGTCTTGTGTTCCTTGCCCTTAGGAATGACAAACATTTCCCCTTCAGAGAGCGTCACTTCTCCATCTCTAAAAATGATGGACATCTCGCCACTTATAACGATGAAGACTTCATCAGTGTCTTTATGATCATGCCATACAAAATCTCCTTGAATCTTAACCACCTTAAATTGATAATCGTTCATCTCAGCTATGACTTTAGGTGACCATTGCTCACTGAATTTTGAAAATTTATCATTTAGATTGATCGCTTGAGAGAGCATCATTATCTCCTCCTTCCCATTTCTCACTTCTCTATTTTATAATTTTAAGAAAACATTGCCCATCTTTTTTTAAGGAGAAAATGCTGACAGGAACGCCCTCCTGTCACTGGTCACTTTTTAAATGCTTTTTCCCCCATTCCCCCATCATATCGAGTATTGGGATAAAACTGACGCCCTTTGGTGTTAATGAATACTCAACTTTTGGAGGAACTTCTTTATAAACCTCTCTATGGACCATCTCATCTTCTTCCAGCTCCCGTAGCTGCCGTGTCAATATGCCTTTTGAAATTCCTGATAGTGATCGGTGGAGTTCATTAAATCGTTTTGTCCCCTTGCTGAGATACCACAATATCATGAGTTTCCATCTTCCAGAGGTTAAATTTTGCGTATAGGTCACAGGACAGATTTCTTCCTTTTCCTTAGGTGGATTTTCGTTTTGGATAAAATAACGGGCCATGATCATGCCACTCCTTAATGGTACTCTTTTTGTGACTATGTAATAATAAAATGACTACTTTTATTTTCAGAACTATGGATATACTATATACCTATACTTATAATTCAACAAGTTCATTCATGATAGGCATGCTGTCATTTCGTGATCTTCATACATGTCACGGAAAATAGAGATATAGGAGGACAATAGAATGACACTATTAGTCACAGGGGCTACCGGAAAGCTCGGTTCAAAAGTCGTAGACATTTTATTAAAAACGGTACCTGCATACCAGCTTGCAGTGAGTGTGCGTCATCCGGAGAAGGCAGAAGGATTACGCACGCGTGGAGTAGACGTCCGTCAAGGTGATTTTGACCACCCAGAGTCATTAAAAACTGCTTTTGCAGGAGTCGAACGCTTATTAATCATTTCTGCCGATGGAGATAACGAAACCCGAATCCCGCAACATAAAAATGCTGTAACAGCTGCCCAAGAGGCTGGTGTAAAATTTGTGGCTTATACGAGTATTGTGAACGCAAAAAACAGTAAAAATTTCCTTGCGCCTACCCATCAAGCCACAGAAGAAGCGATCTTAAAAACAGGGATTCCCTATGCCTTCCTACGTAACAACTGGTATTTAGAAAATGAAATTCCTAGTATTCAAGGTGTTTTAACGGGTGCCCCATGGGTCACATCAGCCGGAACGGGAAAGGTTGGCTGGGCACCACAACAAGATTATGCAGAAGCAGCAGCCGCCGTCCTTTCTCATGAGGGACATGACAACACGATTTATGAGCTTTCCGGCAAGCTTTTGACCCAGGATGAACTTGCTGCCGCTGTTGGGACGGTATTGGGTAAGGAAGTTACTGTACAGCATGTCGATGATCCCACTTACGCACAGGTGATGAAGGATGCAGGCTTACCAGATTTTCTAATCCCGATGCTTGTAAACATTCAGAAAGACATTCGAGAAGCCACATTGGAGATTGACAGTGATGATTTCGAAAAGCTTCTCGGTCGCCCGGCAACACCAGTGAACGAAGCCCTGACACAAATCGTGAACACAATCAGATAAGGAAAATTTCCTACCGAACGCCTCCTTTGTCAGTTTACAGTCTTACACTTTAAAAAAGTCTAAAATGAAGTCGACCCTATCTCAGAATGATATGCTCCCTTTTAGGTAGACAGATTAAAAAATAAAAATCTGTTCTATCTAGGGGGAGCTTTT
>NZ_BMFV01000007.1 GCF_014639255.1 Pullulanibacillus pueri
TATTTTTCACTTAACCAAAACAGCATTGTAAATTGTCTACAAACCCCAACATATATAATAGAGCCGAAAAAAATTACTATCGTTTTGTCCAAACATGTTTCAATTCAACCAGTATTTCACGGTAAAATTAAAAAAACTGTCTCTGAGATCTGTAAACAAGACCTTGACGAGACAGTTTTTTTATCTATTCTGCTTTTATTTTTATCGGTTTCTTTAAAAACCCGACAAGAAGTGCTGTGATAAGTGAACCAATGACAATCGCTATAATATATAAATACCAATGACCTTGGACAAAGGGGATGACAAAGATCCCCCCATGTGGCGCTGGTAAACCGATCTTAAAGACCATCGCGAGGGCACCCGCGACCGATGAACCGATGACACAGGATGGAATCACACGTAAAGGGTCAGCCGCCGCAAAGGGAATCGCGCCTTCTGTAATAAACGTCGCCCCCATGACATAACATGTTTTTCCTGAATCCCGTTCTTGCTTCGTAAAACGATTTTTAAATAAAGTTGTCGCTAGTGCTAAACCAAGGGGTGGCACCATCCCTCCCGCCATAATGGCGGCATGTGGGGCATAATTTCCTGCATCAATCATAGCAATGCCAAAAGTAAAAGCAGCCTTGTTAATCGGCCCGCCCATATCGATGGACATCATCCCACCAAGGATTAAACCTAAGACGACTAAATTTCCGGTTCCTAAACCTTCAAGCCAGTGTGTTAATTCATTCATGATCCATTGTAGAGGATCGCCTAACAGATACATGACAACACCCGTGATTAATATCCCAAAGAATGGATACAATAAGACAGGCTTAATGCCTTCAAGTGACTCCGGTAACTTAGCAAATGCCTTTTTCAATAAGACAACAACATAACCGGCCAAAAACCCGGCGATTAATCCGCCTAAAAAGCCAGCCCCTGTCGTTGAAGCCAAGAACCCACCGACCAAACCCGGAGCCAATCCCGGACGATCGGCTATACTCATGGCAATAAAACCAGCTAAGACAGGAATCATCAACGCAAAGGCATGATCTGCTCCAATACTGTGTAAAGCTCCTGCGATGACATTGTAAGATGGGTCATCAGGGTCGTAAGCCTTAATCCCGCCAAACAAGAAGGAAAGTGCAATTAAAATACCACCACCCACAACCAACGGCAGCATATTGGACACACCGTTCATTAAATGCTTATAAAAACCAGTACGCTCACCTTTTCCACCTGGCTGCTCGTCCGGTGATTTTCCAGTCCCCTGATAGATGGGAGCATCCTGTGTCATCGCCCGCTTTAAAAGACCTTCTGGATCACGGAGTCCTTGGGCTACAGGAACTTGTATCACCCGCTTTCCTTTGAAACGTTCCATTTCCACTTGTTTATCTGCAGCGACAATAATCGCGGTGGCGTTTTCAATTTCATCGGCAGTTAGGCGATTCTTCACCCCTGTAGAGCCATTGGTTTCTACTTTAAAATCAATATTCAGTGCCTTAGCTTTAGCTTTTAAAGCATCTGCCGCCATATAGGTATGTGCAATCCCCGTTGGACAGGCCGTTACTGCCAGGATCATCCCTTCACTATTTTGTGTGTCAGACCCCTCAGGTTCTTCCGCAATCTCAGCTTTTTCCTTTGCATCAATGGCTGCTAAAATAGCTTCTTCACTTTCTAATGTCATAAGGTGTTCCCTAAAGCTCGCGTCCATTAACAAGGTTGAAAGTCTAGAAAGCGTTTCGAGATGATCACTGTTAGCGCCTTCACTTGCCGCAATCATAAAGAACAAATGACTAGGGCGACCGTCTAGCGCGTCATAATCAATCCCTTGTCGTGAGCGACCGAAGACAAGGGCTGGGGTTTTGACCGCCTTTGTCTTCGCATGAGGAATAGCGATGCCTTCACCGATTCCTGTCGTACTTTGGGCTTCGCGCTTTAAAATTTCTTCTTTATAGAGGGCTTTGTCCTTCAGCCTCCCTGCCTCATCTAATTTAGCTACTAATTCTTCAATAACACTTGATTTTGAAGTCGAGGTGAGGTCAAGAATGACCGTATCCCTCTTTAAAAGGTCTGTTATTTTCATCGTTGTCTCCTTATAATTCTGTAATCTGAACTTGATCTATTAATTCATCTATAGTTTCGGGTGTGCAAAAACCTTCAGCATAAGCTGAAGCACTGCCTGCTGTGGCTCCGAATTGAAAGGCTTTGACAATATCACCTTGTTTAACATAAGAAGCAATAAATCCAGCCACCACGGAATCACCAGCACCGACGGAATTTTTCAATTGTCCCTCGGGAATATTCGCGTAGTAGATCCCCATTTTCGTAAACAAAAGATTCCCCTTTTCTCCCATAGATACGATCACATTTTCCGCTCCCCGATCCACTAATTTTTGGCCATAAGGGATAGCATCCTCTACCGTCTGGATACGAACATCGAACACCTCACCGAGTTCAACGTGATTAGGTTTTATCAAAAAGGGATGATAAGGAAGAACATGTAATAATTGTTGTCCTGTCGCATCAACAACAACCTTGATATCCATTTCAGAAAATTTCTTTATAATCAGCTCGTAAAGTGTTTTCGGTAAAGAATCAGGGATACTCCCTGAGAGTACAAGTATATCTCCTGCCTCTAACACCTCAAGCTTGCTCATAAAGGTCCTGAGGGCATGTTCTGAGATCTCTGGACCCCTTCCATTCATTTCCGTTTCTCTCCCCGATCGCAATTTGATATTGATTCGAGAATCCCCATCCACTTTGACAAAATCGGTTGAGATGTCTTCTTCTGTTAAACAGTCCATAATGTATTGCCCTGTAAATCCACCTGTAAAACCTAAAGCTTTATTTTCAACTCCAAAGCGGTTTAGAACTCTAGAGACATTAATTCCTTTGCCACCTGGAACCTTTATTTCCTTGTCTATGCGATTTAATCCACCAAGTTTGAAGTCTTCAACCTCAATAAAATAATCAATCGATGGATTGAGTGTACAAGTATAAATCATGCTGTGACGACCCTCAATTCTGTTAATGCTTCATAAGCTGCCCTATTTTCGTCAATAAAACTATCTGTAATAAGTGTCGCCTCCGCTAAGTCGGTTATTTTAGCAAAAGAAACTTCACCCAATTTACTATGATCGGCAACAACAAAGGACTCCTGTGATAAAGCCAGTGCAGTTTCCTTAAGACGTGCCTCTTCCGGATCTGGTGTTGTATAGCCATATTCAGGATGGATACCATTTACCCCTATAAAACATTTATCAAAGCGATAGCCTTTTAAACTCTGCAAAGCTGCACTCCCGATCAAGGCCTTCGTTCTAGATTTCACCATTCCTCCAAGAAGATAGGCTGTGATCCCTTTTTCAATCAGGGGTTCAATGAGCGTCACGCCATTTGTCACAACGGTTAGGTCCTCTTGATTAAGGTAAGGAATCATTTGTAAGGTGGTTGTCCCTGCATCGAGATAAAGAGAATCTCGCGGCGCCACACATTCGGCAGCATATTGAGCAATACGCTGTTTCTCACTAAAATTTTTATCTGACTTTGAAGCATAGCTTGGTTCAATGCGTTTTCCTTGTAATGAGGAAGCGCCACCATGGACACGCCTTAACCGGTGCTCTTGTTCAAGTTGGATCAGATCTCGCCGGATCGTTGACTCGGAAGCCTTCGTGGCCTCCATCATCTCATGGATCTTAACGATGCCTTGCTGTTTCAATAATTTTAAAATAATGCCGTGACGTTCCGGAGTTAACACGCCGCATGCCTCCTACTAACGATGTTGTACCCTTATTATAGAGAAAGCCTTTTCACATTTCAAGCATTTTCATTCAAAAATATTCACTTTCTTTCTTTTTCATTCATTTTTTTAAAAATAACAGTCATCATTCAAAAGATATAACATTGGGTAGAGCTTCCGTGGTGTCGCCGCAGTTTCTAATGCAGGGTTGCTGACCGTTTTTAAAACGGAGAACAAACGGGCCAATGTAAACAACTTAGATGCGGTAGCACTCCTTCGTTTGTCCGTAGCTTATCTCCCCAAAATGTCTTGATAGTTATCCACAAGAGACACATATTATAATTTCCTAAACAATTAGAAAAGCCGGATGGTCTCTGCCATCCGGCGAATCATCATTATATTAATTGTAATGCGTTTCTACCTCAGGGTTCTGTGCATATTCCGCCCAAAGTTCTTCAACCGTTTGACCTGTTAACGTTTCAAAATCTTGAATGGTGTACGTATTTTCTTGAAGCCGGTTATTGAGCTCTTTTACAAATCCCTCATGACCATGTTGCTCAATCCACAATAAAAATCTTGCCGTCACGCGATAAGAATCATAGTAATGTTGATCCTCGCTAAATTCAGGAAGCCGCCATTCTGTTCCATTAGGGCCAAACAGATAACGAGAATAATCGGCAATACCTTCAGTTAACCAGACCGTATTATTATCATAAGTAGGATAAGCTTGGGCCATATGTGTCAATTCATGGGTGAGAAAAGCAATGTCATCTGGATGACTGGCAATATAATCAGCTCCGACGGTGACTTCTTTATCCTGCCATACCGTATAGGCGACACCATCATAGTCCGCGTCAATGATGAGTTTAACATTCTTAATATGTGTATCGTCATTATCCCCTGCCCAATAACTTAAAATGTCTGGGTACTTATGAAAATACAGTTTGACGAGTTGATTAATGGTAGGGCGTAACTTAGGATCACCACTTTTATCCTGAACGGTTAATTGAAAGCCATGGTGTTTGTAAACATGAACAGTCTGTCGATGATCACTTCCCCCTTGCGCTGTTCCAGCCGCGTTATGGGTGATAGTGCTGGCTTTAGCTACAGAACCATGGATAGAGTAAACCCCACCTCCAGTCATCGCTAAGCCCAATGCCACTGCAACCATTCCTTTTCCCCATTGTTTTTTTATTAACATGAGAACCTCCTAAAATAATATAAATTCCTTGCCCCTTCGACACTTTCCAACTTTTTATTTATTCGGAATTTTACCACTCTAATGACTCAATAACACCTAGGCTTTCTTCCTATTTTTTTAAACCCTAGTCCCTGAAAAGAATGGCTTGTCCAATTCAGTACTTTTGACCTATAACAGGCTTCATGAGGAGTATTGGACCAGTAATGAAGATCTATCAAACTACGAACTGATGGTTTTTACTGCTTGGGTTGCTGTTTTTTTTACTATTAATCTATTAAAATGGGGGTAAGTGAAAAAAGGAAGTGATGTCATTGACGTTAGAGAATGGTGAACAGAGAGTAACATTAAACGGAATAGAACATTGGCTCAAAGTAGAAGGTGCAGAAAATCAAACGATTCCACTCCTCTTGATCCATGGAGGACCGGGTGGCAATCATTATACCTTCGAGCGTACAATAGGACCCAGACTTGCTGAAAATAGAACCCTCATTTACTATGAACAGCGTGGCTCGGGGCGTAGTGCTCAGCCTCAGTCAGAGGGGGCCTATACGATTCCAGAGCTTATTGATGACCTTAACCAACTCATTCAATGGCTAAGCTACGATCAAGTGGATTTACTCGGTTATTCCTTTGGCGGCGAATTAGCCCTAGAGTATGCTTATCACTATCCTAAGACAGTAAGAAGTATGGTATTATCCTCTCCAAGCTTGCTGACTTTAAAAGTAACCGATGTCACTCAAATTGCTGGATTTATGTCTGTGGTTAATATTGAGATGATGAAGGACATCGAGGCGCTACTATCCAATTCTCTTCCTATCGATAGAGTCTTAGACCAGATATGGGAAACCATTGATATTGACACCGTTGATCGTTTTTTGTTTGAGGATCAAGCGATCGCGAAAAAGAATCGTCAGCTTTGGGAGCAAAGTAATCTCCCAAATACAGGACTCATGGCAAAAGCTTTGAGGAAACACCCGATGGCCCCGCCCTTGGAAGATCGTTTAAAAGCGATCCAACACAAGGTGCTTATCTTAACTGGCGTGCATGACCGTAACACTGGGATGCCCATTTCGCGCATCATTCATCGTGAACTTCCTAATAGTCAGTGGGAACTTTTTTATAATAGTGCCCATTTCCCAGACTTAGAAGAACCAGAAAAGTTTACGGAACTTGTGATAAAATTTCTAAAATCGTTATAGCAAAGCTAAATATTTGAATGCGAGGACCTTATTTTCTAGCCCTCGCTTCTCTTTTTAATATTAAGTCTCTGAACGCATTACGGCCACCACTTCACAACTGAGAACCTCTTTGCCCTCTTGATTATTCACTCGAATGCCTAAAGTTAGAACGCCTCTATGACCTTCTAATTTCCGTTTTCTTAATACCTTAAATTCCCCTACGACAGTATCATTGGGAAAAACAGGCGCTTTCCATGAAAGGCGATTTAAGCCCATTCCTCCAAGGCAATCGCGACCGAAAATGTCCATGTGTATCCATTGCACCCAAACTACTGAAAGTGTATGGAAACCCGAAGCAATAATGCCACCAAAAGGGCCTTCATTAGCAGCCTCTTCATCGAGATGTAGGTATTGAGGATCGTTTCGCTCCGCAAAGTCAAAAATGGCTTCTTTTGTAATGGTGACCGGTTTTGTTGTGAAGGTCTGCCCTTCTGTAAATGCTTCAAATTTCATCTGTCTTTACTCCCTTTCACTTCTTTCACGTTAAACCTCTCTTATTTTAGCGTAAAGAATGAAAGACGAGAAGTTACACTACTTTACTTACCAAAGTTTTCAGGCATACTAACAGCAACGACCTCCCCTCTTGCGCAAAGGATACCTTCTGCATAGAGCTCGCTTTCCACCACAACTTTCTTGTTATTCATGTCTCGGATTTTCCCGCGGGCAATCAGTTTCACTCCTAATGGCGTTGGTTTCAAGTAATCAACCTTTAGTGAAGCGGTGACACACCGAGGAAGAGGCGCATCGCTCCCGAGTTCATGACCTTGATCGCGGTAAAGAGCAAGTGAAGCAGACCCTGTGCTATGACAATCAAGCAAGGAAGCGATAAGCCCACCATAGACAAACCCCGGAATCGCCATGTGCTCTGAACATGGCGTATAGGTCGTTACAGTCTCCTCCCCTTCCCAGTTGGTTTGAAAGTGATGTCCTGCTTCATTCAGCCGTCCACACCCATAACACCAGGCCATATCTTTAGGATAATAGGCTTGAACCCCTCTTGCTTCTGCTTGATCTCGATTCATAGATGATCCTTCCTTTCTTTAAATCGTCATACTCATTCATTCGTGTAATTGCCTTTGATCTTGTCTAAATGTACGAGCTCATCCAAAAACCCTTTTAGTCATTGACTACCAATTGAAAGTGCCTAAGAACAACCTTCTATTCACCTCTTTTGTTTTAAAAGACACCCCACTTATGATTACGCTTTCATTTTATGTGTTAATCAAACTTTTTACAAAGAAACTGTCCCTCTTTACCCATTATTTCTTTTCCTATACTTCATTCGCCTCAATAATCAACGCTTGTTATCCAAACAATGTAAAAAACCCCGCACCATGTTTATGTGGGGGTTATCTACTTAAGCGAAGGGCCTTTAAATAGTGGAGTTTTCCGTTAACCTTTGGCGATTTTCCACTGGCTGTTCTGTATGATCGTCCCTTTTTTTAACTAAAAGTTTTTTAATATGACGATCATCAATCTCCTTCACTTCGAATTTATAATTGTCATAGACGACTGTTGTCCCTTGTTTGACATCTGATTCCTCAGACAAGACCCAGCCGCCAATCGTATCCAAATCATCATCTTCAATATCTATATTTAACAACTCATTTACTTCCGTTATTAACACCTTACTATCAATAAGCAAAGTATCTTGACTTAGTCTCTGTATCTCCGGCTCTTCATTGGCGTCAAATTCGTCTCGAATATCGCCTACAATTTCTTCAATAATATCCTCTGCTGTGACCAATCCCGCGGTACCCCCATATTCATCGGAAAGAATCGCCATATGAATGCCTTCTTTCTGCATTTTAATGAGCAATTCTTGTATAGGTGTTGTTTCAAACACAGTGATGATTGGTCTAATATAGCCCTCTAAAGATTTTACATCCTTGGTCAAAAGATCATCAAAAATATCTTTAATGTTGATCATCCCAATGATGTTGTCTTTGTCCTCATCGGCAACAGGGAAACGGGTGTATTTTTCCTTTTTTAAAACAGCTAAATTTTCTTCAATGGGATCGTCTTTATAAAGACATGCAATTTCAGTTCTTGGAACCATAATTTCCCGAGAAGTCCGTTCGTTAAAATCGAAAATACGGTTCATATAATTCAATTCAGATTGGTTTATTTCACCGCTTCGATAACTCTCCGATAAAATGAGACGAAGCTCTTCTTCAGAGTGGGCACTGTCTTGTTCGGTCACCTGTTTCCCACCAAACAGGCGAGACACTATACGAGCCGAACCATTGAGTAACCAGATAAACGGAAACATAATACGGTTAAACCAAATAAGTGGATAGCTAATCGCAAGCGTGATACTTTCAGCCTTCTGAATCGCTAATGTTTTCGGTGCTAACTCACCAAGTACGACGTTGATAAAGGTAATCACAACAAAACTAATGATTGCTGAGATTGATTTTGTCGCTGTTCCCCCAAGACCCAGAACGTGAAATAAGGGCTCAAATAAGTGAGAAACAGCAGGTTCGCCAACCCAACCAATACCTAAAGCAGTAATGGTAATGCCCAGTTGAGTAGCGGAAAGATAGCCATCTAGATGATCGATAATTTTCTTCGCAGCTTCTGCTCTTTTATTCCCCTCTTGCACCATTTGTTCAATCCGAGTGGATCTCACTTTCACAATGGCAAATTCAGCAGCAACAAAAAAAGCTGTTAATAAAATCAAAATCACAATGACTAATATACCAACAATATCATCCAATTAAATCCCCTACACATAAGTGTACGGGTGTCACCTCCATTTAATTATCATTTAATATCCAATTATATTCTTAAAACTTTTGAAATAATCATAAACTTTTTAGAAACATGTGCTAGCTTTCGTTTACCCAAAGAGGACAAGGATCAAAAGTTGTGCAAGGGCTAAATTCTGTGTTTCCAAAAGCTTTCTTAAGGAGAGCACTTGTTTATTATCCAACTTTTCAATGGTTGGTTTAAGCTGAAGGAGTTCCGTTTCAATTCTTTTCATTTCCTCTTGAATATGTTGAAGCTTTTCAAAGACCTTCTCTGTCTGGTCATCAGCGTATTGATCCATAATCGCCAAGCGTTCTTTAATCTCTTCTAATGGGAGATGTTCTTGTTTAAGATAATGAATGAGTTTAAGACGTTGCACTGTCTCTTCACTGTAGTATCGATAATTTGATGATGACCTTTGGGCCTCGATTAAACCTAATGTTGTATAATAATCAATTGTGCGCTTAGACACCCCCGCTTTTTGAGCGAGTTCACCAATTCTTAGCAACTTCCCAATTTCATCACCTCTATCTTAATTATAGCATAAAACCATACAGTATAACGTTATTGTTTTGAAACTTATGTAAGCCGTTCATTCATTTTCTCAGCCATGACCTTACGATGAACGCTTTCTCGTCCTGAATTTTATCGTGTGGTGCCACGCCTACGCCCTGGAAGGACGGTTAATCCCCTCTCCACGACTCTTGAAGCAAAGAGAATTATCGATGTGGGAAAATACACGGCTACAGTTTTGCCAAACGCTTTTGCCCCAATGGTTAAGGCTGTCGCCATCACCGTAATCGCTATAGAAATCCCTTCTGCTCCCCATCCATGCAAGCCTAAAGAATTTCCGATTTGCTGTCCAACCGCGAGTGCCGTCGCTCCACTTAACACACTCGCGATGTCGCCAATAACATCACTACAAATACTCGCAACTTTTTCTGCGTTACGGACAATTTTAACTGCCATTTTCGCTCCAAAAATGCGTTTAGAACCCATGGCGTGAAATGGTGTCTCCGTTGCAGCCGCAGCGGCTACACCAATCATATCAAAAAATGCACCGACCAATACAATAAAAATTACAATAAAAACACCAATTGACCATGGAATGCCGTCCATAAAAACCGTACCTGTATCAAATAATCCACTAAGGGGGATAGAAATGAGCGTGACGATTAAAATAAATTTAAAAGCATGACGTAACGAGCCTTTTTTCATTAATGTCTTACCTCCGAATAAAACCAAAAAAATGTACAAAAACAATTGTAGGCTATTCTTATAAAATAATCCACTACGTTAATCTTCTTCATGATCATAGACTTGTCCTGCTTTCAAGTAAAAATAACTAACTCATCGCCTCATTAAGTTTACATAATAATTTTCTAGTCTGCTTTGTTGGAGAGCCTACTTATTTAAAATTTCATTTTTATAAACCCAATAAGAATAACAGGCGGGTATGCCCACTGAAAGGACTGCACATGTAATGATAATGGCACTTTCCCAGTTGTCAGGAAAAAAGACTGAGAGAATAATAATAATTCCCGCGATAAACATAAACTTCCCAGCCAAGCGATGCGTTTTTCTCCAGACATTTTCATTGCTGATAGTCCACGGTGTTCTAACGCCAAGAAAGAAATTCGGTCTTATGGTCTGCATAAAATTGCCTAACACAATAAAAATGGCTCCGACAATAAAGGGTGAAAGACCAGCCATTGGAATGGGATAGCCAAGACTGTATAAAAGGGTCAGCAAGCTTAGGATAAAAAAGATGACCAGAACAGTATTAGAGATAATCGTATAACTTTTTGAGAAAAGTCTATAATTGTTCTTTTTAGGATCTACTTTTGGAAGGACCAAAAACAAAAAATATAAAAAGATAAGCAGGCCATTCATGATCAGAGTTGCTCCAAACCTAGAAGAATAGCCATTAACTTCCCCTTTTGCATTCCAATGTGTCGCAATTTCTGAAGGTAAATATGGCCAGGCTACTAACCATGCTATCACCGATAAAAGAATTAAGATCATCGGAAAAAGATATTTCCTCAAGGTTCATTCCCTCCTCTACTTTTTTTCATAAAAACGAAACGCCCAACTGACGATGTCATGAAAGACCGTTGTATTTAATGAATAAAAAATGTACTGGCCTTTTTTCTCATCATGAACTAACTGCGCATTCTTAAGTAATTTCAAATGCTGGGAAATACTCGGTTTAGACATGTTGAAATGATTCGATATTTCACCTGCTGTTAAATCCTTTTCTTTTAGCAAATCCAAAATCTTTCTTCGGGTCGGATCAGAAAGTGCTTTAAAGACATCATTTAACATAAAATTTCCTCATTTAAGTATTTAGTTATTTACTTAAATATTAGCCGATAAAATTGTGCGCGTCAATAAACTTGAACACGCTTGTTTGTTGATTTTTTAAAAGCTTAAGTTTGGACACTGAGTCCGGAATACCTACTTGAGAGTGATTAAAATAGAATCCTATTTAAAAGAGTCTAGCCCATAAGCGAAGAACAACAATTTTAAATATATAACGAAGTCGGAGGAATCCCCTGAAGTCTACAAAATAGCTGAATCTCAGGGGACTTTATTTTTACTGCTTCTTAAAGCAATTTCTTCAAAGTTTATACGGGATCAAGAATTCGGAATGATTACACTGACACCGATCTTACACCTTGACTACTTTTAACATTTGTCGAATGGCTCCAAGATGATATGCTGAATGAGCTAAAGAAGATAACACTTCATTTGCCAGAAGTTCATTCCATTTAATAGCGTCAATCGCTTCCAAAAGTGTTAAGTATTCTTTTCGTAAACCTTCCTGAATTGTATTCCATTGCTTTTCATCTACTGAATGGATCTCCCAACTCATTCCCCAATTCATTTGCGGTTGTTTCCCTTCTTTCAAGATTTCATTGGTTCCCCACAGGTGATAGCGGACGTGGTCAGTATGGGCAGCAAGCGTTGTTCCATGTATTGATGTTGAGGCTTCGTCGCAAGACATTCTCTCTATTGCACCGAAAATTCCAGAATTTGGTTCTGAATTGACAAACCAACTTCCTTTTAGAGGAACAGGCGGACCTTCGAAGGTTTCCTTTATCATCGTTTTAACCGAGTTTTTTAATGTTTCACTCATGTTTCGTCCTCCAATATTTTTTGTTATAGATACACTCAACTGCCAATTGTCACACCATCCGGGTTCATATCAATGAAAGTCGATCCGCACCACCCCTTTCCGTGTTCCTCAAACTCTCTATTCTGCTTCTTCCACCGATCATGTGAGGACTCACTCTGACATCATTGGACGGAAGAGCGCTTTCATTCACAACCGTTAGTCAAATTGCCCGTAGCGGGTGACATCCCTTCTGTAAAATTCCGAAGCTACTTTTGAATGAAATTAGCCCATTGCCTCAAAAATATAACCCTCTATATAATTTTAGATGGTTATATATTAAAGTGTTTGATTCTAACTGTCAATAGCTTTTATAATGGTTATAAGAAAAAGGTAAAGGTTATATATGGTAAGACAAGGAGAAATCACATGTCTGATATAAATAAAAATGTACACAAATTTGATTTAATCGGCGGACGTTTATGTTTGGATTTTGCTAATACAGTCGGTTGGCACGATAGCCGTGAGAAATCAGAGGAGTTACTGACGAGTTACGAGGAACTGGTAAACTGGAGTCTACAGGCCAATATTTTTAATCAACAACAATCCCTTTCACTCCTAAAAAAAGCACAAAGTCAACCGTCTAAGGCAAAAGAGATTCTCCAACAAGCGATTGAGCTACGAGAATCGATTTACCAAATTTTTAGTTTAGTGTCCAACAATGAACCACCAGCCTCTAGGGACCTTTCTATTTTGAATAAAGCCTTAGGCCATGCTTACGGTTTGATACGATTAGTGCCTGGTGAACATAAATTTTCATTGAAATTTTTGAATTGTGGAGAAACATTGGACGGCATGCTTCCACCGATTGTTCAATCGGCTATAGACATTCTTACTTCTGAAAAAGAACTCAGTAGAGTGAAGAAGTGCGAAGGAGCTCCGTGTGGTTGGCTGTTTTTGGATACAAGCCGTAATCGTAGCAGACGATGGTGTTCAATGGCTGATTGTGGGAATCGTGCCAAAGCAAAGCGATTTTATCATAATAAAAAATAATTGTCCTATTACAGAATGGGGTGTTTCTGATCCCCATTTATTTCACAACTAAACATTTGTTGAACACGAATTAAAAGAGGTTGAGACAAAACAAAATAATGAATACAAATACCGAACAATGCGAGTTAAAAGATTGAGTAGGAAAAGGAGAGCGTAGTCAAAATACGGAGACTCCGACGGGAACAGCAACCAGCGTTACTTCTCGAATAAACTTCGAGTTGTTCCGAGAAAGCTGACGACGAAGCGGTACGAGTAGACGCAGGAACAGGGGGTTTTTATTCATAAATACTTGGGAAACCAAAAGACCCACTCCAAAGTGAGCTGAGGCCGTGCCCGCGGAAAGCGAAGTATTTTGACGAAGCGATTCACCTCATGCTAAGTATAAAGAAAAATCCGTCCATTCAAAAAAGAATGTTCGGATTTTTCTTTGAGTGAAATACTTCTGTCTTAGTATGTTTATTTTTATACTTTTTTCGATTTAAGTCTTGATAATATAAAAGGCACACCTCGGTTCATTTATAAATGTCTCTTTATCTGATCCACATCATTGGTCGGTCGCTGGCAGCTAAAGTTTTCGCATAAATAATAAGTCACCTTATCATTTAAAAGCTTAAATTCCGTCGTAAAGCTAGCCACTCCCGTGAGTTGATCGGTTGTTCCTGCAACCATGAACACGTCCGGGTGAAAATCAACGAGGCATTTCTCAGCAGCTTCTTTTGCGACGTCCTGCTGAGCTGCAAGAATCACAAGCTCCTTCGTTGGCATGTGCGTGAGCAAAAAGCTCGTCAATAAAGCGCTATGGCCCATGGGATAATGCTCGACTTCTTTTCCTAAGTTCTGAAGCATTTTATCGACATACATCTCAAAATCAATATTTCCTGTGCGACGAGCTAATTTAAATAACATCAGCGCTGCGATACTATTCCCTGAAGGCAATGCACCATCGTAAAGATCCTTTGGACGAAATACGAGTGATTCTGTTTTGTCGTTCAGATAAAATCCAAACCCTTCTTCATCCCAAAAATAAGTCACTGTTTGATCAGCTAAGTTCTCCATCACTCTTAAATAGTCGACATCAAAAGTGGCTTCATAAAGGGCATCACAAGCCCAAAGTAAGTAAGCATAATCATCGAGAAAACCCGTATGTTTGATCTCCCCTTCACGGTAACGGGCCATCAACCGTCCATCGCTCACCATCGTCTCCTTGATGAAAGTAAAAGCTTCTTCAGCTGCTTTCAAATAATGTTCCTCTTGAAAAATGCGAGCCGCAGTGGCTAATGCCGCAATAATCAACCCGTTCCAGCTCGTCAGTATTTTATCATCGCGATGCGGACGTACGCGCTGACTTCGTGCTTGCAAAAGGATGTGACGATTTTTCTCTAATTCAGCATGAAACTCTTTTAAAGTGAGTCCCTGATCCTCCGCTAATCTTCGTATATCCCGGCCAATAAGGTTAGGAATATTCTTTCCTTCAAAGTTTCCTTCTTCCGTTATATCATAGGCAATACAAAAACGTTCGCCTTCTTGATCACCAAGTAATGTGATGACTTCATCCGGGTCCCAAACGTAGAATTTACCCTCAACACCTTCTGAATCTGCATCCTCTGCCGAATAGAAGCCCCCCTTTTCATCACGCATTTCGCGGATAAGATAAGTAAAAATCCCATCCACAATCTTCTGATAGTCAGGATTTTGAGTGACTTGGTAAGCCTCTGAATAAGCGATCATCAACATGGCCTGATCATAGAGCATTTTTTCAAAGTGCGGGACAAGCCATTCACTATCAACGGAGTATCGTGCAAAACCGCCACCGATATGATCGTGAATACCCCCTTCTGCCATGCCCTCTAATGTTTTTTCAACCATGTTCAGCACCTGAGAGTCCTGCTTCCAGTGGGCATAGCGAAGCAGGAACAGTAATTGATGCGGAGCGGGAAACTTCGGCTCTGTACCGAATCCTCCATATTCAGGATCAAAGCTCTTCTTAAAATCCTCTATACACTCCTCAACAAGCTCCGGATTAAAAGCGGCAGAGGGCGCGCGATGACCTGCAAGAGCCTTGACAATTTCTTGACCAGCAGCTGTCAATTTCTCTTTATCCTTTTGATATTGGGTAGAGATTGACTTTAATACATCAATAAAGCCGGGTTGCCCATAGCGACTCTCTTTCGGGAAGTACGTTCCTGCAAAAAAGGGCTTTTGATCTGGCGTCATAAAAATACTTAATGGCCAGCCTCCCTGACCCGTTAAAGCTTGGCAAACGGTCATATAAACCGAATCGATATCCGGTCGCTCCTCACGATCCACTTTAATAGATACAAAGTATGTATTTAAAAGACCTGCAACCTCTTCATCTTCAAACGATTCGTGCGCAAACACGTGGCACCAATGACAGGTCGAGTAACCAATGGAAAGAAAAATCGGTTTGTTTTCTTTGCGAGCCTTTTCAAAAGCTTCATCACCCCAAGGGTACCAATCCACGGGGTTATTTTGATGCTGTAACAAATAGGGCGATTTTTCTTGCGCTAAACGATTTGGCATGTGGACACTTCCTTTCTATTTACAGTATAAACAAAAAGAAAGACGCCATTCTATATTAAATAGCGTCTGCTCACCATTCATTGACGAAAAGTGTGTTTAAGCTGACCCACACTCTGTTTTATAGAGCTAAACTCCCAATTCTATTTCATCACCAATCCGCCATCGACGTTCAAGCACTGGCCCGTGATAAACGAGGCCCAATCAGAAGCGAGAAATACAGCACTTCCCGCAATGTCATCGGGTGTTGCTAATCGATGCATCGGTGTGAGATCGATAATAGATTTTCTTACATTCTCTTGTGTTTCAGAACTAGAATCAGTGGGATAGGTTAAGCCTGGTGCAATTGCATTCACCGTGATGCCAAACGCACCTAACTCTTTGGCAAGGTTCCTTGTCAACCCAAGTAAGGCCATTTTCGATGTCGAGTAATCATGGTAAGGAACCACTGGAAAGTCAATTAAATTACTGACGACATTGATGATTCTCCCTGCCATTTGCGCTTTCATATAGGGCATCGCGGCTTTACAAATGTTAAACGCTCCATGGACATTGCCTTCCCATTGCTGCTCGAAGTCTTGCCATTCGATCTCCCAAGCTGTTTTTCTCGTTTTTGGGTTAAAAGTATAATGACTGAGGGCATTGTTCACGACTACATCAATGCCACCAAGAGCATCGGTAATCTCTGTCATCATGTGGTCCACTTGCTGGATATCCTGGACATCGGCCTGCATGGCGACTGCTTGTCCTCCCATAGCTTCGATGTCACTGACAACTTTTTCAGCAAGCGCCGTATTTTTTAGGTAGTTCACCACCACAAACGCGCCTTCAGTGGCAAATGTTTTGGCAATAGCGGCACCAATACCACGGCTTGCTCCTGTGACCACAACAATTTTATCCTTTAAATTCATCGGTTCATAGTCCCCTTCCTATTCGACGTCTGGATCAAAAGCTTCCATTTTCTGTTCGACATCCCGTTCGATATCCACTATGCGTACTAAATCAAGAAGATTAAAGCCGCCATCATGATGCCAGCCTGGTTTAGCACTGTTCATTTCGCCAACCGAGCAAATGCGATTAACGCCATAATGACCTAATCTATCAGCTAGAGTAAATAATCTATCCGGAGCCACCGCAAGACCACAGGATTGTAACAAGGATTGATAAGGCTTAATTGAAAGCACGTCCCTTTCCAAGTTTTCAGAAGAAAAAATATGAATTGAGCGATTTAACGGTGAGCCTTCAAAACCTGCTTCCTCATGATAAACCACCGTCCAAGCAGTGTTCGTTTGACTCGCATACACCTCTACTTGATCACCTTGTAAAGCCTCGAATTGATAGCGATCTCTCAATTTTTGGATGGCCATTGCTTCTTCATCAGTTAAGCGCGCTCGCGGCCTCTTTTTATGGTAACGCCCAAGTTCAGAAGCCAGTATTTGTGCAAACTGTTTTGGACTTATCGCCCCACCTTGTTCAACAAAAACCGATTGTGGCGCCAGACAACTTTGCTGATCATAGATCGAGATATCCTCAGCCAATTTATAAATCGTTTCATAATAAAGGTCCGGTGTTAAGGCTTCCTTACCAATCACTGCAAAACTGATCTTATGTCCGTAAGTTAAAAAAGGTTTATCAAGTGGGACTCTTTGTCGCATGGTTTCCACCGTTTTATTAGAGCCATACACAATAACCGCATCCGCGTTTGCAATCGCAGCATTCTCTAATTCTGCTGTTCCCCCTTTCCACGGGAGAATGGCAAGGGTTTCCGCTAACTTTTCATCCACTTCTTCCAAAGATTGAGCAAACAAAACGGGTAAGAGGGGTTCAGAGAGTGAGGTTTTCCCTAACGTTGCCGACTTGAGTAAAAGCCCCATGATAAGGCTCCAAATTTGCACGCCCGGCACATTCCCTGAAAAGACATGAAAGAGCGTGTTGGGGCCAAAGGCTCGACTCATCCCCCCCGATTTTCTTGGCCGAAATTCATCAAGCATTGCTGGTTGATCAAATTCTTCATCTAAAAAGCGGAGTAATTCCTTTTTTCGAAATGTCCTCATATACTTTTTTAATTCCAGACGAACCATGTCCTTATCGTAGCCTGTGATGACAGGGAGAAGTTGTTCTGCTCTTCGCCGCAATGGATAGTCTGGATCCAACCATTTTTGAATCGCCTGATCTATTTTCTCGACAATTTCCTGTGTTGTGAGGGAGGCAAGATAGCTCTCCCGATTCGCCTCAACCACATTCATCATTTGTTGAATGTCATCACTCGTAAGGCTGGGATACTTTAAATGATAAACCGTTCGTTCACCCTCAATGATCGCTTCGCTGAATTGAGTGAATGCCATCGTTTTAGGCACTTTATAGATAGATATCTCTTCTGCTATTGTCACTAACGCTGTCCACCACCTAAATTCGATTGCAGTAATTGATCGACGGCAATCGAACAGCCTCTTGCTTCTGATCCCTTTATTCTCCCAAGGAGCACAAAGCCATGTTCTGTCTTGCACCCTAAATCTTCTGTCAAAATGCCGAGACATGAATTCCAGTTAGCGAGATCATAGTGCGCAATCACGCCTGTTTCGCCAATCTTCACAGGATCTAGTGTGTTAGTATCTAGTATCACTGTCTTCACCCAAGCAGGTCCAGTTTTATCACGGATGACACTATCAGTCTCAGATGCTGTAAGTAGTGTTTGATCATAAATTTGTGAGCTCATCTCCGTCATCCCATACATATTCACGCAACCGTTGCGACCGACATTAAAATAGTTATAGAACCGAGCATACAATTGTTCCATCTCTACTTCTCGCGATTGTCCTTTAAATCCCCCTGTGTCAAAAATTCGACTCCCCTTTGCAAGTTGGAAAGTAATCTGATGTTCTTCTAAATAATCAAGAAAATGAACATAGGAAAAAGTCGCTCCCATTAACAGTACGGGTTCATTGCGCTCTGCACAATCTTTCAGAGCGTCTATTAATCCTTCCATATCCAGTCCATTTTCATTAAAGAAAAATCGACTATGATCAGAGCCGAATGTAGTGACTGCATGTGTTAAATACCTCGAAAGGGATGAGTTCTTATTTAAATCCTCTGCAGGTGAGAGAACAAAAATCGTCATTTCCTCTCGATCAGGCAGTACGAATGTTTTAAAAGGCCCTTCCATTGAGGCATCCCAAACGGAAAGATCAGGATGATAATTCTTCCCTTTCAACTCTGGATTGGTTGTTCCACTCGTCATAAAAACAGCCCGCACTTCTTCAATAGGTTCACACGATAATGAAAGCTGTTTAAAACCTTGAATCGGCATCGGTGGAATGTCCAGCCAATGCTTTACTGTTAGCGGTGTTCTTCTTCTTACTTGACAAAATTTCTTATAAGGTAAATTATTTTGAAACTGATAACGAAAGAGTTCAAGTGCTAACGTATTAAACTCTGTTTCAACTGTTTTAGGATGATGTACACCCAAATGATAGTGATCAATAAAGTGAAGGATGTCCTGTGTGATCTGTTGCGCTGCTTCTCTCATGTTCATGCTCCTTTCTTAACCCAGTGAGGAATGTTCACAAAGACTAATTGCAATAAAATTGACATAAAAGCGCCAACGAAAAGACTATTGGACAGAAATGTTCCTACTGTCCCCTTCACCCCTGTTGTATAAGCAGGCAATGATATGGCCAGCAAAATCGATAAACCAATAATCATAACGTTTTTTTCCGAATGCTCCACCTTTGCAAGAATCGAAATACCTGTGTATACCAAGGTCGCTGCTGCTGGCAAAAAGATCCCTCCCACAACTGCATCGGGTGTTAAAGCAAGTAGCGCGCCTGCTTTTGGCACGAAGCCAAACACTAAAAAAATCACTCCCGCTACCATGACGGGATACCTTGATCCGACACCTGTTAATCTGAGTAAACCTACATTCTGAGCATAGCCGGTTGTAGGAAAGCCGCCAATAAGTGAGGATACAAAGGATCCCGCCGCCTCCCCTGCAAAGCCATTGCGCACGCGTTTCGCATGCATCTCTGTTTTTAATATGGTGGCTGAGGCTTGATAAACGCCCATGGCTTCGATGACAGCAACAATGTAAGCAATGAAAAAAGTAAGAAAAGTCCCCCATTCAAACTTTAAACCGCCATAAGGAAGAAAATGAGGAAAACCAAACCAGTCCTTATCAGCAAGCATCGAAAACTGTGTTTGTCCCAAAACAACAGCAATAATGTCTCCAACGACGAGAGCAATCAGAAATGAGAACGATCGCCACACTCCATTTCCAAAAATCGATAATAATAAAACAATAATGGCCGTTGGGACCGACAAAATGAGTGTGGCAGGACTTGCAAAACCCTTATCCCCCGGTGACCCACCTAAGAATTCTGATAAGGTAAATCCAGATAAGGAAATCCCAACTAGAAAGATGACCGTCCCAGAAACGACCGGTGTGAATAATACTTTCAAACGACCGATCACACTAGTAATAGAGAGAATAAAAACGATCATCGCGCTAAGAAAAATCCCGCCACTTGCCGCTGCTAAACCACTCTGTTTACCTGTTGAAATCATAATCGAGTCGAACGCCGCCGATGGCCCTTGAACGATCGGTAATTTGACAAGTTTCGTCGCTTGCACCAATGTGACGATCCCCGCGGTAATAAAGATTGCGTTCACGATATTGGCAGAGAGTGATAGAGGTAAGCCAATCATTGCTGCAACAAAAATAGGGTCTAGCCATACATTTGATACAAACACATGCTGAAGGCCATATAAAAAATTTTTGCCCGGTGACAATGTCTCATCAGGTCCAATGGTCAGCTCTTGCTGAGGATAATATTTTTCTTTTGATTCTTCTCTTAATTCTTCCATGTTCATCTTCCCTTCTTCACAGTGGCAAATCCATTGTTTTCCTACAAAAACAATAAAAAGCTAGATCCGAATGGACCTAGCTTAGAGAGTAAGAGAAAAATGAGCCGTTTCACTTAACTACTTCCCTACGCTGGCATGATCCAGATCAGGTCAAAAGGGTTAAAAAACAAGCGTTTTTCTCTCAGCCGAAAGGCACCCCTAGTAGTTTGCCATTATGCAATTTATATTCATCATAACGCCAAGGTTTTCATAAGTAAAGCATGAGCTTTTAATTTCTTTATAGCCCAGCATACAAACGCAAGTCATGCTAGGCTAAAGCAATATTACGATGGAACCAAAGAGTAATCGTTACATCTTTTTGCCTATCATACGCATGATACAGACAAAACAAAAAGTAGACCGCCCGGGATGGCATTGGTCTACTTTTCTTAATTAACTGCACCGCCTTTCCTCGAAAGAAGACATTGAATCACAAGCCAACAGCCCCTTCCTCGAAGTGGGAGGATTTCAATTCCTTATGAAAATGTCCCTTCTCATCCCTATCTTTCACCAATCGAGATGAATGGTTTCACCACCGTCTACTGGAACGATAGCGCCTGTCATAAACGCAGCCTTTTCACTGGCTAAGAAAACCACCGGGTAACCAATAAATTTCGGTTCCCCGACGACACCGAGGGGCGTATTATAGGCTGCTTTTTCTAAGGCCGCCTCACGTTCCTTATCAGATAGGACTTCTAACCGCTTTTGAAAATCCTTAGAGATTGACATGCCTGGCAAAACAGTATTCACACGAATGCCTGCAGGGGCAAACTCGAGGGCTAATCCCCGCGTCATAGAAACAATGCCACCTTTGGCTGCGGCGTAAACTGAGAAATGAGGTCGTGTCGCTAAAGCATGAACGGAGGCAATATTGACTATCGCACCACCACCCTGAGCTTTCATATGGGGAACCACTTGTTGGGTCATTAAAAAATGACCACGTAAGTCTGTTTGAATCAGCTGATCAAATTCCTCGACGGTAAAATCTAGTGATGATTTATACATATGCGTCCCAATATCATTGACCAATACATCAATTCTTCCATAATGTTCAATCACAGTCTCTACAGCCTGTTTGATCTCATCTAAATGACGGACATTCATCTGCAAAAACATAACCTCATAACCTTTTTCACGAAACGCCACTTGTGTTTGGATGCCGTCTTCCTCATTCCAATCGGCAATAACCACGCGACTGCCCTCTTCTAAGAAATCACTCACAATCCCTCTCCCTATACCATTCGCTCCGCCTGTGACTAAAACTATTTTTTCTTTCAGCCCTAAGTCCATCCCTTGACCTCCCTTGTTATATAGATAGTGAATGTCTATGAATCGTGTCGTAATGACTCCCAAATCTACTGTCCGTTAGAGCCAACGCCGTTTTCTCAAAAACTTCTACCAATCAGCAACCGATCCATCATCTTCATGGAACCAACGCGGGGAATCCCATACTCCATCGTAACGTTTGTCTTCTAACAAAGTCTCATCTACTTCTATACCTAGACCGGGTGCCGTGGGAACATCGATGTAACCGTCTTTAACCTCGAATGGTGTTTTAATATACCCTTCGCCTAAATGGACGTGTTCTTGTGCCAAGAAATTGGCTGAAACTGCTGAGACTTGAAGACTTGCGGCCAAATTAATGGGACCTAGCGGATTATGCGGAGCAAAAGCAGCAAAATGCGCCTCTGCTAAGCGGGCAATGTTTAACGCTTCAGAAATACCGCCACAATGAGCGAGATCGGGTTGGACAATGGTTGCAGCTTGTTTTGAAAGTAACTCGCGAAATGCATATTTCGTATAGAGCCGTTCTCCTGTTGCAATGGGAATACTTGTCGCTCGAGCAATACGCGCCATCTCATCAAGTTCTTCTGATAAACACGGTTCTTCAACAAAGAGCGGATTTAATCGTTCTAACTCCTTACATAGTTTGATAGCAAGGGCAGGTTGAATACGGCCATGAAAATCGACAGCAAAATCATTTTCAGGACCAATCGCATCGCGAATGACTTCGAAACGCTCGATTTCCCGCTGAATCCAGGCGGGGGATTCTAAAAATCTGGCTGGATTGGCAATTGATGTCTTCACAGCGGTAAATCCAGCTTCAACTGCTTTTTTGGCACTCGCATGAATGTCATCCAATGTCTCCCCACCGACATGACCATACATGCGAATACGCTCTCTGACCGCTCCACCTAAAAGTTGAGAAACAGGGACATTCAACCATTTCCCTAAGATATCCCAAAGCGCCTGATCAATAGCGCTCACAGCACTCGTTAATACAGGACCACCATGATAAAAAGTCCCACGGTAATTGGATTGCCATAGATGCTGAATTCTCCGGGGATCCTCTCCGATCAAGTGCGGCTCTAATTCCCGAATCGCCATTTCAACAGTACGAGAGCGCCCTTCAACTATAGCTTCTCCCCATCCGACGAGACCTTCATCTGTCGAGACTTTTAAAAACGACCATCTCGGGCGTACATGAATGATGTCAAGATTTGTTATTTTCATTGATTCCGAACCTCCTAGTTATGTAGATTGAGTTGACTCATGTATTGAATAGCCATCATCACGGCCGCACAGGCGTTCCATCTGGAAGCCGAGCCAAAGTCCACGCCGGAAGATCATGGTAAGGGGGATATTTCTTTGCTTTTTCTTCATCAATATCAATGCCTAACCCCGGTTCATCATTCACATAAACATAGCCACCTCGTAGTTCAGGTAACCCTTGGAACACATCGTAAATCGGTTCTGAGAAGCCTGCCCATTCTTGAATACCAAAATTAGGGGACACTAAATCCAAATGCACATCGGCTGCGTGCCCTACAGGAGAAGTATCACCAGGTCCATGCCAAGCTGTCCTTACGCCAAAAGCTTCACAGAAAGCAGCTAGTTTTCGTGCAGGAGTAATACCGCCAATTTGGCTAATATGAATGCGGATGAAATCAATCAGACGATTCGTAATTAAAGATTTGTATTCCATCGGATTATTAAAGAGTTCTCCCATAGCAATCGGAGTCGCACATTGCTGACGAATCATTTGAAAATACTCAGTTTGCTCTGGAGGAAGAGCGTCTTCTAAGAAAAATAAGCGATAGGGTTCCACGGTTTTTGCCAGACGAACCGCTTCGATAGGCGCAAGGCGTTCATGAATATCGTGGAGCAATTCCACACCAAACCCAATCTTATCGCGCAAATGATCGAACAATTTGGGAACACTTTGCGCATACTGATCCGGATCATAATAGGCGCCCGGCAGTGCCCCTTTTGGCCTTTCAAGTGATTTCCCACCGTAACCGTTCAATTGGCAGCGGATATAATGTAACCCTTGCTCCATATATTTCAAAACATTTTCCTCGACCTCATGGACATCTTGGCCATCGGCATGTCTATAAACAGCAACCCCTTCACGGACCTTGCCCCCTAATAATTGATAAAGGGGCATATTGGCTAATTTTCCTTTGATATCCCAAAGTGCCTGATCCACACCTGATAATGCATTGTTCATAATGGGACCGTTTCTCCAGTATCCGCTGACATTTGCACTGTTCCAAATATCCTCTATGCGCTGTGGATCTTTTCCTATTAAAAAGGGTCTAAGATATTCTTCAACCGCCGTTTTTACCGCCAAATGCCGTTGGGTAAAAGTTGCACATCCGATCCCATATAATTCTGGTTCATTAGTCTCAACTTTTACGATCACTAAATTAATACCTTCAGGTGCTGTGAGAATCACACGAACATCTTTTATTTGCAAAGCACACATTTTATTTTCACTCCTTATTGAGATTGAGCTTCAGGAAAGGTTTTTTGCACAATGACTGTGCACAGAAATGCAAACAGGGTGACGCCGCAAAGCGGTACAAATTTAAAGAAAGTCAACGTCAAGCTAATATAGAGGTAACCTAATGTCATAGTCATCAAGAAAACAGAGCGGAAAGGATGAGCCATTGCAAGTAAAAAGGTGAATTTTATTTGCTTAAAAAAGCCGGTGTCATAATGGGCAAAAACAGGCCCGATGTAAAGAAGCATGGTGAAGAAAACCAGTGACGCCAGCTGGCACAAAAACGTAAAGATCCCATTATGATAAAAGTTCTGGTCTGCCCGCAAAAACAACCACATCAACACGAACCCATAACCCGTAATTTGAGACTTCTTAAATTCACTTTTATAATATAGCCAAAAGGTCGAAAAAATCGGGACCTCTTCTTGAAATGCCCATTTTCTTATAATAGCAAAGACCGCTGCCGTAGCCGGAAACACCCCAAGGATGACACCCCCCATGAGTGAAAACAATACCCACAGCAGATTCAAATAAATAAGTTTGGTGAACCGATCTAAAAAGTGATAGAGTGGACTTTCGACTAAGGTTTGCATGGTACATTCCCCCACCCATAGTCATCATACCCATCAGGCACTCGCTCCGGCATTCCAGGAAGAATGAGACCTCCATCCACAGGAATCACGATGCCCGTGACATAAGCAGCTTTGTCAGACACAAGCCAGGTCACTGCCTGGGCTATATCATCCGGTGTTCCAGCTCTTCCTAAAGGTATACGTTTTCCGAGTTGCTTATAAAAGTGATTGGTTGCATCATTATGGCGGACTTGAATCGCACCTGGTGCCACACAATTGACCCGAATCCCGTACGGGGCTAAATCTAGCGCCATCGATTTCGTCGATCGAATTAATGCTGCTTTTAAACCTCCATATACTCCATCGCGCGGATAACCTTGAATCCCCCGTGTCGAAGCTGTATGAACAATACTTCCTTGGATCCCCTCCTCTATCATGTGTTGACTGGCATACTGCGTTAACAAATAAGGGGCTCGATAATTCAGCCCAAAGAGCAGATTTAAGGATTCTACTTTTGTCTCTAGTACACTCTCCATAATCGTTCGACCGGCATTGTTGACAAGAACATCAATGTGCCCTAATGTCTCTAAAGCTTGATCAAAGAGGACCCGCGGAAAGGTTTCTTCCGCTAAATCCCCTTCAAAAAATGTGCAAGCAACAGAATAGGTTTGTTCAATATCCCTTTTAACATTGGTGGCATTTTCTACATCTTGATAATGTGAACATACTAAATCGTAACCTTCTTTGGCGAGGGCATAGGCAATGCCTTTTCCTATGCCACTACTTGCACCCGTAATCAGTGCTTTCTTTTGCATCATCTCTCACCCTTTCAATCCTGTTGTGACAATACCCTCGACTAAATATTTTTGACCAAAGAAGAAGGCAAAAATAGTCGGGATCGTCAGTAAAACAGCAGCAGCATCAATGACCGGCTTTAAAATAATGGTAGGGTTATTAGGCAACGTGTAGCTTGAACCAAGAAGTGCCGTTGCCAAATTCCATTTCGTACTATCTAAAAACATATAAGGAGTGAGATAATCCCCCCATGAAGATTGAAAGGACATGACCGCTACCGTGACTACGATTGGAATGGAGATCGGCATTAGAATTCGCCACAATATCCCCAATGAACTGCAGCCATCTATTCGAGCCGATTCATCCAATTCCTTCGGTAAGGTTAAGAAAAATTGGCGATACAAGAAAATGAAGAAAGCGTTTCCACCAATTCCCCAAAAGAACCATGGTAAATACGTATTCGTTAACCCGATTTTATTAAAGAAAATATATGTCGGAATCTGTGTCACTAATGGAGGTACCATCATCGTTGAAATAATGAGTATGAAAAAGAAACTTTTTCCTGGTGCTCTAAAGCGAGCAAAACCATACGCTACAACGGCACTGGAAACTGTCGTTAAGACAACTGTAAGTCCTGAAATAATAATGGAGCTCCACAGATAGTCCATAAAAGGAATGAGCGTGACAGCCAGTTTATAATTACTCAAATGGACACTCGAAGGCAGCAAGGAAACGGTTGCGTACACATCATTTAAGGAATTGCCAAATGTCCAAAGCGCTGGAAAAGCAAAAATAGCGGCTAATACGATCACCACAATGTAGAGCACAACCCTATTTAAACGACTTTTTTGATTGACCATATCTCTCACTCCTCACCTGATTCGTAATAAACCCAATAACGACTCGTGAAGAAAACAATGAGTGATAGTATGAAAACGACGATAAATAACACCCAAAGCAATGCCAGCCCATAACTGTAACGATTATTCGTAAAGATTTGGATCCAGGCATTGACAACATACAAATAGATGGGTTGTAGAGGAACCGTATTCCAACTTGCCCCTGGGGTTAACAACATCGGTTGTGCAAACATTTGTAATGATCCGATGATTCCCATTATAACATTATAGAAAATGACTGGGGTAGTAAGAGGAATCGTTATTTTCCAAAACTTTTGAAAAGATCCCGCCCCATCAATAGCCGCCGATTCATACAAACTTTGTGGGACATTTTTTAATCCAGCCAAATAAATCATTAATGCCCCACCCGATCCCCAAAGCATCATGAGCACAAGCGAAGTTTGGGCTAAGTTGTATCCCATCCAATTGATAGGATGAATGCCTAAGTAACCTAAAATAATATTGATCACGCCATCCTGCCTTCCATACATCACTTGCCACATCAATCCGGCCGCAATAACAGGAAAAACAGAAGGCAAATAAAAAACCGTTCTAAAAAAAGGCAACCCTTTTATTTTATTATTAAGGAGTACCGCAAGTAGAAAGCCAATCGCTGTACTTAAAGGGACAATCACGATACTTAAAATAATGGTACGAAATAGGGAACTAATCGCATCATCATCATGAAAAACGGTACTAAAATTACTCAATCCCACCCAATGAAGTTGATTGAAATTGAACCCCGTATAATTCGTACAAGCAAGGTATAGTCCCCACAATAGTGGGAGTAATCCTAGTGCGAAGAAAACAAGGAGCCAGGGTGAAATTAAAAGATAAAAGGAAAGGGCCTCACGTTTTTTTGACGGACTCATTTTCTGCATTTTTCATCACTCCTTTATCAACCCTTTAGGATAGAAATCAGAACTCTTTATGAATGAATAACGCTTATTTAATGCCAAGATCTTGCTTTCCTTGTTTAATGAGAGCATTTAGAGCCTTATCAATTTTTTTTGCGGCATTAGGTACTGTATCCTTACCGTAATAAACAGGAATCATGTACTTGGAAAGGACAGTGTTGACCGCCGTTAGATCTAAAAAGGGGTTATAGTTTAAAATTGGTGAAGCATACTCTAACTCTGCGGTTTGTACTTTTAATACCTGTTGGTCAAATGCTGTCTTATTTGGCAGCTCACTCATTTTCGATTCCCAAGCTGGCAAACCCCATCCCGATTTCGCCCGATCATCCGCAGGTTCACCACCAAAGAGATATTTAAAGACCTCCCAAGCCTGGTCAGGATGTTTTGTACCCGAGTAAATAATGCCACCAACCGCCGCTCCTGTGGGATTGATGCGCGTCCCACCGGCTTCAACCGCTGCAGGAATCATCTCAAAGTTATTGATATCAAATGGCTTGCCATCAACCTTTTTGCCTATTTCTCCTCTGAGCATACCAGAATACCAATAGCCGGAAATAAGCATTGCTTGCTTTCCTTGAACAAACAGATTGGTCGATGAATTGGGATCTTGGTTCAAAGGATTGGGACCGAGGTTTGCCTTGACAACATCTACCCATCTTTCAAGTAACCGAATCGCTGTTGGACTTTCAAAATTGGCCTTCCCAAAATCGGCCTTCCAAGGAGACTCGCCGAGTTGCGCCAACTGCAAGAGCATTAAACTATTGGTCGCCATCGTATTGTTATTGTAATAGCCTAGTCCATATTGGGTCACAGCACCTTTCGCATTGATTTTCGTCAATTGTTTCGCTAAACTAAACACTTCATCCCATGTCATAGGCTCAGTCGTACTTGGAAGAGGCACGCCCTCTTTTTTAAAAATGGCCTTATTGATCCAAATCGCAAAATCCTGAGACCAATCCTTGGCGAAACCATAATAATCCCCGGTCCCCTGTTTTCCTGTCTTCTTGTCATATTGATATTCCTTAGCAACAGGCATGAATGTCGATGTGTCGGAAAACTGTGGATCCTTATCAAAATAAGATTGCAAATCCATCGCTATCCCTTTATTGATGTAATTCCCTAATTGTGAAGCTGCTTGAATCCGTATGATGTCTGGGGCATTCCCTGACGCTAATAAAGCTTGTAATTTCCCGGGAGAACTGATGTCAATGTACTTGATTTGTACCTTTTTATGCGTTTTGTTAAAAGCCGCGATTTCAGCATCCGTGAACTCGGTTCCACTAAAACCGACTTTAATGACCACGGTACGACCTGACCCTTTACTTGAAGTAGACTGACAACCCGTGAGTATAAAAGAAAAGGTTAAAACAAATGCCATTACCCATACAAGCTTTTTCATAATATCCTCCTCCCATTCACATTTTGTAACCGCTTACAAGTTAAATTGGATTATGTATATGATTTTTGATAGACATTTAGAACTTTACATTCTAACATTTTTTTAAACTCTATTACTATCCCTCCTTACACTTTACGACCATTTATTTTGGATTAGCTTATCTTATCGCAATGGACAGCCTGTTCGTGCTATCACACTCACACACTAAGATTATCGCCAAGTCTTAGTAGCGAAAGCCAACGTTCTAACCTTATAAAAATAGAGACAGTCCCATTTAGGAACTCTCTCTTGTTTAATGTCCCTCATTGAGGTCACCTACAGGTACATCTTGGATCTAATCAAGATGATCCAAAGGAAAAAATCGGGCGATTTCTGTTTCTTCGTGGACATTTTGAGTATAAACCTTGTACCCCCCATACAAAGCATTAATGGTATGTGACGAATCAATGATTCCTTCAAGAGCCGCCTTGAACTGAGCTGAGCCACTATTTAATAGTAGTCGTATACCCTTTTTACAGAACTAATTTTTAAGTATTTTTTATTAGGTAAAAGGTAGCAATACTATTCAGTCCGCTGAAACAGTAGGGTTCATAGTTCCATACTTTTTAAAATTGCTGTGCCATGAGAATGCCTTTTCTAAAACATGCGGTGTTTGCCCTCCTCCTTTAAGGGCCTCTTTATAATAATCCCACAGTTTTTCTCGATAAAGAGGATGAGCACACTTCTCAATAATTAAAGCCACGCGTTCTCTTGGGGCTAAACCGCGTAAATCGGCATATCCCTGTTCGGTCACGATAATATCTACATCATGCTCTGTATGATCAACATGAGAAACAAACGGAACCACACTCGAAATGTTCCCCTCTTTGGCTATCGATTTCGTTACAAAAATGGCTAATCTCGAATGACGAGCAAAATCTCCGGAACCGCCAATACCATTCATCATATTAGTACCTAACACATGCGTCGAATTTACATTGCCGTAGAGATCCACTTCAAGCGCAGTATTGATTGAGATTAAACCTAAGCGGCGAATTATTTCCGGATGATTTGAAATTTCTTGTGGCCTTAACACTAATTTTTCACGATACTTCTCAAAGTGTGCGAAGACTTGCTTCATTTTTGCATCGGAAAGCGTCATAGAGCAACAAGAGGCAAAAGACACTTTACCCGCATCAATCAGATCAAACACAGCATCTTGTAAAACCTCTGAATAGACCTTTAAATGACTGAATTCAGATTCTAAAAAGCCATGAAAAACGGCATTGGCAACTGATCCAATCCCCGATTGAAGCGGAGCTAAACTCTCAGTTAATCGCCCAGCTGCGATTTCAGCTCTGAAAAAATGAATTAAGTGCTTAGCCATCGTTTGCGTCGTTTTGTCCGGAGGAACAATTGTGGATGGAGAGTCTAATTGATGAGTAAACACGATTCCCTTAATTTTATCTACATCCACTTGGATTCCCTTTACACCAATACGATCTTCTGGCTTTGTTATTGGAATTGGATTCCGTTCCCCTTGCTGACCAACCTCATACAAATCATGAACGCCTTCTAGGGCTAAAGGCTGTGCCGTGTTGATCTCAACAATAATTTCTTGGGCATGTTGCGCAAAAACTAAAGAATTGCCGACAGAGGTCGTTGGGATAATCATTCCTTCTCCGGTTATTGTAATCGCTTCCACAATTGCGAAATCAATAGGCTCTAACACACGGTTACGTATATACTCCGCAGTATGGGATAAATGCTGATCAACAAATAAGAACTCACCTTCATTAATCCTTTTTCGCATGGTTGCATCTGCCTGGAAAGGTAATCGTTTTCTTAATATCCCCGCTTCAGCAAATAATTTATCAATATCTGATCCGAGAGAAGCTCCAGTAAATACATTAACTTTAAATTTTTCATGTTGAGCCCGTTTAACGAGGGCTGTCGGTACCGCTTTCACATCACCGGCACGTGTAAATCCACTGAGCCCTAAAGTCATACCATCTTCAATCCAGGAGGCTGCCTGCTCAGCAGTAACGACTCGATGTCTTAATTTTGGGTTTTGAATACGTTCGAAGTTGTTCATCTTCACCTTGAATACCTACCCTTGTAAAAGAATTTAAAATATTTCACCTCTATTTTAACGTGAAGTGATGACGGGTTTGGTGCTTCAAGATAAAAGACTAAAAAAATGGGATAGAAGCTATAAATTTAAGGATAAAAAAGAATCCTAAGCCACTATCCATACTCCTAGACCTTGGACTCCATAGCTTAAAATATTTATTCCCTGTTTCAATTTAAAAACCTAATACCTTTCTAAAGTAACTCGAATAAGATTGACTGACAGGAATTAACGTACCGTCCTGCATTTTTAACACGAAGGTTGAATGTGTATCAGGATAGATTGTCTGGATGTAATTCACATTGACAATAAAAGAGCGATGACAACGGATAAAGGCTTCCTTTGGTAATAAAAAATCAAATTCATTTAATGTGAATTTGTGTGTGCCGGTCACCTCTTGTCCTACGACATAGGTTCTACGGTCTTTTGCCTCGATGTACAGTAGCTTTTTAAAAGCAAGGGGCATCCACCCATCATTGACTTTAATTGTCACTACAGACAGGGCAGAGGTTAAAGTTGGAAAAACTGCGGTCAGTACCCCTTGAATTTCTTGTGATGGATCTCCTACTGGATAAGGGACGGACATCCCATAATAAGGGACACCAAAAATATCACGATCAATATATTCCGAGATCTTCTGTTTTTGTTGCAAAGCTTTAAATGTAATAGACCCATCAAGTACAGGGTCCCCAGGTTTTATTTTAAGATCAATCCTCTTGCTGGGACGATAATATAGGTACTCCTCAGTATTTGATAGGACAAGTGATGTTTCTTCAGCGAGTAATTCACCGATGCTATCCATTAGTGTTTCGATCCCTAAGCTTTTCATGATTGGACACACTCTTTCTCTCTCAACTATTAACACCAAAGGGATGACAGCTAGACCGTTTACACAAAAGCCACTGAATCCAATTTTATTCGCCATCCCCCCTTCCTTATTATATAGTAAAGGCAAACTTTAAAAACAGCTATTTTCTCTAGCCAAGTAAATCTAAACTCAAAAAAAGGTTGAGACAAAACAAAATAATGAAGACAAATACCGAACCATGCAAGTTCAAAGATTGAGTAGGAAAAGGAGAGTGTAGTCAAAAGACGGAGACTCAAAAAAATTGTGAGAACGATGTTTTTTTGCGAAGATGATTCTCCTCGTTGCTTTCCTTAGTCCTACGGGAACAGCAACCCGCGTGACTTCACGAGTCAACGTCGAGTGGTTTCGAGAAAGCTTACTTCGAAGCAATACTCGTAGACGCAGGAACAGGGGGCTTTTAATCATAAATACTTTGGAGCACGAAAAGATCCACTCCAAAGTGAGCTGAGGCCAATGGACTTTTCATTACTGGTTAAATATCGTTTAACAGCATTTAACTTATCTATAGCTGTAAATTTAGCCACAAGAAAAGCACCTCCAATTGTTAGATGGCGTCTAATAATTGGGGTGCAGTTCAAGGATGTTCGGATTTTTCTTTGAGTGAGAGACTTCAGTCCCAGCCTCTTTAAGGCTATTCTCTCATGACTCTCTTATTAGTACACCCGCTTCGCACCTACGTAATATTTTGACCAATAGGTGTTATCCATGGAGTAAATCGCGATCCCCTTGGAATCTGTTGCGGAAATAAATTGGTTCCCTCCCATGTAAAAACCAACGTGAGAAATGGTCCCGGTTGTATTCACTGCAAAAAACACTAAATCTCCTGGCTGTAAATGTGTTCGTGCCACGGGCGTTCCTTGAGTATAGAGTCCTCCTGATGTGTTGCGGGACATAGTGACGCCATGTTGGTTGAACATGTAATAAACGAAACCGGAACAATCAAATCCTGTGGGTGTCGTCCCTCCCCAAAGATAAGGTACGCCTAAATAGTTGGTTGTATCACTAACGAGTGCTTTTTTTACAATGGCATGGTCAATAGCCTTGATTGTGTTGTCATCAGCCACCCCAGTGACGGGAAGACCATAATTGGTCTGAAAGGTACTTATGGCTTGCTTCGTAGCTGAATCATAAGTCCCAGTCATTGCAGTTACAGCATAATAACCCAGAGCATGGAGGTTATTTTGAACTGCCTGGATTTCAGCTTGAATAGGTGTCGATGATGATGCCTCACTCTTCGGGATGACTAAAGCCTGTCCAACCTGAATAGTATTACTGGTCAATTGATTCGCTTGCTTGAGTTGATCAACAGATAGACCATACTGATGAGCTATGTTCCACAAAGTATCTCCCGAACGGACAACATAACCTTTATTGACAGGAGGTGCTGTTGTATTCGTGGGAGTTGATCCTCCAGACGGGATTTTTAAAATTTGTCCCACAGATATAAGATCAGAGGTTAAATGGTTCGCACTACGCAAGGCTTCTACTGTCGTGCCATATCGCTTTGCAATCACAGATAAACTATCTCCAGAAACAACGCTATAGGTTGAGCCTGATATTGTAGTAGATGAGCCCGAAGAAGGTGCTGCTGCTTGGGTGCCAATGACCATAGGAATAATAAGGGTTTGACCTAATTGTGTGGCATCACTTTTCAAACCATTTGCGGTCTTAATGGCTTCAACTGTTGTTCCATATTTTTTTGCCAAAACCGTTAAATAATCTCCGGTTCCAACAGTATGAAAGGCCATTGGAATGACTAACTTTTGATTTAATATTAGTGTATCTGAAGTCAGATGATTCGCACGTTTGATGTTATCAATGGTGGAACTAAATTGACTTGCAATTTTCCAAAGTGTGTCTCCTGGGACGACATAATAATAAATAGAACTTGACTGAGCCTCATTCTTTGATGCTTTCGTTGTACTTGTAGTCTCTGCTGATGACGTATTTCCGCCCAACAATGAGAAGGAAGTGATCGCTATTCCACCAATCACCACTTTTGCCATAGTAATTCTTATATTGGGGTACCGGTCCATAACCATTTGTCGAGTCGTAGTCAGCAGATTAGCCCTTGCTTTTGACACTCTTCCTAGTTCAACAGCGAACTCAGTCGTAGGATCGTTAAGATAAATAATAAGTTCATATTCCTCTTTTTGATTATTGATTTTTTTTAGCTCATAATCATAGGTCATGCTTTTATTCTCCTCGTCATTTCATATAGTTATGTGTAGTATTCTTCGCCTAAAAAGACAACATTACACCTTTTCCATATAAAAAGAGCCGTTAATCCAGAAAAAAATCTCCTTGCTGCATGCAGTAAGGAGTCCTCGAATGTCTAAGAAACATCGCACTAACTACTTTGTGGGATTAAAGGGTTTTTTTTCGTCTAAAGGATAATCTTAAACATGGATAAGTAAAAGATCATCATAAATATCAAACCTAGTGGAACACCGAATTTTGCCCATTCTAAACTGGTGATTTTTAATTTACCAGCTGAAATTATATTAGGAATATTTCCTGGGATCAGCATCCCTCCACTGATTAAAAGACCAAGTAAAATAGCTTTAAGCGTAATCGGACCCATTGTCCGACTGACTTCGGCTGCTGATAGTGTTGCATTATCCAAAACAGCAGAAATCATATTAATCCAATATAAGAGTGCAGGATTGAGGTTGACAAGAAATGTATTGATAAGCGGTTCAAAACCTTCGCCTAAGAATTCTAGACCCATGACGAAAAAGTAAATCTTCAATGCACGTACAAAAATGTCTTCATACCCTTCCCTTTTGTTTGAGCGTTTGGTTATTTGCATCTGAAAAGTAGGTGGTTTTACCAAGAGCGCAGCCAGAATAGAGAACATAAGAAGTGCAACAAAGACTTCAGGACCAATTAATTGCATTAAAAAAAAGAAATGCTTATGTAATTTACCAACAACTAAAGTCGCGAGCGGTTCTCCAATAGGTGTAAGTGCCGCCCCTAAACCAATAGAAAAACATGACAAGACCACAAAGCGTACCTCTGATCGGCGGTCCATTTTCAATGTGGTCACAATAATAACCATCACAAGTGCCGCAATAATGGCAGTAATGACACTTGATATCAGACCTAAGAACAATACCGAAAAGGCTATAAATAACCTATGCGGGATCAATCTACGGCATCCATTAATGACTCTCTCCAAAGGGGCTTGCAACCACCTGAATAATAAACCCGCTATAAATACTGCTACAGCAATTTTAATAGGATCCTGAGCGGCTTTTGCAAATAAGGCTTCGGTAAATCCACCACTTATGATGATTGTCAGTAAACCCATAAAAAATAAAAAGACTTCAAGATTATTTTCGACAATGTTAACGGTTAAAGGTAGAAATAAGACGAGAAGAAAAACAAAAATTAAGATACTTATCATGTTGTACCGACTCCGTATAAATATTTCCCCTTAAAAATAATTAATCTCTTCACAGTTAAAAGGGAATGATCTATACATATGCAATGAATAGGACAAACTTGCCAAGCTCTTTGGGTTTCTTAATATTGTGGGAAAAATACCATAAATACAAAAATGATAAAATTCACCTCACATATTCTTTGACATCCTTTCCAAAATGATGTACATTACAGAATGTACGAACGTTTAATATTTAAAGCAATTACAATATTCGTCTTTTAGAGGTGTATACCATGGAAAATGTATTTGATTACGAAGATATCCAATTGATTCCTGCGAAATGTGTGGTTAATAGCCGTTCAGAATGTGATACAAGGATTACCTTAGGAGGCAGAACCTTTAGATTACCTGTGGTCCCTGCAAATATGCAGACCATTATAGATGAAAAGATTGCTGTTTTCTTAGCAGAAAATGATTACTTTTATATTATGCATCGCTTTAAACCCGAGCAACGGCTTGCTTTTGTGAAAGACATGAAGGCCAGAGGGTTATTCGCATCGATCAGTGTTGGGGTTAAAGAAGAAGAATATAAATTCATCGAAGCACTCGCGAGTGAAGACCTTGTTCCTGAATTTATTACCATCGATATCGCCCATGGTCATTCCAATGCTGTGATTGAAATGATTCAACATATTAAAAAACAACTTCCTCATAGTTTTGTCATTGCTGGAAATGTCGGAACGCCTGAAGCGGTTAGAGAATTAGAAAATGCTGGTGCTGATGCTACGAAAGTCGGGATTGGACCAGGAAAAGTATGTATTACCAAAATCAAAACGGGCTTCGGTACTGGGGGCTGGCAATTGGCAGCCTTACGGTGGTGTGCCAAAGCAGCGAGTAAACCCATTATTGCTGACGGCGGCATCCGTACCCACGGAGATATCGCAAAGTCGATTAGATTTGGCGCGACAATGGTGATGATTGGTTCACTGTTTGCAGGTCATGAAGAATCTCCAGGGGAAACGATTGAAAAAGACGGAAAACTCCTTAAAGAATATTTTGGTTCGGCTTCTGAATTTCAAAAAGGCGAAAAGAAAAATGTTGAGGGAAAGAAAATGCTTGTTGAGCATAAGGGGTCTCTAGTGGACACTTTGAAGGAAATGGAGCAAGACCTTCAATCTTCTATTTCCTATGCCGGGGGTAACAAGTTAGAAGCCATTCGTAATGTTGACTATGTCATTGTGAAAAACTCTATCTTTAATGGCGATAAAGTTTTCTAATACGAAGGACGTCTGAGACCTTCACACATTCGATGAAGACAAACCAAAAGGCAGAACTTCTCAAAGGTGATCGAGAGGCTCTGCCCTTTCAAGTAAGGGATCCCGTAACGGTTTTCAATGCCTTGAACGCTCACCGTATTTAGTGGGTAACTGTTAAATTTTCCGCTGTAGCCGCAATATGATTATAAGCTTCATTAAGTTCTTCTATAGATGTAGTATTACTCTCTATTTTACTCGTTATTTCTTTAACCTTTTCTATCATTGTAGCTACTGAATATAAAATATTTTTCAGTTGATCAGAAATATTATCTGCCGCCTCTTCGCTCGTTTGTGCTAGGTTTTGAACTTCGTTAGCCACAACTGCAAAACCACGTCCGTGTTCTCCAGCCCTTGCAGCTTCAATAGATGCATTCAACCCTAAAATTTTTGATCTGGCAGCAATTTCTTTTACAAAGGAGGCAATCGATTGTATTTGTTCAATATTCTTTTTAACTCCATCCGATTCCATATTAAGCGCCTCCATATTTTTGGCAATAGTAAGCGAAGCCTCATGAACTTCATTTGTACTGGCCGTCATTTCTTCCACGACAATTCTAAACTCACTTGCGCTTTGTTGTAATACCGTCTCTTGCTCGGTAATATCTGTGGCTATTTTGACGACAGCTTCAACCGTTCCTTCTTCATTGAGGACCGGGGTGTACATTGCATCAAGCCAAAGAGAGCTTCCCGCTTTTGTGATCCGTTCAACCTTGTCGTGAAAAGCAACACCATGACCTAGATTTATCCAGAAGTTTTTATAGTCTGGACTTGAAACGAACGCCTCTGGACATAACTGACGATGATGCATTCCTTCAAGCTCTTCACTTGAATACCCTATTAATTGAGCAAAATTTTGATTCGCAAATAAAATAGTGCCATGAGGATCAAATGTTATGATGGCTAAAGATTGATTCACTGCTTTAAAAAAAATCGACATTTTTGTCTGAAGTTCTGCGACCATTTCCCCTTATCTCCCATCTACTTTTTTCTATCTATATATTGTATCGGTTATTGGTTCCTATTATTTAACAACAAACTTGTGCTTTTGGAAGAAATACTGAATGAAATGTATTTGTTTAAAAATTTTAATCCTGATCCTCCCTCTCCCTTTTGAACAACATTCACTCCACTTCAAGAAGTCACTCCATAATAAATCCCCCTTAATCTTATCTGAGTTACACTCAAGACGATCAAAGGGGATGTTTTGTGACATGATTTTCAATTCTTTTATCTTCTTAAGTTCGTTTTAGCAAGCTCAACTAACTTGCTACCGTCCCCATTAAGGACAGCCTTTAACATCCACAGGGTGAAACCATGTGCTTGTTCGAAGTTAATCTTCGGTGGTAAAGACAGTTCTTGACGGTTCACTAAAACATCTAATAAAACCGGCCCGTTATGCTGGAAAGCTCGTTTAACAGCAACTTCAAGATCAGCGGGATCTTGAACACGTATACCCTCGATACCCATAGCCTGTGCCACTGCAGCTAAATTCGGATTTTCAAGACCTGTTCCAGTTTCTAAATATCCTGCCGCTTTCATCTCGAGTTCCACAAAACTTAAAGCACTATTGTTAAAAACAACGATTTTTACTGGCAAACGGTACTGACGTAGCGTTAATAAATCCCCCATCAACATGGAGAGGCCACCATCACCTGCTAAAGCGATCACTTGCTTTCCCGGGCTTGCACATTGAGCGCCAATTGCTTGGGGCATGGCATTCGCCATCGTCCCATGATTAAAAGAGCCTAATAACCTTCTTTTTCCATTCATCTGCAGATACCGGGCAGCCCATAATGTCGGCGTGCCCACATCACAAGTAAACACTGCATTGTCATCCGCAAGATCACTGATCACTTTTGTAAGATACTGAGGATGGATAGGTCTACGCCCAGGTTTACCAATGGCCATCTCATCAAGACTTTTTCGAACCTTTTTATAGTGAGAGACATATTTGTCAAGATGGTGACTATCATGTTCTTCAGTGAGTAAAGGGAGTAAGGATTCAACAGTATCTTTGACGTCACCACACAGACCTAATGCAAGTGAAGCGCGTCTCCCAAGATGTTCAGGACGAATATCCACTTGTAGAACAGCGGCTTTCTTGGGGAAAAATTGTCGGTAAGGAAAATCAGTACCTAACATTAATAAAACATCACAATCCATCATGGCATGATAGCCAGAGGAATAACCAATGAGTCCTGTTAACCCGACTAAATAAGGATTGTCGTACTCAAGATGCTCCTTCCCTCTCAAAGCGATAACCATTGGAGATTTTAGTTTGTCACAGAGCGCCATTAACTGGTGATGAGCCCCCGCACAACCTGCCCCGCATAATAGGGTGATCTTTTTCCCTTTATTTAAGTATTCTGCTAGCTGTTGCAATTCTGTGTCAGACGGTCTGATTACCGGCTGCGTAACATGAGCGACTTGTTCAGGCACAGTTTCGTCATCAGGTAAGGCGGCGACATCCCCTGGAAGCACTAGAACAGAAACACCCTTTTTGGAAATAGCGTGCTGTAATGCAATAGTGACCATTCGAGGCATTTGTTCTGGCCTCGTAACCACCTCACTAAAATGACTACAATCCCTAAAAAGCTCATCAGGTCGTGTCTGTTGAAAATACTCCCCGCCAATTTCGTTGCTAGGAATGTGAGCTGCAATAGCAAGCACTGGAATCCGGCTACGCTGGCAATCATAGAGTCCATTTATAAGATGCAGATTCCCTGGACCACTGCTTCCTGCACATACTGCAATACTATCGCTTAAAAGTGAATCTGATCCTGCGGCAAACGCTGCAACTTCTTCGTGACGGACCCCGACCCATTCAATTTTCCCAGAACGTCTAATTGAATCTAAAACAGCATTTAGAGAATCCCCTACTATACCATAAATACGCTTTACACCTGCTTGTAATAATGAATCAATAAGTAAATCAGCAATGTTTTGCTTCATTTCTTCCTCCTTAGCCTGTAAGGTTTGGTTAACATGTCCTATTGTAAAAAACCTCCCCCGTAGCAATGGCCAGTTCTCATCACTTCATACATTTACTCTACTCCTATATGCATTCCCTTTTTAAGTATAATTATCCACTACTTAACGTATACAAGGGAACTCTTGTCGCTGCGTATTTTAAAGAATATTTCCTGAAAAAGGCTACATACTATTCTCCATAAATACGTGCATTGCATTTAATGATAAGGAGAGACTCTCAATGCCTAAAAAAATGCGAATGAATGCCGCCGAACTTGGGGCCCTTTGGATGACCTATCACAAAAAGACCATGATACTCCGAATATTAGAATATTTCATAGAAACATCAGATCAACCCAAAGCTAAAAGTCTCATGGCAGGTTTGTGGGAAAAACTTGATAAAAAAGTCACTCAAATAAAAAAAATCATTGAGAATGATGGCGCAACAGTTCCTAGCGGTTTTGCAAAAGACGATGTTAATTTAAAAGCACCTAAACTCTTTGATCATGGCTTTGATATTATGTTTTGTCGGATATTAAAGGAAATCAGTATGGGGATGTATGTTCTCCATTTGACAATAGCCTATCGTCAGGACATCATTGAACTTTACAGGGATCTTACAGAATTAACGCAAACATACTATCAACTCTTTACAGAATACCTGTTAAAAGAAGATCTTCTTGCTCGACCACCGTTTACCATCATGCCGCATTCAACCGATACAATTAATGATCCCCATTATTTAAAAGGGACGAATCTCTTTGGAGATAAGAGACAATTAAATACTGTTGAATTCGGTTACCTTTACCACGGCATTGAGACAAACATAACGGGTATGCAATTAATGACTGGTTTTGCACAATGCTGCAAAGATGAAAAGGTGAAAGATTATTTCATGAAGGGGATGGAACTCTCAAAGCACATCCTGAAGGGAACAACAAACCTGCTTCTTCAAGACAACATCCAAGTCCCCGTAACACCTGGTGGGACCGTTACAAATTCGACGGAATCGCCTTTTTCTGAGAGACTGATGATGTTTTGTACATACTTGTTATGTGGGTTTAGCCTAGGAAGTCAATCTTTTGGAGCTGCTTTTAATTTGCGTAACGACTTGATTCTAAAACAAGGTCTATTCGGTAAAGATGTGTATGAATTCGCAAGAGAAGGCATTAAAATCATGGTATCAAAAGGGTGGTATCCAGAACCACCAAAAATGGATCTTTAATAGGGTTGGATAAAATAAGTCATCACACGTTTTAACAAAAGTGTTACTCATTTTATTAAAAAATGATCCAAAAATTTATTTTAACCGCTTGGTGCATAATGGAGATTATTGGAACACCAGAGGGGTTGTGCAAAGCGACAGAGTATAAGCAAAGGCTTACATACTAAAATAAAATTACTATTTTATGCGTCGAGGCTCCTATCCTTTAAAAAAGTGATGTTTCATACAGTACTGCTTTCAAGCTTACTTCTTAGATTTCTGCTATCAATTTCTTCTTCCAGCATCTGAATAAAATCACTGTCTAGAGCCAAATCCAAAGCTGCAAAGTAAGCTTCGATCAGTTCGTTATCAGAAATCTTTAACACTGAATAAACCTCCTTAGCGATTTAATGGTTGTCGTTTCAAGGGTATCTTTTTCGCTTTGCTGTTTACAAAACCAACAATAACGAAGTCACGATTAAACTCTGTTCTTATTCTAACAAAGAACGCTAACTATAAACAAATAATAATTTTTGAAAGTTAAATTTCAACCCACAAACTGTCTTGAAATAAATAAATCTTCACACATTTTGTTTACCGATAGGCTTTATTGGGTATGCTATAGGTGTACAGCACAATAGGTAAGCTTATCAATATTTGAATCAGGTGCAACACCTGACCTTTTAATAAGTGAAACAATACACATGTGAGGTGAACACGTTGAGAAAGAAAACATCATTTAAAGAACTCGTCGTTAAAAATCGAAGTGAAATTATTAACAACCAACAATTACTCGAAAAAATAGAAGAAAAAATTGACAAGAAACATAACCTAAAGCTTAGTCAATAAGATGATGAGCAGTGCGACTGTTCCTTAACAAACAGAGAGGTGTGAGAGTCCTCTCCTTTTATTACGCATCAAATTGGCTGTTAAATCCGCAACGTCTAGTAGCCAAGTTTCAAAACATGTATCTCATGGGTACATGTTTTTTAATTTTTGCCCCTTGCGCGCTATTGACATAGATCGCAACATTACTAGTCGTCGAATTTCCGCTCCAGGTGCTCGTTTTCTATATGCCTCAAGGAAACAAATATAGCTACTGTGTGTCAACGACACGGAGGATCGCACTACGCAGGAAGTGTTCTGAAACGGATCATCGTATAAGCCCGCAACCACTCTTAAGCTTACAGTAATTATGCTTGGCTGTTGCCAGTGTCATTTACCAAACGAGCGAAGGAAAAAGCAAACTATTGCGGGAGCAAAGCTAGAGAATGCCTATGCTTTCTTCCAAACAACTCACAATATCTTTCACTTGTAATGAACGCCCGACCAGCGTAGAATTTAGCTGAATAACTTTTAGATTTGGAGGATTAGAATGAAAATTGCTAAGGGTGTAGATACTATTGATTTAACGATGAATATGGGTGAGCATGCGATGCAAATTCATCCAACACTTGTTTGGGATGACCAGGATGTTGTTCTAATTGACACTGGGGTTCCAGGCCAACTTGCCGCCATCCAAGCAGAAATGAAGAAAGCTGGCGTTCCTTTTGAAAGACTCAACAAAATTATTATAACCCACCAAGACTTTGACCATATTGGGAGCTTACCAGAAATTTTAGCAGCTGCTGATCATCCGATTGAAGTCTATGCTCATCGTGTTGATAAGCCTTACATAGAAGGAGACAAGCCGCTTATTAAATTCGATGCCGATCAAATGCTCAAACGATTTGAGTCTCTTCCTGAAGCTGAGCGAGAAAAAGCAACTAAACTTTTTGGCAAAGCCCCACAGGCACCGGTCAACACCACTCTTGAAGATAATGAGGAGCTTTCCTTTTGTGGAGGAATAACTGTTATTTATACGCCTGGACACACACCCGGCCACATCAGCCTCTACCTCAATGAAAGCAAAACCCTAATCACAGGAGATGCTTTTGTTTCCAATGATGGGAAAATGCTCGGTCCCAATGTCGCGGTTACACCCGATATGGCCGCTGCAGTAGACTCTCTGAAGAAGTTTCTTAACTTCGATATTGAACAAGTTGTCTGTTACCACGGCGGTTTATGTAAAGAAAATGTTCGCGGTCAACTTGAAGAAATTGCCAATAAAACGTATTAATTTTGCACAAGGCGCTCCAAAAGGGGTGCCCTTTTCCTTTTACAGCAAGTTTTTTAAAGCTGATTCTAGCTGAGGATATTTAAAGACAAACCCTTGATCAAGAATCCGTTTAGGAATAACATGCATCCCCTCAAGAGCCACGCTAGGATCTGTACGCATCACAAGATAGGCTCCTAATTTTACAAACGGAGCTGGTGTAGGAGGAGCCCATCCTTTTTTCATGACTTTCCGCAAGGTTTGCATGAAGATCTTATTTGGCACTGGTTTAGGTGCTGTCATATTGTAAACGCCAATAAACGCTGAATCTTCAAGGCTTTGCATAAATAGTCTCATGAGGTCATCAAGGTGGACCCAACTTATATATTGCTTTCCTGAACCTATTGTTCCTCCAAGGTAAAAACGAGTGAGTTTTTTAAAGGGTTCTAAGGCACCACCCCCATCTCCTAGGACAATGCCAATTCTAAGCATCACTTGGCGGGTTTGTGGGAGATCCATACCAAAAAAGCTTGCTTCCCATTGTTTACAGACTTCCGCAGAAAATCCATTTCCATAAGGCGCGTCTTCATCACAGGGTATCTTAGTATCTCCGAAAATTGCGATCGAACCGGCCTGTACAAAAATTTCAGGGGGATTCTCGCAATTTAAAACGCATTCATGTAGGACATTTACGGAATCCACTCTAGAACGAATGATTTCACTTCTATTTTTTTCATTATAAAGGCAGTTAATACTCTTTCCTGTGAGATTGATTAAAGCGTAACTCCCATTTATAACGTCTATCCAGTGCCCTAAAGTTTGACCATCCCAATGGACATAGTGTATTCCCTTTTCAAAGCGCTCCATTCCCCGTGTTAAAACAACAACAGAATATCCCCCTTCTTTTAAGTATCGAGACAGTGACTGTCCTAAATATCCCGATCCCCCAGCAAGAACAACTGTTTTATCCACATTAACCTCTCCTGAGTACAGAATAGTCCAACAAATATACCTTCTATCTATAATAATAGCATATCAGTTTATGCCCCACCACTCATCCACAGAGAAGTCGTGGATGAGTGTCAATAGGCTCTCCGATCTTGAATTGACTCACTACGTTGGAGTCATCACATCCGAGTGCCAAGCCCAAAGGTATACTCACACCATCGTAAAGATACGGCAGGACTTTATGTGAGGACTATTTCTATTATGCGTGAGTTCTGCGGACTTGGGGCAAGCATTCTGGCGTTAGCATTAACACGTTTACTTTAGACACTATTATTTTTTCATAAGTTTAAGAAAGGCTTAGTTTCTACAAAATTTAGTGATGGTCTGTCTTTGCATGCATTCATTACAAAGATTCGCATAAAACTCATGCTTTTCATGAATGACCTCACCACATTTTGAGCATTGTTTTGGCGGTAGGTTTTTAAAAAACGCCGTACTTTTTTGAATCATAGCCACTCACCTCTCCCTTTATTTTGAGTCCTTTCGTTCCTCTCTCCTCAAACGTTCCCTAAAGACTGATTATTCAAATATTCTTCCCAAACTGAAATGAACCCTTAAAATCTCACCCCGACTGTATAATAACAGTTTATTTATATTTATAATATTATATAACAGAATGTCCAGAGTGTGAATCACTTTTTTAAATTCTTATAGTCTCACAGTAATTCAGAAATGCCTCTTGCATCAGTAATATCTGTATAGTAGCGGAGACTTCTTTCTTGATTCTGTTTTAAAAGTAAGCCTAGATTATTCTTTAGAGCGCCAAGCTTTTGAAGCTTTCTCTTTCATTTACGAAACAATAACGTCCGGAAAAATAAAAAACACCCTAACCGTAGGGGTTAGGGCTTATCAGCACTCGCCATTTACCAAACAAATTCTAGCACTTGACCCGTAAAGAGATCAGTGTCAATATTACATTGCTTTGACTCTATTCCGTACTGCCATGCATAGGTATGATCTTTATTTGGACTTGCTCCGTTAAACTTATCTGGAGCCTTTTCTTTCCCAGTGATGCCTATATTTGGCCCGTTTGTCCACAACATTAAATGTTGTTGAACAGCGTCACTATTATTACTCGCTTTTTTATAAACATCTTTTAAGTTATCATCCTCTAAATCACCATATATTGCCGCTTTATAATTTGAATCTTTTATAGTCTTTGTCCATGCTATTAAAAAGTCTGCATCTACAGGTGTCTTTGGTTCAATATCGGCAACAATAAAGGTTCCCTTTTTGACACCAATTTCTTTTGCTGCTTTAATCGCTTCTTTGGCAATGGATTGCCCTCGGTCTTTTCCGGTTGCGTTCGTGAAATTATTGTAAATAGGCAGGACCTTAACCCCTTTATCGTGCAATAGCTTGACTTCCTCTTTCGTTAACCCCGCATTGATTCCTTCTTTACCAACCAAATATCTTCCTGCAATCTGAGGTTTTCCAAAATTTTTTTCTATACACTGATACGCGGATTTATTAATCGTTTTGGCCGTGTCAATCCCCCACTGAAGCTTAGATACGTCTGTTTTATGATCTTTTTGACTATCACCTTTCTTATGGCCATTGTCTTTCTTATCATCCTTATGCTCCTTTTGGTTATCGCTGTTATGCTCAGTGTTTGGACTGCTTTTATGAGTTGTCTCATTCATTTGATTGAGGGTAAGTGCCACTAAGGTTACTACAATAAGGAGTACTGGAAGGAAGAAGGCGAGAAAAAACTCCCACATTTTTTTCCAATGCTTGTTCATACCCTTTCCTCCTTTTACGGTGATCAGTACTATTGTATTGATCAGATCGGAGGAAAGTGCTTTATTAAGTAAAACTTAACGAATGTCCACACAGCTAAGTGAATTAAGCATTATTCAGGTCAATGATATGACTGGATATCCATTGGCATATAATAGCGAAAATTACAATACGCCAGTCGATAATACATGCAGTAATAACGAAAATTGATAAATTAATCCAAAACATAGTTTTACCAGGAGGAAAATGACGTGTATTCGAAATCATTAGTGCAGGAATGAGCATCCCCCCACTTGAAGCGCCATGTTTAATTAATAACCCGACACCTAATCCAAAGAGAATCGCGCCAAAAAGAAGATCGATGATTAAGGGGTGGGTATGAATGACAAGAGTGCTATTGAGGACATGTATCGTAATAGAGGTGATGGTTACTGCAAACATAGTCCGAACGGTCCAAGCAAGACCAAACCAATAGATGGCAAAGATCAAGAAAGTAAAATTAACTAACCACAGTGACCAGCTGTGGGACAAATGGAAAAGTTGATTAAAAATGATCGCCAGCCCTGCGGCTCCTCCTGATGGAATATGATGAGGAAATAGAAAAAGAGCCATAGCGACTCCCTGTAACATTGCCCCGCTAATAAGAATACCATAACGTGAAAAATTCATGAGAGCGGTGATCTTCAACATGTCCTCGTCTCCTTAAAAAGCTGTACAAGTATCTCCCTTTCTATTATTATTTCATAATGGAAACATTTATGAATCATTCAAGAACGACATTATAAAACGAATGTTGGACTTAACATATATAATCGCGGCAAAAAAAGAAATTCAACCTCACATAAAAAAAAGGATATTTCACTGATGGAAAAAGTGAAATATCTCTACCTTAATCAGATCAAGCAAGTGTTAACCACAAGCGCTCCTGTTGTTGATAGACCTTAATCGGCGTATCAAAAAAATCAGTTAACAGGGTTGAGGTTAAAACCTTCTCTGTCGGCCCTAATTGATACACCTCTCCTTTCTTAAGCATCAACGTGTGTGAAAAGCAAGGAAGGATCTCCTCAACATGGTGCGTCACATAAATTAAAGTCGGTGCCTGTGGTGCTTTTGAAACCTTTTCAATTATCTGCAATAATTGTTCGCGAGCAATGATATCGAGCCCCGTACAAGGTTCGTCTAATATTAATAGCTTCGGTTCAGCCATTAAAGCTCGGGCAATTAATATTCTTTGTCGCTCCCCTTGAGAAAGGGTATCATAACGACGATCTTTAAAAATTTGACAGTTTAATAAAGTCAGAAGTTGTTCAGCCTGCTCTTCAATATCAGTACTTACTTGATCGTATAATCCAATGGTTGCAAATTTTCCACTTATGACAATGTGTTTTGCTGTTTCTTCTCCATGGAGGTGCTGTTGCAGGGAAGAACTGACCCAGCCAATGTCTTTCCTTAACTCTCTTAAATCACACCGACCAAAGGTTTGATCTAACACAGATATCGAGCCTTTTGTGGGCCATATATACCCATTAATCATGTTCAATAGCGTTGTCTTCCCTGACCCATTTAATCCAACAAGGCTCCAATGCTCACCTTGTCGAATCTGCCAAGAAATATCCTTAAGAATCCATTGCTTTTCTCGCTTCCATGATACATTTTCAATATCGACAATCATATAAGTGTCCCCCATCAAATCAGAAAAGTTTTCCCTGCTTCCTAGTCCCACAAATAAGGTGTTTGTTGATAGACATAATAATTGAGCCAATTAGAAAATAATAAATGAGCATGAGAACGCCAACGATTAACAGGTTTGAGATCGGGGTTATCCTCAGGAAAATAATGTTTCGGCAGCTTAGGATTAAGCCCATTCTTTTGATCCCGCAAATATTCTTCCTGAAGAGTATACGAATCGTACTCGAGATGACCTGTCACCATAATATTCTTTTGATCTTTTGACATAATAATAAAGGCACCAGCCTCAGGTGAAACAGAGAGGAGATCTAGACGTTCATCAGCCTCTATTTCTTCTTGTGATACATCTGTATTACGAGAATGAGGCGCTAAAAATTCTTCATCAAACCCTTGAACCAGTTTTACCGTTGGATCACTTACCCCATGAGAAAATATCCCTGCTATTTTTTCAGGCAGCTCGTATTTATTAATCCCATAATGATAGTAAAGAGCCGCTTGCGCTCCCCAGCAAATATGTAGAGTCGACGTGACATGTGTCTTTGACCATTCCATGATTTCGGTTAGCTCAGGCCAATAGTGAACCTTCTCAAAAGGAAAATGTTCTATAGGCGCACCTGTAATAATCATCCCATCATACCGACGGTGCTTTATACGATTATACGTGGAATAGAATTGCTCCAGATGGGACCGGCTGACATGCTTTGATTCATAACTGGAGGTATACAACAATGTCACATTAACCTGAAGCGCTGTATTCCCCAATAAACGTAATAATTGGGTCTCCGTTTTTTCCTTTTGTGGCATTAAATTTAGAATGACAATATTGAGCGGACGTATATCTTGTGACACCGCTCGCTCATCATCCATAAGAAATATATTTTCCTTTTCAAGGATATTCCTTGCAGGTAATAATTTCGGAACATTAATAGGCAAAGGTCATCCCCCTTTTCAAACTTTCCATACCAGATCGTCTTTCAAAAAAATTCAGAATCTTTTGGATGAATAGATTAAAAAAACTCAAATTTTTGCAATTATGTATAGATCCTTTAGTCATTACGAGATCACATGCTCTCTAATCTAACCTCATCCTAGCGCAACAAAAAATAGAGGTCAAAATCCGTATTACTCTTAAACCAAGCCAAGATGATTACCCAACTAATATACCATGAAATTAATCGAATCGTCACTCTTATTTGCCTTTTTCCTTATGTTTCTTAAACTGTATGGTGCTAAGGTATATCTGAATTTGACCAAGCACATCATAAACAAAAAATGTGCCAATGGTAAAAATTCTTTTGTATGTGTCACGAAGACTTTCGTCAATAATTATAAATGGAGGTGTGACGAGTGGGCGATACCATCAATAGCATCAGTCATCATTGGATATTAGGGATTGTAGCTTTTCTCTTTATCCTCTTCATCGCACGTGCCGTTATACGGATGGCTCTTAAAATGGCCTTTATTGCGGCCATCATAGGCGTCATCATGGTCGTTTGTATTGGTCTAACACCTGGCCAAGTGATTGACAAAGGAAAATCAGCATTCATGAGCTCCTCAGACCTTTATCATGAAACCCTTGAACCTCTCATCAAAAGTGAGATCGATCAAGCCGATTATTCTGAGAAGCCAAATGGTGATTATACAATCAAAGCAGAAGATCTTAAAATTCAAGGCAATCCAGAAAAAAAGGAAGTCATCATCAATTTTAAGGGTAAAATGTACACCTTTAGTACCGATGACATTAGTAAAAAAATTAAAGATAAAATTACTAGTATGAATAAGTAATGGGCTATCCATGCTACATAGCATTTTCTTGGTTGGCAATAGATTGGAGGTTTACTCAATGGACAAAGAGCACCGCTTAGAAGAACATCAGCAAGCACCGCCAGTTATACACCCAATAATCGAATTTCCTAAAGACATAGAAAGGATCCCATGTCTTATCGTTAACGCCTATCTAGTAGGAGATCCTGGGGAAAATACTGATTGGATCTTAGTTGATACCGGTCTTGCTAATAGTGCAGATAAGATTCAGGAAGCTGCTTTTCATCGTTTTGGAGATCAACATCCCAAAGCCATCATATTAACCCATGGTCATTTTGATCATATCGGATCACTTGAAGAACTTCTCGATCATTGGCATGTTCCAGTATTTGCTCATGAGTTAGAGCTTCCCTATTTAACAGGACAAAAAGATTACCCCGCTGCTGATCCTACTGTTGGCGGGGGCTTAATGTCCCTTATTTCTCCACTCTATCCACATAGTCGAATAAATTTAGGGAAACGTATTCAACCATTACCTCAGACTGGTCAAGTGCCTTTTATGGACCAATGGCGTTGGCTAGCGACACCTGGGCATTCACCAGGGCATATTTCTTTATGGAGAGAACAAGACCGTACCCTTATTACTGGTGATGCTTTCATTACAGTTGAACAGGAATCAGCACTTTCTGTCATGAGCCAAAACGAAGAGGTCCATGGTCCACCCAAATATTTCACTACAGACTGGAAGGCTGCCGAACAATCAGTCAAGCGATTAAATGAGCTGAACCCGGCCTTTGCCTACACAGGACATGGCCAGCCCATGAAGGGACAACCCCTAACCCAAGGATTAAATCATTTAGCCTCCCAATTTCAGACTCTCGCTGTTCCAGATCACGGACGTTATCTTCATTAAAAAAACGCGTCTTACTTATAGAGTCAAAACATGCCTGCCCCTTGGTTAGGATCTGAAAATCCCAAGACAGCGACTACAGCCCCATTGATTGGAGCAGAGGACGCAAGTTCCCTCGGGTGCAACTACACGCATGACTTCACGAGTAAACTTCACTTTGTTCCGAGAAGCGTACTATAAGGCATCATGGTTAGATGTACAACACAAGAACTTTTATAGCAAAACCCGCTTATATTTTAAAAATGAGGGATCCCCTCCTTAATTTACAGCCCGTTCCGACTGAATCAGCGTTTTTTTCTTCGTTAATGTAAAAAAGGCTATCGTCCCTATAGAAGATGTGCCAAATAAGATTATGCCCATTGGAACAGCTGTTGCTTCATGGAGTCCCACAAGCGGCGAAACAATAGATCCAATGAATAATGGCAGCATGCCCAGTAAAGCACTTGCGCTTCCTGCATGATGTCCTTGGTTTTCCATCGCTAAGGTGAAAGTACTTGTTGTAATCATTCCCATGGTTGTCATGTAAATAAATATCAATATGACTAAAACTGCTAATGGCCCTTTGATCATTGTCATTATCAAAAGAAGCATAGTTGCCAGGACAGCGGTCATAACAGCTGTTCTTAGTAAGCTCCGTTCATGAATAATGCCACCCAACCGGCCTATTATAAAACTTCCCGAAATAATGGCCAGACCATTAATGCCAAACAAAATACTAAAGACTTGGGGTGATACATGATAAATATTTTGATACACAAAAGGGGTCCCTGAAACATAAGCAAAACTTCCCCCATGAACAAAACCAACAGTCAAAGTATAGCCCATAAATGATCGATCTTTTAACAAGCCTCCCATCGTCCGAAATGAAGTACCGATCGAACTTGGGATCCTTCTCTCTTGAGGCAATGTTTCTTTTAACTTAAAAGCGACAAGCGTAACAATCAAAAGACCAAGGAAACTCAAAAAGAAAAATATCGTATGCCAACTCGCAAAAGGTAATAGTAAGAGTGCACCGCCGGTCATCGGTGCAATCATTGGCGCAATCGCATTGATCACCATCAAAAGAGCAAAAAACCTTGTCATTTCTCTACCACTAAAAACATCTCGTACTACGGCTCGAGAAAGAACAAGACCTGCCGAAGCGGTCAAACCTTGTAATAACCTGGCCATGACAAGTATCACAATGTTCGGTGAAAATGCACAGAGCAGTGAAGCTAATACAAATAAAGAAATTGAGACCATCAATGGTTTCCTGCGCCCCTGGCTATCACTGATTGGTCCTACCACCATTTGTCCAACAGCAAATCCGATCAAACAAGCAGTTAAGCTTAGTTGAACGAATGAATCATTTGTTCCTAAATCTGAGACAATATTAGGAAATCTTGGTAAATACATATCGATATTAAGCGGTCCCAATATGCCAAGTGCACTTAAAAGAAAGACCAATCCTAAGCGCTCTTTTCCCGTTGGATTATGTAACATTAATCTAAAGACGCCCTTTCCTTCTTACGATATTATGTTGTTAAACGCATTCATTTTATGGAAAGTAAGAATCTGACCTAGTATAAAACAACATATGCATACTGTAAACTATTAAATAGAAGGTTACTGAATAAAAACTTCTTTACACTCAAATTTGACTCCACAGATACTGCACTATTGCTATAGATTGGGACGTAAATTCGATCGGCGTTGGCATCTCATACCTTACTTTATTTGGTGCTAAATTACCGCTTCAGCAGAATACTTCGCTTTCCGTGGGCACGGCTTCAGCCTCCTCACGGACACCCCACCGCTGCGGGCCGTGCCCGAGGAAAGCGAGCGACCTGAAGCTCAAATCCACACCATAAGCAAGCAGTAATCACTTGTGAACTCTTAACTTAATAGTTATGTCGCAATTTCCTTCTACTTCGAAAAACTCACGACTCTGGGTAAAGCAATACACTTTCTAGAATATAGCCTTAAAATAATTTAGAATAAACCTTTAAATGGCGTTAGCCTCGCCTCAACATTATGAACACAAAAAAACAGACTGGCGAGTGCTCGCACAGTCTGAATTCTGCTGATTTTTATAACAAAATTAAATTATAATTTTACTACTTTGTCAGCTTGAGGACCACGGTTACCTTCAACGACGTTGAATTCTACACGCTGTCCTTCTTCTAATGATTTGAAACCTTCACCTTCGATAGCGCTGAAGTGTACGAATACATCGTTACCCTCTTCAACTTCAATAAAGCCGAAACCTTTTTCTGCGTTAAACCATTTGACAGTACCTGTTTGCATAGTGCAAAACCTCCAAAAAATTATTAATATGTTCGCAATTTACCGTGTAAGTGTGTATTCAAAAAAGAGAACAAACAGGGTGGAAATCAATGAAGTTCCAGTGACGTTTCATCCTGAAACAGATCGAACTGGCTCACGCAATGGTAAGTCCCCTGAATTTTTGAACATCCTCTATTAGTAAAATTCACATATTATGAAGAGTATCCACAGTCGGTGTCGATAATCTTAATAAGATGGGAATCGACAATCCATACCCCTTTTCGTTATTGGCGATGCCAAAGGGTTATTTCTGTTGTTTTACTGATCAACACAACGAAAGCCCTACCTCTCTTTCGTCCTTACGGCTCCGATGACCGCGCCAGAACGAATTGTTCAACAAAATAACATTGCATTCTGATCATCATTTCTAATGGTTATACCTAAGTTAAGGGATAAAAGTAGAAAGGAATAATAAGAATTTATCTTGAGGGGAAGGTTCTAAATGAAAAGTATTAATGATTTATACTTTCATTAACTATAACCTATCTTAGTCTATTTATCAAGTTTTTTATAATAAATTAAAACTTTTTTCACACTTCCACGTCGATGATTTCCTATAAGGTTAGCATGATCTAATAAAATGTTTCCAAATGAAGAGCCTGGGATAAAGTATATAAGACAAAGGAAAAACCGAACGATTGTGAAGTCATTCGGTTTTCCCTTTGTACGTAAGGTCGCTCCGTCAAAACACTTCGCTTTCCGCGGGCACGGCCTTAGCTCACTCGGGAATAAAATATGTTATCCCGAATGGATTTTCACCTCGTGCTATTCCCGCAGGACTAAAGAAAGCGACTAGGAGAATCATCTTCGCAGAAAAAATCGTGGTTCTTACGATTTTTTTGAGTCCACGTATTTTGACTACGCTTTTTATTTGCGTCGTGACACTTACTCATATTTATAAATATAATTGTTCGTCTTTTGACTTGGCTTATTTTCGTTATGTCCCAGACTCTCACACTTTTTTAAGTACGTAAAAGCTTACTGATTTAAGCCAGCTTTAACCCAACCAGCAACCTGAATTGTTCTTTTTGCTTGATGTTCAACTGCGCCTGTCACATCTTCTGCAAAATTGCCGTCAGCATCGACAGTCACGCTTGTTCCATATGGATTTCCGCCAGCAACGAAGATAGAGTTATCAGTATACCCTGGTGCTACAACAATAGCGCCCCAGTGGTACATTGTAGTATAGATAGCTTGGACGGTTTGCTCCTGACCCCCATGAGCGTTTTGAGCTGAAGACATCGCACTCACAACCTTGTTAGCAAGTTTTCCTTGTGCCCATAACCCGCCACATAGGTCAAAGAATTGTTTCATTTGTGCAGGAACATTTCCAAAACGAGTAGGCGCACTAAAGATAATTGCATCTGCCCATTCAAGATCTGCAGGAGTTGCTGTTGGTACAGTATCTTTTGTTTCTTCATAATGTTTTTTCCAAGCGGGATTCGAAGCAATGGCCTCTTCTGGTGCCAATTCACCTACTTTAAGTACCTTAACTTCAGCACCTGCTTGCTTTGCAGCCTCAGCAGCAATTGTTGCAAGTTTGTAATTACTTCCTGTTGAACTGTAATAAACTACAGCTAATTTTACTTGTGCCATAAACAAAACACTCCTTAATTCTTTTATCATTCACTTTGATAAAGTGTCACAAAACATCAAAACTGACTCTTATAGAAATTCCCAGTCTCCTGTTTTTTATCCCTGAAGAAATTTACACTATATCAAAGTATCTCAAATTCGAGATATATAGGGAAAAGCTTACTCAAGTTTTTGAGCATAAAAACTCATCTTCTTAAGTAATGTCATCAATTCCTGCTTCTCTTCATCTGTTACTCCTTCTAACAACCGAGTAAGGACCTCTTGGTGCTTGGGAAAAATGGTTTCCATCAGTTCATGACCTTGTTCTGTTATGCCAGCATAAATCACTCGACGATCATCCGGACATGGTCTTCTCCTGATATAGCCCTTCTTTTCTAACTTATCAATAACATAAGTCATACTGCCACTTGCTAAAAGGACGCGCCCACCTATTTGCTGAATGGGTTGCTCTCCTTTATTATAAAGCAATTCAAGGACACCAAATTCAGTCGTATTTAACCCATAACTCCGAATATCTTTGGCCACCTTATCCGCAATCGTGCGGTGAGCTCGTGTAAGAATAACAAATAATTTAAGAGAAAGAGCCTCGTTTTGTTCTACCATTCGCTTCTCAACCCTTTTATATATCTTGAATTCGAGATAATTATAGCATTGTCCATTTCCACTGTCAACTTCTATCATTTACTAATAAGAATAAGATAATTCAAATCAAGACATGATAAAAAAAGGAGGTGATTGCATTGCCAAGTCCATATCTTTGCCCAAATTGCAAAACCAACAAAACCCGGTTCAATATCATAGAACAAAAGCCCAAAAGTGTAAAAATGAATCCACAAACAGGCGAAGTTCTTGAAGAATTTGGTGAAGATAACCTAGGCCCTTTTCATTTACCTTATCGCGGCCCAGAACGAAAGGTCCAATGCGGTGTCTGTGGTCTTGTAGAAGATGAACAAGCTTTCATAAAGCGCGCGGAATATATGAATAATCAAAAGAAAAGTTTCTAACCTACAAGTCCCCTTTTACTGGGGATTTTTCTGTGTTCTTTTATAGTTTTCCTTAAATTTATGGAGAGAATGATGGGTAAGCTATGAAAAAACGAAGGGATATAGGTGAATCCATATGAAACGTTATATAACTGTACTGGCGTTATTCTCTCTCCTGATTGGATGGTTCGAATGGAAGGCCCCTCTTACTTATGCTTTCGATCCAAAACATGATGTTATTGCAAGTCACTCACTGACTAACTTACACCAACTTATTGCAAGTTCCGATCTCATTGCCTATGGCAGCTTTGGTGAGGTTCATCAAACCTTTAAAACCCCCCATCATATTCAACAAGGAGCTTTAGTCAATTTTACTCAAGCCTTTCATGTGCTACGCCCCTTCAAAGGTCAAGGCATTCAAAACGTCTACCTTTTTGGGACGGAGATTGATCCACAGCCGCAGGCGCATGATCCCATCAACCTAATATACACCGGACCGCTCACAAGTGAAAATGAATATGTTTGTTTTTTTAAAAGACTAGCAGGTACCCCTTATTACATTTTAAATGGGGGCTGGAGCGGCGTGTATCCCTTTATAAATGGAAAAACATTAGCTTTAGCTGATGCCGGTATCACTAGTCTTGATCAACTAACCCTTTCAGAATTGCAAAAAAAGCTTCAGGAACATGGTTTATAATGTCAGAAACTTGATCAACACATAAATAAAATAAGGGATCGCGAAAAAGAGAACACATTTAAAAAGAGCATCAGACAGGCGCCCTACTAAACGTTCAGGATCCCAATTTTTAATGGCTTCAATTTTATTCTTCAAATGTGCCGATCGTGTTACTGTTGTGGTCTTTTGTATACTATATTTTTCCGCAAGCATAGTAAAATCCCCCTACCAAATCGTTTTAATAGAGTCTATGCTTGTCCTCTTCCTTTTATGAATCGTAATCTCTGATAAAAAAGATAAGCGGCTGGGATCTAACGCTTTCACTCACAGAAAAAATCCGTACATTCAATTTGAATGAACGGATTTTTTCTTTATTCTTGGCATGTGGTGCATCGCTCCATTAAACCACTTCGCGTTCGACGGGTAAGGCTTTCGGCTCACCTTGGAATAGGTCTTTTAATACTTGAAAAGTGGGTCTTTGGACGCCTGCTGCGCCTATTGGAGTGCCTCATTTTCTCAACACGCTCCGCTTCCTGCTCCATCTTTGCACTAGCATTGTCCGTATTTGTATTCATTATTTTATTGTGTCACGGTATCTTTTTTACTTTAAGTAGGGCTCGAGTTGCTTATTCATATTATCAATGGTCTGCGCTTGCTGTTTAAATAAATTTTTTGCCTCTTGATTTTCTGTATCTAATGCATACATATCCAAATCGGCCTTGATCTTTTTTAGTTGTGCTGCAACGATTTTTCTTTCATTTGAAGGTTGTTCATTTTTTTGATCATTTTTAAGATCTACATACAAGTTTCCTTTTGAATCGATTTGTGCAATATAAACATCTTTAAAATCTATTGCACCTTGCTTTTGTACTTCTCCATATAGCCATTCTTTGGTGTATCCAAACTGCTCCAGCGCCTTATCCTGGACTTGACCATCTCTAATTAACACGTAGGGTCGTTTTTCCTGTTCTAAAGTCATTCCAAGAATTTTTGGAGTAATAGGCTGTTGATCACTTTTCTTCATGACACTCATTTTTCCATTGGTTTCGAATACAGCAAGTTCAACATCAGAAAGCTTAAAGGCATTTTGTTCTCGCAAATTTAACATTAATTGTTCAACACTCAGCTTTGATTTTTTTAGATTTTTCTCATTAACCTGACCGTTTTCTATAATAACCGTGGGTTTGCCTCCAATAAGCGTGGCAAAGCTTCTTGATTTTAATGTCATAAAGGCGAATATTATAGGTATAATTCCCCACACAAGGAGCGACATAATACCGCTTGTGATTTTCACACTAGGGTTTACCGATAAATTGGCAGCGATCGAACCGATGGTAATCCCAACAACATAATCGAAAAATGTGAGCTGAGAAATTTGTTGCTTTCCGAGCATGCGACAGATAATAAACAAAAAAACAAACGCAATCAAAGACCTCAATAGGATTAGAAGATATTCTGGCATGGTAAGGTTCCTCCAAAAATTGTCTTGTTCTTATTCATCATTCTTTATTATTTGGACATCCTAAGAAAAAGATACATTGACAATATAAGGAGGTTCTTCTCATGCCCCACAAATACTTATCCCGAGTGACCTTAGCTTTTATGGTCCTGTTATTATTCGTACCACCGGTAGCCCATGCCAAGCAAGAAAAGCAAATCTTTCTCATTCTCACTGAAATTCAAGAAAATGTTTCAGTGAAAAACTGGGATGCTGCCGAACAATATGCTGAGAAGTTAGAAAGGCACTATAAAGATAAACAATGGAAATACCAACTCATGGGAGATAAAGAAGAATACGAAACGGCAGCAAATGATATCCAGCAAATCAAAGCGGCCATTGCGGTCAAAGACCATAAACAGGCCACTATACTCCTCACTCATTTAAGGACCCTCTTAAAACAAATCTATAAAATGTAGAAAAAAACCATCCATTGTAACGTGTGTAACGTGGATGGTTTTTACGATTGCTTTTGTGGCGCAGGCTGAGTTTTAAATTGAGGTTCTTCCTTTTCAATTTGCAATAAACGTGTCTCCAATGATGTAATCACCTGATCCGAATCAGTACAGGCCTGCTTAAAACAGTTTTGTACCTTTTCGTCTTTGGTTTCATAGGAAAAAAGCTCCAAGCTCGCCTGAACACTTTTTAAGGTTGCAATCGTCGACTTTAATTGTTGAGCAACCGTCATTTCCTCACGTCCCTTCATCATTTAATATGTTCTAAAGGACGTTTTTTAATCTTTCTATATATTAACATTTAATTGCTGTTCAATGGTTTCTAAAACATAGCCGATGGAGCTTATTGTGTTCAAAAAACGTTTACGCCGAGTATCCTTTTGAAATGAAGTGACAGAAACAATGGTTAAATTATCATAAGTATCTTCAATTTGCTTTAGATAAATGTATTTTGGCTGCTCTGAAGTCATCCAATCGCTCACTAAATCCTTCCATTCGTCCACAACCTTTAATACTTCATCCGCAAAAGGCTTGACTTCCCCATAAAAATCCATTTCGTACCCTTCACTTCGTGTTCGGAGGACAAACTGATCTTTCGCTTGTTGATTGAATGCTGTTAATTGTCGGTTCAATTCTAGTAACCGCCGTTTTTTTTCTATGTCCACGACTGTCACCTCCACCTCTATCCTACCAAAAAACGACGTCTCTTTTCTACTTTAAGTAAACAAAGGCGTTACTTTTGAAGTTCTTTTATTTTTCTTTTCACTGCGTGAGGGGATGTCTAGATCGACTTGATGGAGATCGCTTGAGACATTCTCGACCCGGGAAAGTTCTGATTCAATGTGAAGGATATGAGCATCTATACTTTTGATCACTTGATAAATTTCTTCTAATTCACGTCGATGCTCGAGAATTTGCAAACTCACAATTTCATCAGCCTTGCTAGAAACTTTACGGTCAATTTGCTCTATTTTATTTTCTAGAGATTCAAGCTTATGAGTAAATACCTCTTTTGAAATGCCTTGATCTGGGAAATTCTTAGCCACCGCAATCTTCCTCTCATCATTAGGATTTAAATACTATATTCGCGGTTTTTTCTTTCCTCCCTTCACACCTGACAAAAGAAGTGCCCATTCTGCAAAGCTTGTCTTTTTTCTGCAATTTCATTAGAAAACTTGGCTTATCGCCACCTTAATGGCGAAAGCCTTAGTTGCACTTATAAGGGCTTCCTTTTTGTTCCTTTTTTGACGTTATGACCAAAAAGAAACCCATTTATTGAGCAACCGCCTCTTTTTAAAATAGGGTGATAATCTTTTTGCCGGCTGTTGAGGCTCCGCAAACCATTGCCCTAAAATCTTTCCTTTAAACCACTCTTGCACCTCACTGCGTTTATGCCTGATCTCCTGCCCCACTTCCCTTAATCCCGGCTTCCAATCAGGTTTAGTTTGATGGGGTAAAAATTGTTCATAATCACTTCTAGAGCCCGTATGAGCAACTGTGAAGGCGAATTCCTGAATTGCTCGAGACTGTGTACTTTTAAAGAGTAAACTATGCAAATTTTTTCCTAACTCGATGCGTTCATTAACCGCCTGAAAATGACTGACAGGATATCCGTAAAGCTCGCCGTGGAGTGTAGGAAATACAACCACATTCAGTTTAAGTACTTCTTGACTAAAAAAAAGCATTGTATTAAATACACTCTGCTGAAAAAAATGATGTTTTAAAACAGGTCTCTCAATAAGTTGTTGTTCGTTTATGATCTGTGCCTTGTACAAACGCTCTCCGTCTTTTTCTTTCCAATACCTTTCCCACTCTGCTTCTATAAAAATGGAAACGCCAAAAGCTTTTAGTAGATAAAACATTGGCTTTTTCTCTTGTTTTGACAAAGCATAAACTAAAAGTTGAGGATAAGTGTCTTCAAAAATGAGCCAATTGGGGCGCTCATAAGTATGAAACAAGGTTTGCCTAAAAGGCGCTCGTAACCACTGAAGAAAAGGTTCATTCCATAAATCGGTCATATTCCATCCGGCATTTCGAGAGACCATACTGGCCAGCAAGGACCACGTTATTTCAGGGTGCTGAAGATAATAAGTAAGGTAGCTCTTTGTTCTTGAAACATTATCTCGATTATTAATCCGTGTCTTGCCTCTAATGATGTCAATATATTTATGATCCTCAATCGTAAGGACGATACGCTTTCTACGTTTTTGACATTCTGTTGGTGTTTTAATCATTAATTCACCTTACTTGTCATAAGACTGTGCATCTTTTTTGGGTCTATGTGAAACCTTCTCCTTTATTTTTGCGTTATAATAAAATGAATACCTATTTAAAGGAGAAAGGATATGGCCATTCATTATCCAAACGGAAAAAAATTCATAGAGCACCAAGCGCTAGCAAAAGCTAAGAAAGTTAAGCAGACTACTTACGGTAATCGTGGGATGACTTTAGAAGAAGATCTTAATATCACTAATAAATATTATCGGGATCATGAGATTGCACTCATACATAAAAAACCCACACCCTTGCAAATTGTCAATGTTGAATATCCCAAACGCAGCGCAGCCAAAATCACTGAAGCTTATTTTAAAAAGCCATCTACCACTGATTACAACGGCGTTTATAAAGGGAAATATATTGACTTTGAAGCAAAAGAAACGCAGAATAAAACAGCACTTCCTATGCAAAACTTTCACGACCACCAAATTGAGCATATGCGTCAAGTGAAACAGCATAACGGTATTGCTTTTATTATTGTCAAATTTTCTAATGTTAATGAAGTGTATTTTCTCGATTCAGAGTTTTTATTACAGTATTGGTGGGAACAAATAAATGGAGGACGAAAATCAATCCCTAAGGAAGTTTTTGAAAACAAAGGTTATCTAATAAAAAATAGCTATAGACCACGACTTGACTATATTCAAATCATAGATAAAATCTATTTGTAGCCACAAAATAAATTTTTTATACGAATAGAATTACTTGAATAGTTTTGCCTACCGGAAAGGTTGGAGAAGATATGGCAGATTATACTTCCAGACAAGAACGTCGAAAAGCAATGCAAAATAAAGGCAAGCATCGAAAAGGCGGAAAAAAGAAAAAAAGCCTTGTGAAAAGAATTGTCTTGATCCTTTGTCTCGTATTTTTATTTTTTGCACTCGCGGGAGCCATTGCTGTTGCAATTATTATTCATAAAGCCCCAGCGCTTGATCAATCAAAACTTACAGTTCCGGCTGTCAACGAAATATATGGAGTTGGTGACGATGGAAAACCTGTCATCATGGCTACGACGGGATCTAAAAATCGCATAAATGTATCTTCGGATGAAATCCCTCAGGTCGTTAAGGATGCTGTGGTCTCGGTTGAGGACGCTCGATTCTATAGCCACTTTGGTATAGATCCCATACGTATTGGTGGTTCTGTTATTGCCAACTTTAAAAACGGGTTCGGATCACAAGGCGCAAGTACGATTGATCAGCAATTAATCAAAACGAGTTATTTAACGCCGCAAAAAACATTAACAAGAAAAATTCAAGAAGCTTATCTTGCGGTAAAGCTTGATCGTGAATATACAAAAGATCAAATTCTAGACATGTACTTAAATAAGATCAACTATAACGAAGGAGCATACGGGGTTGCCACAGCCGCGAAAACTTATTTTGGCCTTTCTGTCGATAACTTTGATGACATTACATTGGCCCAGGCTGCTATGCTTGCAGGAATCCCTAACCTCCCTGCTTATTATGATCCTATTACTCACCCTGATCATGCTAAAAAACGCCGTGACCTTGTGCTCGATATGATGGTCAAAAATCATAAAATCACTCAAGCACAAGCCGATAAGGCCAAGAAAGTCACGATCAAAGAGATGCTGAAAAATCGTCCAAAAGAGGATAAAGAAGAAGATGAACAGCATTATGTCATGATTGACGTCATTAAGGATTTGTATGTGGGTAAGGACAAAGACATCTCTGAAAAGGCCTGGAATCAAGGGGGATTAAAGATTTATACCACCTTCAGTGAAAAGGCTCAGGATCAAGTTGAAGATGTCATTAATAATGATAGTAATTTCGAAGGTACCAGAGAAAACATGCAGGCAGGGATCTCGGTCGTCGATACAAAAACGGGTGGTATTTTAGCTGTTGGTGCAAGGCGCCACTATAATCCGACCGAATGGAATTTTGCGACCGATTCTAAGGACAATCAAATTGGGTCTTCAGCAAAACCGATCTTTGATTACGGTCCTGCTATTGAATATCTCAAGTGGCCTACCAATCATTTGATAACTGATGAACCGCACAGTTATTCCAACGGCGGACCAGAAATTCATAACTGGGATGATAAATATGAAGGCACCATGACCATCGAAAGAGCCCTTTATGAATCCCGAAATGTTCCTGCCGTTAAAACCTTACAAGAGGTGGCAGAAAAAGAAGGGAATCAAAAAATTATCGATTTCGCCAATAAATTAGGATTAGGGATTAAAACCCTCCATGAATCTTATGCGATTGGTTCTAATACCCAAAGTCCATTACAAATGGCCAGTGCTTATGCTGCTTTCGGAAACGGTGGGGTTTATAATGAACCTTATGCGATTAAATACATCGTCTATCCGGATGGTCGCAAGGTCAATTATGATCATAACCAGCATCCGGCAATGAATGATTATACAGCCTATATGATTACGGATATGTTAAAAAAGGTTATTACACAAAGAGTGACCTATAGCGGACCTTCTTTATCTGGTTACGTTGTAGCTGGTAAATCAGGTTCCTCTAACGCTAATGCTGAATATCAAAAAAAATATCATCTCACCGATAGTGAACTCAATAGTGGCTACCTGGATTCTTGGTTTAATGCCTATACGCCAGATATTTCTTTATCTGTGTGGAGTGGCTATGATACGAGTGGTTTTGATCCTGACGATCCGAAGCAGGCTGCTAAAAAGGGAGCGATATTGTCTACACCTGCAGAAAAGCATGTGTCCAATGTCTTAGCAGGAACCTTGGTTCAACGTCTCGCTTCAAAAAGCACAGCGGATTGGAAGCAACCAAGCTCTGTTGTTAGAGTTTCTGTTGAAAAAGACACTGGGTTGGTGGCAAGTGCCAATACACCAAGCAGTGACATTACAAGTGGGTTATATGTCAAAGGGACTGCGCCTACAAAACAATCAACAAAGTATCAAAAAATTGATGCACCAACAGGCTTAAAGGCTGAATACAATCCTGATGATCAATCTGTTTCTCTTTCGTGGAACTATGGAAAAATGGATGGCATTAGCTTCGAAGTGGCTCAAAAATTTGGCGGCAATTATCAACCGATTGATAACACGACCAACAAGAGCGTCTCTATTCAAAATTTAGAGCCAGGTCAATCCTATGAGTTCTCTGTCACAGCCGTTTATACTGACAAAGACGATGAAGCGAATAACAAAACAAGTGATCCTGCCACTGTTACTATTACAATAAAAAATGATAATGATGATGAAGATAAGAAAAATGGAAACGACCAAGACCAAGATCAGAACCAAGATCAAAATCAGGACCAAAATCAAGGCCCAGGCCCAGGCCAAGGGCAAGACAATCCAAATGATAATGGAAATAATCAAGGAAATACAGATGAAGACAATGATAATGACCATACAAGTACGAATGGGCACGTCAACGGTGACAATCAAGGAGATAACCCGGGTGGCCTTCCAGATGGTCTAGTCAATGGCGATAATGATAAGGATGAGGATTCCAACTCAGGAGATTAGCCTCTCGCCTTTTAATACAAAGCCAAAATAAAATGAAAGAAGCCGACTTGAAATCATAAAAGTGTGATTTTAAGTCGGCTTCACCTTTTTAGTAAAAAATAGAGGGAAACGCCCTTTAATGCGGTGCTTTCCCTCTATTTTTTTTATTTTAGGCACTAGAAAAGCGAGCCTAACAGGACTCCCCTAAGGCTGCGCTCCGTGACAAAACCGTTACTCTTTGCCGCTTCAAAAAACTAACGAGCAGTTATTCATGGCTAATCTCTGCACAAATCAATCCAAAATACGTGGGGGCTTCATAAGACAAAAAGTCAACTGCACGCTCAGATTTTGGTATTGCCCCTGCTAAAATCAACGCTTGCCAAATGCCATCAGGTTTTGCCTGCTCAATCTCTTCTTTTGAGATCTCACTTAAAGCTTCTATTTCCCCTTTTTTTATATACTCCACCACACGTTCATCTACTTGCTTTGCCAACGGGTGGAACCCATAAGGACCACTTGCATCGTGAGTATGACACCAATCACAACTTGCGATAATGCCTACGCGTTTATCACTTTTATCCACCGCGGTTCTTAAGGCTTTTCCAAAGGCAAGCATGTCTTCATTCGAATTTAAACGTGAGGGTGTGATAATGACTACGGGAACATCGGGCATAAAAGCTAAAGGGACTACCGCGCCCCAATCTAATGGTAACCGGGATAATGGGCCTTCAGCGGTCCCAAAGTTTAATAACCCACATGGCAGATTCATGTTTTGGGCTTCTTGGGCTATCTCTTTCGCTAATGATCGATCGGTTTCCCTGATCATGTAATATGTACGCTGATTTTCTTGTTCGCTTCCTTCTACCGTTTCACTATTAATAATTGAAAATTGACCATCGATCCTAATCCCATGAGGGGTGATGATAATCAGCGCTTCTAGATGATGTGCCTCAACCCTTTTTCCTAACTGGCACATCCTTTGTCTTGTTTTTTCCATTCTTTTTGGTTGCTTCCCTGCGAGTTCAGGTATAATTTCTCCTCCGTGTGGGGTGATGCAAGAATAAACAATTTTCCCCAAAGAGATCACTCCTTCTCTTCCTTTTGCTCAGAGACTTCTTTTTTATCATAGTCTCTTTAAGAAATGAAGGAAAGTAAAAAATGCTTATTACCATTTTTGAGTGTGATTCTTTGGCTCTATTCGGATTCTATAGATAAAAAAGACTGGCCCACTCTTTTCTTTTAGTGGAACAGCCTTCGTGTTATTATCCTTCTTTTATTATCGTGAACTTATCTTGTAACAGTGGCCAAACTTGTGGGAAAGTAAACGCAAGATTCCAGAAGCTAATGCCTCTTAAATTATCATCATCGACCATTTGAAACATAGCTTCCATTGTTCTTAAATCCTCAAAATACACAATATGTTGCTGCCCTTGGGCGTCGGTATACCTAAAAAAAGGTGATTCTTCCTTTTGATTATACTCGATATTCGTGTGATTTTGTCTTGCTAAATCAATTGCTTGCTGATACCGTACAGCTCTTGCAAATTTCCCGCCTTCTTGATAGGGTAAGGTCCAGTCATAGCCATAGAGCGGTATACTCATGACTATCTTATTCGCTGGCATTACCGAAAGAGCATAGTTAACCACTTGGCGAACTTGGGTAATTGGACTTACTGGCATTGGTGGGCCACCACTCCATCCCCATTCATAGGTCATTAAAACGACAAAATCAACAGTCCGACCGTGAAACGCATAATCATGTGCTTCATACCATGCCCCCACTTGCGTTCCGCTTGTCTTGGGAGCGAGTGCAGTACTGACTATATAACCCTCTTGGTGCATGCGTTGCGTTATTTTCTGGAGAAATTGATTATATTGTTCGCGCATATTACTGCCTAAAAATTCGAAATCAATATTGATGCCCCGATACCCTTTTTGCCGCAAAACGGATAAGATATTGGAAATCAAATGTTCCTGAACATCATTACTATTAAAGATCGCAGCAGCAATTTCCCGTTTAAATTCGCCTTCTGATAAATTCGTAATGACCATCAGTGGTGAAACATCTGTATTTTTAACCGCTGCTAAGACTTCAGCATCATCTGGAGCCGTTAGATTCCCTTCAGCGCTCACTTCATAGCTAAAAACAGATAAATAAGTCAGTGCGGCACTAGCCTCCACAAAACGCTGAGCATTTCCTGTGTGAGGTTCTAAATAACCATTGACTATAATGTGCTGTTTTTCCCTTTGCGGTAACGACAAACTTTGCCCGGGATACAGATTTTGCGGTCTCACATTGGGATTGGCATCAAGGAGTGCCTGATAATTGATGTTCAACTTTTTGGCAATCTCCCATAACGTATCCCCGGGTTGAATGATATAGGTGTTGGTTGTGGGAATAAGTAAGGTCTCCCCTACGACTAAATCATTGGGGTGATCCAAGTTGTTTTGTGTAATAATCTCTTGCGCTGGAACACCAAAGGTACGAGCTAACGCATATATGGTATCCCCTTGACTGACAACATGAATTTGCATGATTCTCCTCCTCGCAGATTATCATGCTGTATTCTATGCCTATAAATGCAGTGAAGTGCAACACCTACTTCTTATTCCTCACGGCTCTTCATTCTTTTCTTGCCTTCGCGACAAATCTCTAATAAAGGACATTCCGGACAGTTTGGATTTCGAGCTGTACAATGATAACGCCCAAAGAAAATTAAACGATGATGCGTCTGTGTCCATTCTTCTTTTGGAACAAGCCGTTGCAAATTCTTTTCAACCTCTAAGACACTATCCTTCCATCGAGAAATGCCTAAGCGTTTACTGACCCTTTCGACATGGGTATCAACGGCGATAGCCGGAACACCAAAAGCATTAGAGACGACGACATTCGCTGTTTTGCGACCCACACCCGCTAATTCTACGAGTTGTTCATGAGTGCGCGGGACTTCCCCATCATATTTCTCGATTAAAGCTTCACACAACTTTCGGATATTTTTCGCCTTATTACGATAAAGACCAATGCGTTTGATATCATTTTCTAACTCCTCAAGAGAGACGCCTAAATAATCCCAAGGTGTCTTATATTTCTTAAAGAGATCCTCCGTCACCTGATTCACCTTTTTATCTGTGCATTGAGCACTTAAAAGAACCGCTATTGTTAATTCAAAAGCATTAGAGTGAGTCAACTCACACTCAGCATCAGGAAACATCTCTTTTAAAGTATCTAATATATGTCGCATGACCTTCTTTGTAACTGTCATATTATCACCTTCCGTTCAAAGGACAGGGCTCCCCATAAGGGAGCCCCACTATTAATTATCAAGCCAATTGTACATCGGTATTTTTGTTTGCCTATGGTTCGGTTTATCACTTGGCTTTTTGGAGGAAGTCGCGGTATAGCGACCTCTAATTTTTTCACCATGAGATTTTGCCTGTGCCAAAGTTCGAACGCCACTTTTTTTCCAGTCAAATAAGATGCGATCGATATAGCGGAAATTCAATTTCCCTGAGATAACAGCTTCACGTAATGCCGCCGTAATCATTTCTGGAGAATGTTGATCTTGATCCATCCACATCGTTAAGGATTCACATTCCATCGGCGAAAGCGGTCTTCCAAATTCTTTTTCGAATATCGTATAGAGGGCATCTTCTTGCTCCATCTTTGTTTCTGTATTTTTCGTTAGGAATTTTAGGCTAATCAGCCGCTCCCACAAAGGATCAAGAGAATAGCTTTCTGTATAAACGCTCCGATCTTTTTCCTGTTTAATTTCTAAAAATCCTGATTGCACAAGCATTCGTAAATGGTTGCTACATTGAGAAGAATCACAGGACATCCTCCGAGCGAGTTCATCCGGTGTCGGAAACGTGTTCCCTTCTTTAATAAAAGAATAGATATGAATCACCATAAGACACTGTTCCTCATTTAAACCCAATTCTGAATAATTTTCAATTAAAAGCCTAGGTATGGTCAGACCACCATTGGTCAGAAATTCAATTAAAAGTTCCTTCTCCATCATTCGACACCTCTAATGAAGATTATAACACATTTAAAAGGAATATCACGCTGAATGAATGATTAGAAAACTTGGTTTGTACTTCACCGTTTCTTTAAGCCCAGCCTGATGTTCAGGCATACGCCTCCCACGCTACCACTCTCCACTTCGTGTTGGCATGGGAAAAGCGAGCAGTCTGGAGTGGCGAGCAACACTAACGCCTCTATTAACATCCACAGAACTTTATTTATTCAGAAAAAGGACGCGCGTAAGAGGTCAACTAATACATTTTGATTTTATTAGAAAAACGAGTGACTCAGTAGAGAGTCACTCGTTTTACATCAAGGATACAATCTGTTTAACAATCTTGGGAATGGAATGGTTTCACGCACATGTTCAATGCCACATAGCCACGCCACTGTTCGCTCAAGACCTAAGCCGAATCCTGAGTGTGGTACAGATCCGTATTTACGAAGTTCTAGGTACCATTCGTACGCAGGATCTGTTAATTGGTGTTCATTATAACGTTGCTGAAGAAGCTCGAGGTCATCAATACGCTGACTCCCTCCAATAATTTCACCGTAACCTTCAGGTGCAATGAGATCAGCACACAATACGACGTCTTCACGATCAGGGTCAGGTTTCATGTAAAAAGCTTTGATATTGGTTGGATAGTGAGTAATAAACACTGGCTTATCAAAGCTTTCAGCGATTGCTGTTTCATGCGGTGCACCAAAGTCTTCACCCCACTCGATATCATCAAAACCCTTATTTTTAAGCAATTGAATAGCGTCATCATATGTAATCCGCGGAAAAGGAGCTTTAATGTTCTCAAGTTTAGAGACATCTCGATCTAAAACTTTAAGTTCCATTTTGCAGTTGTTAAGGACCGATTGAGCAATGTAAGACACATATTGTTCTTGAATCTCTAAGCTTTCTTCATGTTCAACAAAAGCCATTTCAGGTTCAATCATCCAAAACTCAATGAGGTGCCGACGGGTTTTTGATTTTTCAGCACGGAACGTTGGACCAAAGGAAAAGACTTTACCAAAGGCAAGCGCCGCCGCTTCCATATAAAGTTGTCCACTTTGTGACAAATACGCATCACGATCAAAATATTCGGTATGAAAGAGATCGGTTGTGCCCTCTGCAGAACTTCCTGTGAGTATGGGTGGATCAACCTTAATAAAGCCTTCTTCATTAAAGAACTCATAGGTCGCTTTGATGATTTCATTTCGAATACGTAAAATCGCATTTTGCCTACTTGACCTTAACCATAGATGGCGGTGATCCATCAAAAATTCTGTTCCATGCTCTTTAGGCGTAATCGGGTAATCTTGAGCAATCTGGAGGACTTGGACTTCATTTACTGTAAGTTCGTACCCTGAGGGCGCACGATCATCTTTACGGACAGTACCGATCACATATAAGGAACTTTCTTGGGTTAAAGATCGCGCAGCTTCCCATGTTTCTTCAGAAACTTCACTTTTGACCACTACGCCTTGTATAAATCCTGTACCGTCTCGAAGCTGTAAAAATTGAATTTTACCGCTTGAACGTTTATTCGCGATCCAAGCGCCAATCTTAACCTCTTGTTCAACATATTTTGATACTTGTGAAATTGTCGTTTTCTGCATGTTAACCTTCCTTTATTCTTCAATTGTACGCTTATTTATACCAGATTACGTTCCCCCTTTACGCCTCAAAACAATCTGTCAAAGGGTAGAACGAGCAAAAATATCGCTGGTTACTTAATATGACTTTCCATAAAGGTATGCAACCTGTCTAGAGCTTCATTAATATTTTCCATTGAGGTAGCATAGGATAATCGCATATAATCAGGAGCGCCAAATCCCTCTCCTGGAACAACCGCTATTTTAGCTTCTTCAACTAAAGCCGTAGCCCAATCCGCCACAGAGGAAAATCCTGTCATCTCTGCCGCCCGCTTAACATTAGGAAAAAGGTAAAAAGCACCTTGAGGCTTAATGCAACGAATACCAGGAATTGAGATAAGGCGTTCATAAGCTCTATTTAAGCGTCCTTCAAACGCCTGGCGCATATGTTCAACAGACTCCTGTGAGCCTGTATAAGCTTCTAGAGCGGCATACTGGGCAATTGACGTAGGATTCGAAGTGCTGTGACTGGCAACATTAGTCATGGCCTTTATAAGAACGCTGTCTGCTACTGCGTAGCCAATCCGCCACCCTGTCATCGCATGAGATTTTGAAACGCCATTGATCATTACCGCAGTCTTTTGAAGCTCAGGGACCACTTCCACTATTGAAGTGGCGACTGCACCGTCATACACAAGCTTTTCATAAATTTCATCAGAGATGACAGCCAAGCCTTTTTCTAAGCAATACTCACCAATCTCTTTTAATTCTTCTTTAGAATAAATCATCCCCGTTGGATTACTTGGTGAGTTAATAATAATGGCTCTGGTCTTCTCAGTCGTCGCTTGCTTGATTTGTTCAAGAGATAATTTGAAATCATTTTCCTCAAGCCCATTCACGATAACAGGGACACCCTCTGCTAGTTTCACTTGCTCTGTATAACTGACCCAATAAGGCGCAGGAATGATTACTTCGTCTCCTGGATTAAGTAAGGCCTGGAATGTTAGGTAAAGCGCATGTTTAGCACCTGTTGTAACGATAATGTTTTCACTTTTAATATGAATTTTGTTGTCATGGGCTATTTTTTTTACAATAGCTTCCTTTAATGCTGATAAACCTGACGTCGCAGTGTATTTGGTATGCCCTTCCCGCGCCGCCTTAATCGCCGCCTCTATAATTGGCTCAGGTGTGTTAAAATCCGGTTCACCAGCAGCAAGACCGATGACATCAATGCCACTTGCTCTTAATTCATTTGCTTTGGCTGTTATCGCTAAAGTACTCGAAGGTGTAATATTCTTCACTCTTTGTGATAATTCCATGTCTCTAGTCTCCCCATTTCCCATTCTTAGAGTCCGTCCAAAACGTGCTTTGAACTTACACTCTTAGCATTGTTAGTTTGAGCTTTATTGAATAGCGATTGGATCCGAAAGGCTATCACCATTATTAAAATTATAATAACTGAAAACGAAACGATTTTCATTATCTTTATAAACAATTTCCCAGGCGGGATTTCCGCTCACCATCCCCAACTGAGTCGAAACAATACTCCGATAAGAAACGTGGGATTTAAAGGCAGCCAAAATTTCTTTCTTTGTATACCCTGTATTGGCGGGAATGACTTGGGCTTTAGCCTTACTCTTTTTATCAGGAATCATAATATAAACTTCTTCTCCAGAGTTTTGAACGGCGTCAACCACCTGGTAAGGGACATCCCCATGAAAAGCACTCACATTTTTGACTTTTTTGACATCGTAATGCTTCAAAACCTCATTTTTGGCGATTGTCGCTTGACTTCGCTTATATCCCATCGCATCGTGATAAAGGAGTCCAAGACAAAATCCGATAATGACAACAATGGCACCGACAATCCATAATGCTTTTTTCATTAAACCATTCACTCACTTATGTACAGTAATAGAAAACACATTTTATAAAAAATGGTCAAGAGAATGCCACTTATATAACAAAAGATTAAAGGATAAACGTACAAAATATACTAGTCATACTTAGCCGTTTCAAGGTCAAACTATAATTACCCTTAATTAAACACCTAGCTGTAACCTCAGGGGACACAGCTTTCATTTTATAAGACAAGGGAAAATAAAAAACCTAACCGACACCTTTTAAAAAACGAAACCTTTTTTGGGTTTCGTTTTTTAATGAACATCTCTATCGTAATCATTTTTTCGTAAAAATGCAACTAGAGACTTTGCCCTCTCCCTTTTCAGTCAAAGGATTTGACCTCATAACCATCACGGTTCAAAAAGAACGTCACAGTCCCAACCTGATGTAATTTGTATATATCCACCCAATGACTTTCAATTTGCGAAATAAGGTCTGCGTTGGTTCTAAAGTCAGGATGGTGATAGAGGACTGCAACATGAGGATCAATATGCCTTAAGAATCTTTCATCAAACAATTCACTCTCGCCATAATCAGCCACTTTAAGGATCTGTGTTGCCCTAAGGTGTTCTTCAAGGTGTGTTTGCTCCTCCTCACTAGGGAAATACCCCATGTGAAATAAAGTGGTTTTTCCAAAAGTAAATAAAAGATTGAGACTTCCACTTGGAGAGACACTTACTACCCTTGTCTTCAATGCATCCAGAGGATAATACGTTCCTTTTTTCCACACATTAATTAAAAAGCAATAAGGTAATCTTTCGTCTTGACACATGTGATGAGCAATGATATGTGATGTATAGATTTTACTCACATCATAATCTTTGACGATGGCACTCATGTTCCCTGTATAGGAGGGGCTATCATTTGTAATAACCAAATCATCAATGTTTTTTGTATTAAATACCTTCAGTTTTTTCAGCAGTTCCCTTCGAGAGGAACGACTCCCTGTGTTCACTAGGATGGTTTCATCTTCACTTTTTATCAGTGTCGCTTCACCTGACGTTAATTTCAAGAAGGAAACGACGAGTTCATCAGGTGCGATATCCATCTTGATCCGTCTAATCCCCGACAATTCGGCCGCATAGGTTAATGTATGTGAACTTACAAATAAGCCTAAGGCAACCCCTAGGATAAACAACACTTTTTTCTTCATAACAACCTCCCCCATTCCAACAAATAGTTTGTTTTTGAATGGGGAAAGTTATCCATGAAGTTGTAAAAAAATTAAATTTCAATATCAGCAGAATAGATATGATGGACAACGCCTTGATCATCTTCAAGGAGAAGGACTCCATCATTATTAATGCCCTTGGCAACGCCTTGGAGAACCTCGCCTTGCATGGTCCGAGCACGAATGACTTTTCCTATGCTCAACGCGTAAGTCTCCCACATCGGTTTAATGACTTCAAAACCCTCGTTAAGATAAAGGTCATATAACTTCTCTAATTCGGTCATGATCGTTTGAATTAACATCACTCTTGACTGTGTTTTTCCAGTGATAATCTTAAGCGAGGTGGCAATGTCACGAATTTCTGCCGGCATATCAGCCCATTCGATATTCACATTAATCCCCATCCCGATAATAACAGCCCTTACATTCTCCATTTCCGATTGCAATTCCGTTAATATCCCAACAAGTTTCTTCCCCTCAAAGAGAATATCGTTCGGCCACTTAATGCTGCAGTCTACGTCTGAAACCTTTTTAATTGATCGAACAATCGCCACTGCTGCTAATAATGTGAGTTGTGGAATACGGTTAATCGTCAGGTCTGGCTTAAGAATTAAACTCATCCATATCCCTGTTCCCTTTGGTGAGTGCCAAACACGGCCTAATCTTCCCCGTCCCCCTGCTTGTTCATCAGCAAGAACCAACGTCCCATGAGTCGCACCATCTTCCGCCAAATGATGGGCGATTTTCTGAGTAGACGGGACAACCTCATGAAAATCAATAACCTTTCCAAAATAGCGGGAATTTAGATTGGCGAGCACTTCCTCTTTGGTCAATCTTTTGGGGGCCTCTAAAAGTTTGTACCCTCGTTTTTGGACAGATTCAATCGTATAGCCTTCCTTCCTTAATTCAGTGATATGCTTCCAAACCGCTGTTCGAGAACATCCAAGTTGTTCACAAATGGCTTGCCCTGAGATAAAGGTTTCCTTATGTTGAAATAATAATTTTAAAATTTCTTCTTTTGTTTGTGACAAGATTCTACCCATCCTTTAATCGCAACTCTGTCATTAACGAGTTGCCCTTTTACAACAGCAGCCTCAATCCTTATTATCCATTCCTGAATCCATGGACCCGGTTTTCGGCCCAACCATTGTTGAAGGTCATTTCCATTTACCTTTAATTCTTTTCGAGAATGAATCGGAAGTCTCTCGTTGTATGCTTCAGCACATTGTTTTTGCCCCTCACCTCTCAAGTGAAAGGCTTTTTTTAATCTTTCAATCGCTCTTACATTCTCAATACCCACTTGATAAACCGCGTAAGCATCCCATTCCTTCTTTGTAAAAACCTTAAACTGTTTGATCAAGAACTGTACCTGATTTTCGTTTTTTCTAGAAAATCGCCAGGCTTTTAAAAAGGCTTTAACATCTTTGATATCCAAAGAGAGTAAAAACGCCGCCCAGCGCTCGGCATCGGAAGAACATTCCCTATAATCTATTTTTACCACTTCATGATTCTGTTTAGGGCTTTGATGACAAAGCAACGGTAATTCTGAAAAAACACCTGTTGCCATCAAGAGGTGTAATCCTTTTGCTGCCCATCGTCCAGCAAGAAGCTTTGTCATTTCTTGATAGATACGCTCGACTGACAATTTACGTATTCTAAAATTTTTCGCTTGCATCGCCTGTTTCAGCTCTACATCTGGACTGAAATTCAACTGAGCTACAAAACGGGCCGCCCGTAAAATCCTAAGCGGGTCTTCTTCGAAACGCTCTGAAGCCTTACCAACAGAGCGCAAAACCTGTCTTTGAATATCAGCTTGTCCGTTATATGGATCAATCAAAGTGCCTTCTCTATTCATGGCAATGGCATTAACAGTAAAATCTCTCCGAGCAAGATCCTTCTCAAGAGATGTTACAAACCTGACCTGTTCAGGGTGCCTAAAATCCTTATACTCTGACTCTGAACGAAAGGTAGTGACTTCATAATCAACATGATCATATCGTACAACCACTGTACCATGCTCGATACCCACTGGAAAGGTGACCTGAAAAAGCGACATGACCTCGTCGGGCTCAGCAGAAGTGGCAATATCAACATCATGGATAGGGAGATCTAAGAGAAGATTTCGAACAGCTCCACCTACGATATAGGCTTGGTAATGTGCGCGCTCTAATAAATATAAAACAGCGTTTGCCTGTTCAATGGCACGATTCTTCACTTTCTTAGACCTCATTTCCTTAATCCTTCCAGTTACAAGACTATTTCTTTTCTTATGCGCTATACATTATTAGGAAATTTACTCAACACTTGATAATAAATATCTTCATATTGCTTTACAATATGTTCAGAGTGGAATTTCTTCCTGACTAACTCTACTGCATTTTTGGCCATTTGTTGATGTAAGTCATGATCTCCAAGAATCTTTAAGGATTGAGACACGATAGTTTCAATGTCACCCACTTCGCTTAAATAACCAGTTTCACCCTCAACAATCACTTCTGGTATCCCTCCAGCTTTCGTTCCAATGGCAGGTACGCCACAAGCCGCTGCTTCGAGAAGAATCAATCCAAAGCTCTCTTTAGAGGAGAGGAGAAAGGCCAAGTCACTAATCGATAATATTTCAGCAACATTTTCTTGTTTTCCAAGGAAAAGGACTTTATCCGTTAAGCCATATTGGTCTACAAGTCGTGTAACAATAGGAAGCTCTGGACCCTCTCCGATAAGGATGAGCTTGGAACTGATCTTCTCTTGAATACGCGCAAAAGCTTTGATTACATCCGGAACCCGTTTGACCTCTCTAAAATTCGAGATGTGAATAAGGACCTTCTCTTCAGACGTGATCCCATAGGCCTCTCTTAAATCACTTGATGCTCTTTTATAATAAGTGCCTTCATCCACAAAGTTATAAACCGGTGTGATCGATTTATCTGTTTCAATTAATGCTTTTGTTTGTTGTACCAAATCTTTAGAGACTGCGGTAACATGATCAGAATGTTCAATCCCAAATCGAATCATCTGTGTTAATGAAGGATCATATCCGAGAACGGTTATATCGGTGCCATGCAGGGTGGTCACAATTTTCAAGTGATCCCCAACCATTTGCTTCGCTAAAATCGCACATATAGCATGAGGGACAGCATAATGAACATGTAATAGATCTAAGTGTTCTCTTTGAGCCACCTCCGCCATCTTACTTGCTAATGCAATATCATATGGAGGATATCTAAACACCGCATATTGATTGACTTCTACTTCATGATAGAAAATATTGCGAGAAAATTTATCTAACCTAAAAGGAATACTAGAGGTTATAAAATGCACTTCATGGCCCTTCTCGGCAAGTTTTTTTCCGAGCTCGGTTGCTACAATGCCTGAACCGCCAACCGTGGGATAACACGTAATTCCTATTTTTAGTGTCATTATTCTTCTCCTATCCTCCTAAATAAACGATGAGATGACCAATGGCTTTTTGGAAATAAAGCCTTCTGCATAACGAGTTCCGATTTCTTTGCCAAATAAACGATCTCGACTCTCTACCGTTTCTAAGTAGTCTGTTGTTAGAGGTGTCTCAACACTTTCCTCTGATAAGATAAACTGACTTTTATAGGCACTTAAAGCTCGCATTTTTTGCTCGTGGACTTGAGTAATGTCAACACAAAAACTTGGAGTATGAAACCCATTAATAAAATAAAAATAAAGTGCCTCTACTTTATGGCTAGGTAAATCTTGCATCCCTTTATACTTCCTGATTCCAGCCGAAAAAACGGCTTCTTCCACAAGCCTGCCACAATGGCCATGATCAGGATGACGATCAATAAAATATGGGGCAAAAACAACGCTTGGGCGGTAGCGCCTTATGCTATCGACGATAAGCGAAATCGTCTCATGGTTCATCTCGATACCGCGATCAGGTATATCAAAACTTTGCCGGACGGTTAAGCCAAGGATCTCGGAGGCCTCCTTGGCTTCTTGTTGTCGAGTGACAACATCTCCATTCGAGGAGAGCTCTGCCTTTGTTAAATCAATGATGCCCACTGCTTTCTTTAGAGAGATATGTTTGGCAATTGTCCCCCCCATGCCGATTTCCACATCATCGGGATGTGCGCCAAAGGCCAATAAATCTAATGATTCAACCATCATAACTTATCCTTTTCACGACGGTCTTTAATAATATTTCGCCAATGAAGTTCATCTCTCTCTAAAGCATGTATCAACAATTCAGCGGTTGCCATGTTTGTTGCCAGTGGGATCTCATAAACATCGCTTAAACGTATAAGGGCAGAAATATCAGGCTCATGCGGCTGAGCAGTAAGTGGGTCTCTAAAAAAGATCACAATATCCATTTCATTTGTTGCTATCATTGCACCAATTTGCTGATCGCCACCCAACGGACCCGATTGAAACCGGTGGATGTTTAACCCTGTCGCCTCCTGAATTCTGGAACCTGTAGTTCCTGTCGCATAAAGTTCATGTTTCTTTAGAATAGGTTGATAGGCAAGTGCAAATTGAACGATATCTTTTTTCTTTTTATCATGGGCAATTAATGCTATCTTCATAACAGCTCCACCTTTATTCAAGTATGTTTTCTAAGCCATAAACTAATGTATCTAGACGCATCACCGTTTCTATAGCATAACGCACGCCATGCATAAAGGATTCGCGGTTCATCGAATCATGACGAAGGGTTAATAACTCCCCATCACTTCCAAAAATCACTTGTTGATGGGCAATTAAACCTGGGAGTCGTACACTATGAATCCGAAATCCATGATAATGAGCCCCTCGAGCACCTTCTAATAATTCCTTTTCTTCAGGATGACCTTGTTGTAACGCTTCACGATTGTTATGTATTAATTCTGCTGTTTTGATCGCTGTGCCAGAGGGGGCGTCGCGCTTTTGATCATGGTGCTGTTCAATAATCTCAACATGAGGAAAATAACGGGCAGCCATCTGACTAAACTTCATCATCAGCACAGCGCCAATGGCAAAATTAGGAGCAATAATGGCCCCAAGTTGCTTATCTTCAGCCATTAACCGAAAGTTAGCCACATCGTCTTCACTAAAGCCAGATGTCCCTACAACAGTCCTCACACCATGAGCAAGTGCCTTTTCAACATGGCGTTTTCCTGCTTCTGGATGTGTAAAATCAACAAGGACGTCGACATCTATTTCTGCGAAACATTTGTCAATATCAGTATAAATTGGAGCATCACTATCTGGAAAACCCTCTAAATCCTTTAGTTGTAGACCTTCATTTTCCCTATCGACAGCTGCAACGAGTTGAAAATGTGATTGACCCGTAATCATCTTCACGGCCTCTTTCCCCATTTTCCCTCTCGGACCTGCTACTGCAACTTTTATCATGCTACTCATCTTGTATACCCTCCCGTTGTTCTTTTAACGTCCAGCGGTCTTTATCACGTGTCTTGAATTTGTTCATGACACCATCAAAAGATTCGGTAAGATCAATATGTAATGAATTGGCGAGACATATGACGACAAATAATAAATCGCCTAGTTCTTCCTCAACCGTATTCGGTGCCTCTGACTGTTTTTTTGGTTTCTCACCATAGTAATGATTCACTTCACGTGCCAGTTCACCAAGTTCTTCAGTCAAACGTGCAGTCAAAGCCAGTGGCGAAAAATAACCTTCTTTAAATTGTCCTATATATTCATCAACTTCTCGCTGGAGTTCAGCCATTGATTTCATTCACACGACCCCACTTTCTTTATGACATGTTCCTCTTCTATCTTAGCGAATATCAAAGACTAATGCCAAATGAAAAACGTTTTATTGTAACTAGCGCTGGTATTGACTATACTAGCTAGGGAACCTTATAAAGTAATGATGTCAAAAGCACTTCATTTCATCATGTCCCAACTTTATCAAAGGTTTTTTTAGAGAAAAAAAGCTTGAGAGAAATCGTTTTAACTTATTTTCTCGGTTTACCTACATAATAACACGCTCCCCTAAAAAGAAAAGCTGATTTCTTTCTAATTATTATTTCAACTGAGTAAGACAGGAGGTTTTTTTATGGTGTTTAAAATTAGAATCAAGAATATACTTTTCATGCTATTAGGATCTGCGATTTTTGCCTTCGGCCTCGTCAATTTTAATATAAAAAACAATTTAGCTGAAGGTGGCGTAACAGGGATCACCCTTATTCTCTATAATCTTTTTCACATTGATCCTGGTCTCAGTAACCTGATCATTAATATTCCGTTATTTATTATTGGATGGCGCTTACTTGGACGGACGGTTTTTATCTATAGTGTCATTGGCACTGCTTCCCTATCGCTCTTTTTATGGATTTTTCAATACTTTATTACTTTTTCCTTTACACTTCAAAACGATATGACCTTAGCCGCTCTCTTTGCGGGAATTACAATTGGTACAGGACTAGGGATTATTTTTAGATACGGTGGCACTACGGGAGGCACAGATATTATCGCCAGGTTAACCTTTCGATACTTGGGTTGGCCAATTGGGAAAACTATGTTTGCCATAGATGCCTGTGTAATTGTGCTTTCATTAATCTATCTTGATTATCGGCAAGCGATGTATACTTTGGTCGCAGTATTCGTTGGTTCTCGAGTCATTGACTTTATTCAAAAGGGAGCCTATGCTGCGAATGCTGCTATGATTATTTCTAAAAAAAATCAAGAGATTGCCAAAGAGATTATTGAGAAACTTGATCGAACAGCCACACTCCTCACAGGAAAAGGTGGGTACACGGGGGCAGAAATCGATGCCTTATATTGCGTCGTTAGTCGTAGTGAGATTTTCAGATTGAAGAATATCATTAAAAGTATAGACCCTCACGCCTTCGTGGCTGTGAACGATATCCATGATGTCCTTGGTGAAGGTTTTACACTTGATGAAAATAAAAAGCCTTTATTTGAAGAATAGGGGCCTCTGGTCATTTAGCTCTCCTGTGAAAGCAACGATCCCTTCCTCGGCTACAGCCTCAACACCTAATGGATTTGGTAAGCAACCAACAAAAAAGATTCCTATGATCAAAAAGCGGTCATCGGAATCTTTTTTACTCTTTTGGGCGAGTTATGTCTCAGCCCCTTTGATTTCATTAAAATTAATCCTCATCATTAGTCCCAACAAACATTAAGACAAAACGCAAAAGCTCGAGGACAGCAACCAACGCAGCAGCCACATAGGTTAAAGCAGCAGCACTTAGGACTTTTCTAGCACTCCGCTTCTCCTCACTGTGTATGAGCCCTAATGTTTCTAGCTGAACCATCGCTCTTCTTGAGGCATTAAATTCTACTGGTAATGTGACAATTTGGAAAAGGACAGCTGCTGCAAAAAAGATAACACCTATTAATCCTAATGTAGCACTGAAAATCATTCCAGCAATGATAAAGATCCATGCCATACTGGAACCAAAATTCGCCACTGGTACTAAAGCATGTCGGAAGCGAAGTGGCACATAGTCTTCTTTGTCTTGAATGGCGTGGCCTACTTCATGGGCTGCAACTGCAGTCCCTGCAACTGAATTTCCATGATAAATGGCTGAGGATAACCTCAATACTTTACTTCTCGGATCATAATGATCAGAAAGTTGACCAGGGATCTCTTCAATATCAACATTATATAAGCCATGCTCGTCAAGAATTCGCCTAGCGACTTGTGCCCCTGTTAAACCTGTTTCGTTCGGCACTTGAACGTATTTATTAAAGGTTCCTCTCACTTTACTTTGTGCCCAAATGGGAATGGCCATGATTATAACGAAGTAAATAAGATATGCACCTAGACTCATAGGACAACCCTCCATATTTGGTTAGCGGTAGTTTAAAAAGGTAAAGGAATGCATCGTTTTGCGTGGTCAATCTTCCTTTCTCTCTCTTTAAACATTATGTTAAACCTCATTCAAAGGAGAGTGCTCTTCCCCATCGAATGTTCGTTGAACAGAATCGATTCATGATAAGCACATGAGTCCTACTTAATGGTCTAATTTTTGACTCAAAAGACATCAAAGTAGGGTTGGCTTGCCATTATATAAAATAATCTATTAAGGTCAATTTTAGTCAAATCCCCCCGACCTGTCAACATAGATGGCGATTTGTTCACTGAATCTTTAAGGATAGGCCCTTCCTAATTGCTTTCCTCTATATTTTCTCCAAATCACATAAAATAATGTGATAACGACTACGCTACCTAGCACTATTGCCCAAAGCATGGGTCCAGTAAGAACGATTGTCGTCAGCTTACTATCAAACAAACGATTTAAGTCTTTAGACACTTCCTGCAATTGCTTTTTGTTTTTCTTAACGTCTTGAGTGGTCGTCGTCCTTGCCTCGACCAGTTTAGTTACGGCTTGATCAATCTGTCCTAATTTCATTGGAGAAATATCAACAACAAGAGCAGGATAGATGGTTTGATAAAGATCTACAAACTGATTAAGATCATATTGATAACTCTGATCATTTTTATTAGCAGCATCCTGCTTGACTTTGTTAAAAGCACTGAAAAGAGGTTTCTTTAAACTTTTCCATAAGGGTTCACCATCAGAACCCAACGCATCGATGACCAATCTCAACTCAAGCGCAGCCTGGTGAAGTTCTTGGTTATTTTTTTCATCAACCCCGAGCATAATCTTGAGTTGCTCCTCACTCGTTGTCACTGTTCGGATGACTGTTGGATCGAGAGACGCTTGCTCATTATTAGTGAGGGTGTTAAGCTTTTTCTCGAATTGCTTAAGTGACTCTTTGGCCGCATTATATTCTTGATCATTAATAAACTCATAAATCTTATTGGATAAAGGTACTAATGAGTCCAAAGACTGTGGGACTTGCTCTTTTCCGTGGACGGTATTTCCTAAACCTAACGTTAACAACAATATACAAATGATAAGAATAACCCATATCTTTTTCATTGCCCGTCCCCCTTTCACACCATCATTGTATGTAAAAAGGGACAAGAGTAGACCAGTTTATATGTAATCGGTATTTTTTTGATATCGTATACAAAGCCAGTAGGTTAGAAAGATAGAAAATAGGCTGAGCCAAAAGGTGATGTAACCGATCAAATCTTGATGAGCAGCCAAAGGATCATATCTGGGCATCATATTAAAGACATAATCAATGATATCATTGTGCAACAGTACAACCCCCGCTACCATGAGATGCCATATTTTCATTTTATAAAACGGCGCATACAATAAGCCTTCCAATGCCATACAGCCATGAGAAATGATGAGCATATAATTTGCTGAAGTAAGATGGAACCCTGTAAAACCTGAAGCAATGTTCATCCCAACAGCCCATACGCCATATTTGAATAAGGATGTCATGGCCAGAGCTTCAATTAAAGGAAAATGCCGTTTGCAAAGGAAAGCAAACAATACGAGACAAAAAAACAAACTCGCTGTAGGACTATCTGGTACAAATAATAAAAAACGAGTGGGCGTGTCCATCAATTGATATTTATACCAATAATAACCATAAATTGTACCAACCGTGTTGACAATAAGCAGGAGTAATAAAACGCTCCTTTGTCGCAAAACATGATACCAAATGACGGGCATTTAAAACCCTCCTCCATTCCATTCAATCTTTCTAACCCAAACGATAGCTTGTCCATTTATAGTAAAATTTTTGGTTCTCAGTGAAATGTTAGGGTATTAAGGATTTTAACTAATGATAAGATTTCAAAACAGAAATAGCAAGACTCAAACCATTAAAGGCGTAATTGATATAGATTGCGATGTAACTGCAAGGTGATACTTTTCCGAGCTAATAGTGTAGATCTCCGCTCCAGGTCGCTCGCTTTCCTCATGCCCACAGGACGTGGGTAGGATCGGTGTTGTCACAGGACGTGACGATTTTAACCGATCGTCCTTAGTGCCTCAGCTAACTTGGGAATGGGCTATTTTTGTTCCCAAGTATTTATGAATAAAAATCTCCTGTTCCTGCGTCTACTCGTACCGCTTCGCAGTCAGCTTTCTCGGAACAACTCGAAGTTTATTCGAGAAGTAACGCTGGTTGCTGTTCCCGAAGGAGTCTCGCGCCTTACGCTCCAATCTCCTTGTGTGCTGTCGATGCTTTTTTGATAGGAAAGACCGGGCGTCTTTGCTTTTTCTCTCAAGGTGATTTTAGCTTTGGTGCAACTTAAATCAGATCATCTTAACTAGCTAGCAAAGGAAATACACGTAGACTCAAAAAATCATAAAAAACACGATTTTTCTGCGAGGATTATTCTCCTAGTTGCCTTCCTTAGTCCTGCGGGAGCAGAGGCATAGGTGAGACCCCGGAGCGCGGAGCGCGAGGAGGCTCACCAGCCGCCCGCGGAAAGCGGAGTGTATTTCCGTAGCGGTGATTTATGATTTATGTCGCAATTTCCTTCTACTCCGAAAATTGATGACTTGAAAAACAACAATCGTCTCAAATTAAGCATTCGCATTTAATTATAGCTGCCTAGTAAAAAGTTCAAAATAGCATGTCAAGGATTGTTAGGTCCCAATATATACCAGAATGATTTGATGCTCCACAATACCAATAAAGTTGCACCTTATAAGGTCTTCCTCAAAGTTATAATTCTGATTATAAAAAAATAAGCCGGGAATCCCAGCTTATTTTTTACTTACATCTGAAACAAATTTAGCTAATGCATCTAAATCCTTATCTGAACCTTTGAATACTCCCGCTGGCATTTGTCCGCCACCTTGGGTCGCCATCTTCTTGACCATAGCAGGATCAAGGTTTTTCCCAATAAGAGATGGTCCAACCGCACCTTCAAGGTTTTCACCATGACAGGACGAACAATTCTGACTAAACAGCTTATATCCCGGATCAGATTTATCAAAATCAACCGTTTGAACGATTTTCCCTTGTTGTTCAGCTTGTTCCCAGTTATGAGAAACTGTCGATTCCCATGTAAGATATATCATGGAAACAAAAGTAAGTAACATGATCAAGGTCGCAATAGGACGCTTGATGGGCCGACGTTCCAACCCACGGTCAAGCCACGGAGCCGCTAACAATGCTACGGCAGCAAGACCCGGTATCAAGACTGTACCGATAACCTTATATTGACCTGAAGCTGCAGGATACTTTAACAATTGGTATAAGAATAAAAAGTACCAGTCGGGTAGTGGAATATAGCCTGAGCTTGTTGGATCGGCTTCTTTTTCTAACGGCGCCGGGTCTGCGATGGTTAAGATCATAAACCCAACGAGGAATACTGCTCCAACCATCCATTCCTTTAATAGGAAGTTAGGCAAAAAGGCCTCTGTTTTCCCTGGGTATTCAGAATAATCCTTGGGAGGAATGAATTTTCTTGATTTAACAGGTACCCTCGAATCACCGACGAATTTCATTCCTTTTCCACGATGCATGCATTTCCCTCCTTTTTAAATCAAGTGAGGCTTAAAATGGTTGTGCAAATAGTCTGGAAAAAAGAGCTAGCAAACTTCCATGATTTCGCCCTTTTCCCCTCCCTTTGAACACAGATTATAGCGGTCCAGATATACCTTGTCTGCGAATCATTAAGAAGTGAGCGGCCAATAAACCTAACAACGCAGCTGGCAGGAAGAATACATGAATCGCAAAGAACCGCGCAAGTGTTTGCGCACCTACAATATCGCTTCCCTGTAGTAGGACCTTAATCCAATCTCCAATAAATGGGAATGATGCAGCAATGTCTAGTCCAACCTTAGTGGCAAACAAAGCTTTCATATCCCAAGGTAATAGATAACCTGTAAAACCTAAGCCTAAAATTACAAAAAAGAGTAGAACACCGACAATCCAGTTTAATTCACGCGGCTTCTTATATGCCCCTGTAAAGAAAACACGTAAAGTATGTAAGAAGACCATTACAATCGTCACGCTGGCACCCCAATGGTGCATGCCACGTACAATAACGCCATAGGCCACTTGATTCTGTAAATAATAAACAGAATCCCATGCATTGTTAATGTCCGGTACATAATACATCGTCAAAAACATCCCAGAAAGAATCTGGATAACGATTGTAAAAAAGGTCAATCCACCAAAACAATAAACAAAGGCTGAGAAGTGGTAGGCGGGGTTAACGTGCTCAGGGACTTCATGATCGGCTACATCGCGCCATAGTGGCGTAATGTCTAAGCGCTCGTCTACCCAATCGTACAATTTTTGTAACATACATTAAGCCCCCCCTCTTGATTGGACTTCTCCAAGGTACAATTTCCCGTCTTTGACTTGTGTCTTGTAGACACCTAATGGTGCCGGCGGGGGTGTTCCAGGAATGTTAATCCCTGTTTTTGTGTAACGTCCTCCGTGACACGGACAATGAAATTGATTAGGATGAGCAGGATCATCGTTCCATGCGACCGTACAGCCAAGATGTGTACAAGTTGGGGACAAAGCTAAGATATCGCCATTTTTCTTTTTGAAGATATAAGCGATATTTTGCTCATCAAACTTGTGCCAACCATCCACTTTTTTCACAGTGAATTTCTTGTTCTGTGGTTCAGTCGTGATGTCCTTAACATCCATGACATATATCATTTCCGTCCCTTCTTTTTTCTGGAGGAGTGGATCGATGGCAAAACGGGCCATCGGTGCCACCATAGTGGCCGCCATGAAACCGCCTACACCCATCAAAGTGTAGTTAAGGAACTGACGTCGACTGACATCATGCTCTTTGTTGCTCATAATTCCCCCCCTATTCTATTGGAAGTTCCGAACATGAATGATCACACATATTTACTAAGACATCCCAATGATAGCGCAATCTTTTGCTAGCTGTCAATAAAGATTGACAGCTTTAGTACAATTAACTGATCCATTGTCCCGTTATCGTTTTCATGACTGATCCGACAGTCTCAGCAACAAAATCGTTGCGGTGGCGCTCATCCATGTGCTCTAACGGGACCGCTGGTAACCAGATAAGATGTTCTAATTGGCTTTCATAGGCTTTCCAATCCACATCAGATGTCACAAAATAGACAAATTTACCTCCGCCATTTATCATTCCATTCTTCCACGTTTCTAATCTTTTCATTCGTTCTTCAAGGGCTTCCTCCTTAAAATAAGTAAAAGCCGGATTTAATACGACTCGACCTTTAAGCTGCCTTTCAATTTCATCTCCTAAAATCTGAACATATTCCCCTTCTCTCACTGTGGCAAGCATCCCTTCATCCCAGTTTAATGGGATGAGCGGAACAATGATAGTATCGACATATTGCTTTTCTTCTAAAAACCGTTCTATATCTTTTGCACGCCATTTCACATCGATTGCTCCCTTCTTGTTAAACTAGTCCCACTTTCACCAAAACCTTTTGACTATGATTGTAAAAGAGAAGCCCTTAAAAGATCAAGGGCTTCCTCCATTCATTCATTACACCATTAATTTTTGTAATTCAGCAACAAGTCTCTCAAACTGATTTTTGTCTTTCTTCTCGAGAGATTCGTCAATTTTTTTTTCTAAATAAGTCATCATAAATTGCTTCTCAGACTTTTCAATAAGAAGTTTAACTTCTTCACCATATCGATCACTAAGATGTCTCCGATCATATGGATTTTCTTCAAGTATCGACACGTACTCTGAGGAGCGAGAAGATGAGGGAAACATGAGATGGATATAAATCGCTTCTTCTTGATCCATCCGTATATCATGAAAAGCTTTTTCCGGTTCATGCGTTTCCACTTCTTGTTTCCGATAGATAAAAGCAGGATGGGGGACATTCTTCTCGGAGACCACAATCGCTCTCGGGCATCCACTAATATTATCCACAAATTTAAGAAGTCCAAGTAAATGTTCATCACTCAAAATATAATTTAACAACCAAATACATTCACGGCTTTTTAATTGATAGCTTCGGAGAAACCATTTTAAAAACGAACGTTTTTCTTCAATGGAAATCATTTGCTCCATTAAAAGCGTCTCCCTTCATGAAAAATATCATCTTCAAAAAGTGTACATAATCCCTCTTAATCGATGAAGCATGAGTTCAACTCTTTCTCTTAATCTATACAATTCTATGCCAACATTAAAAATCCTGCTCAATTCGTTCGACAAATGCTCTCAATTCTTCGTTTTCGGGGTCTAAACTTAAGGAGTCCTGTAACATTTGTAGCGCCTCAGAGCGTTCTCCTAATTGCCACAATACCTCCCCATATTCTTTTAAAAAGGCAGGATCTTCTTTAAAATGTGACACGATTTGATTATAAATTTTTGCTGCTTTTTCCAAGTGTTCCTCTTCGACGTAGGCACTCGCCAAATACCATAAAAGTTCCGGATCAGCTTTTTCCTTTTCTAAGAGCTGAATAATAGCCTCATGATCTTCTTGTTCTCTTTTTATTTCTACCCATTTTTTTATAGCCTCAGTGTTTTCTGGATCTATTGCTAATAACTGCTCTAAATAATGTTCTGCTTTATAAGGGTCTTTTAATTTCATTGCGAGATCTGAGGCTTCAATAAATAATTGCTCATTAAATTCATCAATTTTAATCCCCGCCTCAATCGTCGCAAAAGCTTCATCAACAGCCCCTTCTGCTTCATATGCTTTGGCTAATAGAGGGTAAAGCGTACTGTATTGAGGATCCAGCTCTTTGAGCTCTTCCAAAGCAGTAATCGTGGTCTGATATTGCTCAACCTTGAATGCCGTCATGCCATAACCAAATAAACTATTTAATGGTTTATCTGACTCCAGCCCTTTTTTATAGTAGATAAGTGCTTCTTCAAACTGACCATTGTAACTTAAAGCTTCGGCGAGCTTCAATTGAACATTTTCATGTTTTAATGTATCCGCATGGAGTACTTGTTTATATAATGTTGCGGCTTGTCCTGCTCGCCCAACTGAAGCATAAAACTCGGCCAATGCAAAAATCAAAATGGGCTCGTGAGGTGAAAACTTATGAGCTTCAAGTAACCTCCGCTCAGCGGCTTCCTCCAAACCTTGTGCTTGGTATAGATCGGCAAGTAAAACTTGTGCACTCAAATAATTTTCGTCTAATTGATGAATGCTCATCAGCCAATCTATCGCTTGATCCTCTTGATCCAGATCGATATCGACTTCCGCAAGCGCCATTAATATATGTGAATCACTTGGATGCTGTTTATGAAGTCGAGTTAAGATGGCACGAGCGTCCTCAGCCATCCCCCACTCCTGATAATGTGTCGCAATTTCGAAGGCTGTCTCCTCATCTGCTTCCTTTAATATTGTTTTTATTTGTTTTAATCCTTCGTCGTATTGACCACTCTCTATTAAATGTATTGCCCAATCTAATCGCTCATTCATAATGACTGTCAGCACTCCCAATCTCCTGTAAAACGGTGGACCATCGGGACTTTTATCTCTTGTCCAAAGCCTGGACACATCATGTTCCCGTTCCCTTTTTGAACCTGCCCACGTATCACAACCACACTGTGATTATTCTCATCATAATGGAGATTCTCTTGCTGTTCAAGCGATACGGGAGTCAAGACACAATCACAATCACTTCCAGGAACAAGAGCGCCTTTAATAGGATAGAGACCTAGGTTTTTTGTTAAGGGATTAGGGATGGCATGGTCTTCCTCAAATGCAAGCGCCGTTGGAATGTTCATTCGATCTGCAAATTGATACCAGAGGTGATAAAACTTCTTCCTTTGTAGCCCTGCTTTCTTATCTTCTCCTCTTGTCTTGTAAAAGGGGATAAAGAGCAATCTTTGACCATTTACCGCATCCCGTAACCACTCCCATGGATAAGAATAGAGGTCATCAATATGACTAAACTCAAATTGTATAAATGGAATACTTTGTTTATTACATTCAATGACAAGGGCTTGTGATAAAAACTCAATATGTGTTGACAAACCAATGAGATAATCTAAAGGGGAATGTTTCATCACTTGTCTCGTGGCCTGAAGATTCGCTTTTAATAGCGCAACATTCTTACAATAACAGGGAACAATCACTGAAGTTCCGCCACGATCCATAATAGACTGATAGGCTTTAAGTCTATCTTCTTTCCTAGAATAATCTAGTAAATAGGGTGCGTAAAACGTTGCACCCGGACGCGGTCTCAAGCCTTTGAAATCAATTAAGCATTCGCTCCGTGGATGCCGAGTTGTACAATCAATAATCTTCCCATGTTCTATCACGAGAAACTGTGTCTGCTCTGGATAGCCGTATCGAATAGAGTAAACCAAGTTCTTCCTCTCCCCTCAGCTCTAGAACTTCTTGATTTAACGATATGTGAGCTAAAAGTAAAAAAGAACCTGTCCACAAGGGAAGGTTCACTCTATTTAAAAATTAATCAATCAAGTACGTATTGTAATGATGGTCTTTCAATAAACGCATCGCCTGATCACGAGCGGATTCTGATTGAAAGAAAAGGCGCAAAACCCCAGAGACACTCTCTCTTAATTCAATCACATTGATATTTATAATTGAAATATTTGCTTTCCCAATAATACCTGTTACTTTAGAAATTTCGCAAGGCTCATCGGGAATATCGAGATAGAGGTCAAACGAAGGGGGCAATATTCCCGTTTTTTTAACAGGAAATTGATCCCTTATATTTTTGGCCTTCTCAAAAAAGCTGTAGACCGACGTGCTATCATGCTGGACGAGCTGCTGTTTTATTGTATGGAGCACTTGCTCCCAGTCATCAAATAACTTAAGTAGGACATCGTGGTTGTGCATCGTAATATCTTGCCATAAGTATGGATCTGAAGAAGCAATGCGGGTAATGTCACGAAAGCCCCCAGCAGCCAACCGAGGTAAGTCCAGTTCCTTATTGGCTGGATTCCGATTCAATTGATGGACAAGTGCACTCGCAACAATATGAGGAAAATGACTAATAATACCGACCACTTGATCGTGAGTCTCCGGGTCAATCGTCATCATCTTTGCACGGGTTGCACTTAACCACTCTTCTAGTTGACGAATTTTAGCTTTATCTTCCCCATCTTCAGGTGTGATAAAGTAAAAGGCATTTTCGAATAAATCCGCCTTCGAAGCAAACACACCACTTTTATGGGACCCAGCCATCGGGTGTCCACCTATGTAGCACGCCTCTGATCCGAGAACTTGATTTGCTTTATCACGAATCACGCGTTTGGTGCTCCCTGTGTCTGTAATAATCACACCTGGTTTTAACGTCACTTTTGCCAAGACATCAAGTGTATCTAGTATCCCTGATATAGGTGCAGATAATATAATAAGATCAGCTTCTGAAGCTCCCGTAGGGATATCAGGTTCTGCACGGTCAATAACACCTAAATCTAGAGCGGCTTCCATGGTTTCTTTCTTAGGATCAAAACCCGTTATATAGAGCGTTTCATTTCCTTTTAATGCTTTTGCCAAAGATCCACCGATAAGACCCAAGCCAATCACAAATACTTTACTTTTGTTCATCTAAAAAACCTTTCAAGCAATTGATGATAGCCTCATTCTCTTCCTTAGATCCAATGGTAATTCGTACTGTGTTAGGCATGCCTTTTGCAACACCTACTCGGACAATAAATCCTCTTGGCAATAGGTAATTAAACACTTCTTCCCCTGAAGTATTAAAATCTATGAGAATAAAATTGGCATAAGACTGGAAATAATGGAGCCCATATTCTTCACAGAAGGTATAGTACTGGTCAAGACCTTCATGTGTCTTTTGTACCGCCATATCAATAAAGGCATGATCATCAAGTGCGGCAATAGCGGCCTTTTGAGCAATACGTGAGGCATTAAAGGGCTGTCTGACCGGTTCTAGAGCTTTGATCAAATTGGCATCGGCCATGCCATAACCTATCCGTAATCCCGCCAATCCGTAGGCTTTAGAAAAAGTACGCATGATCACAAGATTAGGAAAACGCTCAAGGTATTTTATTGTATCTGGATAATCCTTGTGAGCCACATATTCGTAATAGGCTTCATCAGAAACAACGACAACATGTGGAGGGACTTTCTCTAAGAAAATTTCAAACTCATCCTTGTAAAGAATATCACCCGTTGGATTATTCGGATTACATATCCAAACAATTCCAGTGTTCTCATCAATAGCCTCGAGTATCCCTTGCAAATCAAAACGCCCTTTAATCAAGGGGACTTCCTTAATTTCGGCTCCTTCTATTTGTGCCGCAATTTTATAGCTCGAAAAAGTAATGTCAGCCGTGACCGTATTAGAGCCCTTTTCTAGAATGCTATGGCTTAACATGTGTATGAGTTCATCTAAACCATTACTAAATATAAATTGATCTTCCGAAAGACCATGTAAATGCGAGAGGGCTTGGCGAAGCTCAGTTGCGTGACCATCAGGATAGACTGCGACATCCTTAATTGCTGCGTTCATGGCTTCAATAGCTTTCGGGGAACTTCCAAAAGGATTCTCATTGGAAGCTAATTTAATCACCTTTTCTAATCCGAACTCTTTTTTTACTTCTTCAATTGGCTTACCGGGTTGGTAAGGGCTAATTGACCTAAGCTGTTCTTTCAACCTTATCCGCCCTTTCTTCTATTAAGAGGTCATTCCTTTTGATGAAAAGTCAATAAGCGATAGAACTCTATTTATTTCCCTCTTATTCTATCAGAAAAGTAATTTTTGAGATAATGTTTCTCTTATTTCTTCAATCGCCTGATCGCGCTCAGCAGATTGGAGCCGATCTTCTCTACTTTCTATCTCTCGGACAATTGCACTTCCAACCACGTAACCCTCACAATAATCCTTGAGTTGCTGCACTTGCTCCTTAGAAGAAATCCCAAAACCAACGGCAACAGGAATTTCTGAAGCTTTCTGAACACGTTGAAGGAAAGATAGGACATGAGGATGGAAGGTCTTTCTTACACCTGTGACCCCAAGAGAGGATACACAATAGAGAAACCCATCCGAATCCTTCCCAATGCGCTCTAACCTCTCTTGTGATGTGGTTGGCGCAACTAAAGAGATTAAGGCAAGATGATGCTCTCGACATTGTGAACGCAACGCTGCACTTTCTTCATAGGGAAGATCAGGCACTAAAAGTCCATCAATCTCATTTTCTATCGCTTTTTTAATAAAATTATTTTCTCCTAATTGTAGCAGAAGATTGTAATAAGTAAAGATAATAACGGGTATTTTTAGCCCTTTTTCGCGCATTTTCGGGACAATATCCATCGCTTTAGATAGGGTCATACCACCTGCCAAAGCTCTCAATGAAGCTCTTTGGATGACCGGACCATCTGCTAGAGGGTCTGAGAACGGAATCCCCAACTCAAGAACTGATGCCCCCATGTCTTGCAACATTAATGCAAGATCTATGGTCGTTTCGATATTAGGATCCCCCGCTGTAATAAAGGGAATAAAATGCATTTTATCAGATGCACTCACAGTCTTTGATAATCTACTCATGAACGCCACCTCCTTGTAAGGTCTTCTGAATCGAATGGACGTCTTTATCTCCCCGACCAGATAAGCAGACTAAAATATCTTGCTCCTTCGTTAACGTCTTCGCTTTTTTTATCGCTAATGCCAACGCATGGGCACTTTCTAAAGCTGGCAAGATACCTTCCAAACGACAGAGTAATTCTACCGCTTCTAACGTTTCCTCATCGGTAATACTTTCATAATGGACACGATCGATAGAAGCAAGATAGGCATGTTCAGGTCCAATTCCTGGATAATCAAGCCCCGCCGAGATCGAATAAGGTTCGATAATTTGTCCAGCTTCATCTTGGATTAAGTAAGTTAAAGCCCCATGAATGACGCCCTTTCGACCTTTCGCGAGGGTCGCCGCATGAAAGGCGGTATCTTCACCTTTTCCCCCTGCTTCAGCAGCAATGAGTTCTACATCATCCTCTAAAAAAGGATAAAACATCCCCATCGAGTTACTTCCACCACCCACACAGGCAGCAATAACATCCGGTAGCTTCCCTTTTAGTTCAAGAAATTGTGCTTTAGATTCGTCACCTATAACGCGTTGAAAATCACGTACCATCATGGGATAAGGATGTGGTCCGACAACTGACCCAATAAGATAGAAGGTATCCTCAACATTTTCCACCCAATAACGAAGAGCTTCATTCGTCGCATCTTTTAAGGTCTGGCTTCCACTTTCCACCGGGATAACTTCAGCCCCTAACAACTCCATTCTGAAGACATTAAGTTGTTGGCGTTCGACATCCTTTTTGCCCATAAACACTTTACATGATAGCCCTAGATAAGCGGCAATCGTCGCGGTAGCAACTCCGTGCTGCCCCGCTCCCGTCTCAGCCACTAATTTCTCTTTTCCCATGCGTTTGGCTAAAAGTCCTTGTCCAATCGCGTTATTTATTTTATGGGCACCGGTATGATTAAGATCCTCACGCTTTAAGTAGAGGTTTGCCCCACCTATTTTTTCTGATAATCGCCGGGCATAAGTCACAGGGGTAGGACGACCGGAATAATCCTTCATTGTTTTATGGTAAAGATCAATAAATTCGGGATCCGCCATCGCTTCTCCTAACCCTGATTCTAATTCTTCCAAAGCATACATGAGTGTTTCTGGGACGAATTTCCCACCAAAATCTCCGAATCTTCCTTGCTCATCTGGAAATTTATTCATCGTCTGTTCAACCTTCCTTTCTAAGTCTTCCACCAGTTTCTTTGATTTGACACCAGCTTGTTCAATGCCAGAAGCAAGATCGATTCCCATAGGTTCATACAAAAGTAATTGCTTGACATTACTAGGGTTCACACCACCTGCAATGAAACACTGAACACCTTGCCTTGCCGCTTCTTGTGTATAATCAGGAACAACTTCCCAGTTAAAAGCTTGCCCCGTGCCTCCCCAGGCTTCTTTGGTCTTCACATCAATCACGTAACCTGAAGCCACTCCATTATATTCCCTCATTAGGCTGAGTGCTTCTTCATCATGGTGGATTGCTTTCCATATAGGGAGCTTAACGGCATGGGAGACCTCCTGTAAAAACGAGACCGTTTCGTGACCGTGAAGCTGGATAATATCTAACTTGACATATTGAAGGACGTCCTTTAATTCCTCAAGAGTGGGATGAACAAAGACACCCACAAGTTTTTGTCGCTTTTGCTTAGGATACTTCCCTATCCATCGTCCGACCTCTTGGGAACGAACATACCGTTTACTCCCTTCATAAAAAATAAAGCCGATATGGCTTGCCTTAGAAGAAGCTGCAAGCTGGTAATCATAAAAATTTTGATTGCCACAATACTTTAGAAGAGGAAAGGTCACCTCGAACTCCCTCCAAATAAATAGTGAATACCACGCTCTGGGGTCTCAGCTGTCATCAACGCCTCACCCACAAGGGCACCGTTGACACCTAAACGCTTGAGCGTATCAATAGCTTCAGGAGCAAGTATCCCTGACTCACTAACTGAAACACTGGTCTCCGGAATAAAAGGGAGAACCTCCTTTGTCGTGTCAAGAGTTGTATAAAAGGTTTTCAAATCCCTATTATTAATGCCGATGATTTCCGGGTGAAATTCTTCAAGAAGTGCTTCTAGCTCTTGTCGATTATGAACTTCGACAAGGCACTCCAATCCCCCTTCATACGCCTTCAAATAAAATTCATGAAGTTTTTTTGGTTCAAGCGCTGCTGCAATGAGCAAAATGGCATCCGCCCCAATGGCAACACTTTCATCAATTTGCCGCTCATCAATAATAAAATCTTTTCTAAGAACAGGAAGATGTACCGCTTGTTTGACTAATTTTAAATAACTAATGGATCCCTTAAAAAATTTTTGATCGGTTAGAACCGATATCGCATCGGCCCCCGCGCTCTCATAACTTTTTGCAATGTGCTCAGGATCAAACGCCGTCGTGAAAACTCCCTTAGACGGAGAGGCTTGTTTCACCTCCGCGATTAACCCTACACTTTGATTAGGATTTAATAAGGCCTTTTTCAAAGAATAACGCAAGCCTTCAAAGCGTCCGGCTTCAAATTGAGTTTTTTTAATTTCTTCTTTTTTTGATTGAATGATGGTTTCAAGCATGACGTTCTTCCCTCGCTTCCCCTTTTAGACGATTTAATTGTTCGCTCACACGACCGGCTCGTATAGCCTCTCTTGCCATATTAACACCTTCTGTAACAGTAGGGACTTTATCAGCAACATACAGGGCAGCCCCAGCGTTTAGAAGAACAATATTATAGGCCGTTGATTGATTTTCCCCATTGAAAATGGCTTCGATCAAACGTGCGCTTTCTTCGACAGTAGAGACCTGTATCTCTTTTAAATTGCCTCTGGGAAGGCCAACATCTTCTGGGGCGATCGTCAGTTCACGAATCTGGTTGTTTTCAACTAAGAGCACATTGGAGGGTCCTGTAATTGAGAGTTCATCTAACCCATACTCCCCTGTGACGAGCATAGAGCGCTTAGTCCCCAGAGCCTTCAGGGTTTCTGCCATTTTTCTTGCGATGTTAAAGTCATAGACCCCAAGAAGCTGACATTCACTTTTGGCGGGATTGACCAAAGGACCAAGAATATTAAATACTGTTCGAAAACCAAGCTCTTTACGAGGTCCGGCAGCGTGTTTCATCGAAGCATGATAAAGAGGGGCAAATAAGAAGCACATATTATTCTTTTTTAAGGCTCTTAAAGCATCTTCAACAGAGGACTGGACCGGGACTCCTAAATATTCTAGAACATCAGCACTGCCACTTTTCGAGGAGACCGCCCGATTGCCATGTTTGGCGACTTTTACATTCAGTGAAGAGAGAAGAATAGCTACAGCCGTTGAGATGTTAAATGTAGATAAACCGTCTCCTCCCGTTCCACAGGTATCAAGTGCATGCTCTGCTTTCTCTATGGTGATAGCATGTGATCGCATCGACTCGACAAAACCTGTCAGTTCCTCAGAGGATTCTCCCCTAAACTGTAAAACAGATAAAAATGCAGAAATCTGGCTTGTCGTAGCAATCCCACTCATAATGCAATCCATCATGTGTCGGGCTTCTTGTCTATTAAATTGTTCACCGTTCATGAGCCGGCGTAGGCCGTCCTTAAAGCTGTCTTCATTAGGAATCATCACAGTCATAAACCTTCTCCTCCTTAATTTTGGAAGAGAATGAGTATGAGAGGTTTTAGGGGGGTGTATAAATGTGGAAAAATAATAAACCCATAGGCGAACAGCCTATGGGGAATGTATGCCATGATATACCCTAAGCTCTCCTCAACTCATCTCATTCTCTCACTCTACTCATCTCATCTAATCAGATAACTAATAACTAAACTAATAAGTCAATACTCTTTCTTCATATAGAGTAAACAAAATCTGCATATGTGTCAATGGGATATAAGGGAATTTTTCAATACCTACTCGTGAAAATCCTCTAACACTTCAATAATTAGATCTTCGGGAACCGCTTGGGTTTTGGGTTCACCAATGGCTTTTAATAATACGAAGACAATTTGTCCGTCTGTACGTTTTTTATCATATTTCATAGTCTGTACCAGCTTGGCCTTATCAAGACCTTTGGGAATGCTCGTTGGCAAACCTAACCGCCCTAACCAATCTGTTATTTCTTCAATCGGCAAAGAATGATGGTAGACTCGCTCACTTAATTTCAGTGCAAAAATCATGCCGATCGCAACACCTTCACCATGTGTAAGCGCGCCATAACCACTTTCCTTTTCTAATGCATGTCCTAGCGTATGACCAAAGTTAAGGAATTTACGAACACCGGACTCCGTCTCATCTTGAGCAACAATATTAGCCTTGACCATCATGGCTTCTTTTAAAATAGAAGCCATGACCTCCACACTAATCGCCTGCCTCTCGGGAAGCAATTGACGCATTTTATCATAAAGTGCCTTGGAATCTATAATACCGTGCTTTACGACTTCTGCTAAACCGGAACGCCATTCTTTTTCAGGTAAGGAAGACAAAGTCTCAGTATCATATATAACCGCTTCTGGATGATAAAAAGCGCCGATTAAGTTCTTACCAAGATCATGATTAATTCCAACCTTACCACCAAGACTACTATCATGTGCAAGCAAAGTGGTTGGCATTTGCACAAAAGCAACGCCTCTTAAAAAGCTTGCAGCAACAAAGCCAGCGAGATCGCCAACAACCCCTCCCCCTAAAGCAATCACACAGCATTGGCGATCAAGATTAAGTTCCACCATGTAGTCAATGAGGCGCTTATAGGTGTCAAAATCCTTCGACGCCTCACCGCTAGGGACAACATAGCTATAGACTTTGGGTTTAGACATTAAGGCCTTTTTGACATCCTCAAGATATAAAGGAGCAATTTGACTATCCGTCACAATAACATAGGCAGAAAACTCTTTTTTTAAAAGCTCTAATAATTGATGACGTAACCCTTTTCCAATCACGACTGGATACGTTTTATGGGGTGTTGTTATTGTAAACTGTTCCATTAGAATGCCACTGATCGCTCACGGTGAAGCTTAACGGCTTGGATGACTTCTTCCATGCGATCGCCTCCAAATTTTTCTTTTACAGCAAGTGCCAACTCCCAAGCCACCATATGTTCACAGACAACACTAGCTGCGGGTACTGCACAATTGTCCGTTCTTTCAATACTTGCGGAAAAAGGCTCTTTCGACTGAATATCAACACTTTGAAGAGGCTTGTACAATGTCGGAATAGGTTTCATGACACCTCTAACAATAATCGGCATCCCTGTGGTCATCCCACCTTCAAAACCGCCCAGGCGATTAGTCTTTCTTGAATAGCCCTGGCCCTCTGCCCATTGAATTTCATCATGAACTTGACTTCCAGGCAGACTTGCCATCTCAAACCCAGCCCCAAATTCAACACCTTTAAAAGCATTGATACTCATGACGGCCATCGCGATTTTGGCATCTAACTTTCGATCATAATGAACGTGACTTCCAAGACCTACGGGGGCACCCGCAACGATTGTTTCAACAACACCGCCAACAGAGTCTCCGTTAGCTTTTGCCTCGTCAATGACTTTTTTCATTTCCTCTTCTGCCTTTTGATCAAGGCACCTTACTTCTGATGCTTCTGTCTTCTCACGAATCACTTCAATACTTTCAGGTAATGGGCTTGTGTCCTTTGCTCCACATATTTCTACTACACGCCCAGCAATTTCAATCCCAATGGCCTTTAAATAAAGTTTAGCAATCGTTCCTACGGCTACTCTGGCAGCAGTTTCCCGTGCTGACGAACGTTCAAGGACATCCCTCATATCACGATGACCATACTTTATAGCACCATTTAAGTCTGCGTGACCTGGACGGGGACGGCTCACCCGTTTCTTGACTGATGACGGATCCTCAATAGGATCTGGACCCATAATCTCTGTCCAGTTTCTCCAATCTTTATTTTCAATGACTAAAGCAATAGGTGCTCCTGTTGTATACCCATGGCGAATTCCGCCTACAATTTGCACAGTATCCTTTTCAATTTTCATGCGTCGACCGCGTCCATAACCACCTTGACGACGTCTTAACTCTTCATTTATAGCATCAGCCTTGACCTCAAGACCCGCTGGAAAACCCTCGATAATAATGGTCAATTGTGGTCCGTGTGATTCACCTGCAGTTAAAAATCTCATTCTGATATTCCTCCCAGTCTCAAACTTTTTGATAAAAAAATGTTTCTAAAGGTTCTAAACCATAACTTCTTGGATTAAAGATCTGCTCTGTACTCCCAACAAACAAAACACCACCAGGTCTTAAAGCTTGAGCAAATTTTAAATATAATTGCTGTTTTGCCTCATCAGTAAAGTAAATCACGACATTTCGACATAAAATGAGATCAAACTCACTTCCGTATGTCTCCGCCAATAGATTCAGTCTTTTAAATTGTACCGGTTTTCTCACTTCACGATCGACTTCCCATAGTAAATCAGCGGGTTTAAAATAACGGGCCCGCTCATCCTTACTGACTTCTTTTAAAACTCTATCTGGATATCTCGCTAATTGAGCAATCTTTAGTACCTTTTCATCAATATCTGTCGCAAGTACTTCATAATCACGAGGCTTCAAGTATTTAGACAGCATCATCGAAAGAGAATAAGGCTCCTCTCCCGTTGAACACGCTGAACTCCATACTTTTAAGCGATGGGTTCTATCTTTTAAAAGAAGCGGTAAGATTTGTTTTTCTAGAACCTCCCAACGCTGCTTGTTGCGAAAGAATTCAGTGACATTAATCGTGATTTTATCAAGACACTCAGCAAATAACGCACTCGATTTCTCTATTTTAAAATAGTACTCTTCAAAAGATAAAGCTTTATGTTTTGTCTTTAAGCTCGTCAATCGCCGTTTCATTTGCTCTTCTTTATAGAGCGCCAAATCAATGCCTGTTCTTTCAAAAATCTTCTTTTGAAACCACTCATAGTCATCGATCATCTTGTCAGCTCTCCCCCCACCCCATCTCTATTTCTTCTAAAAGTCGTACTGCTCTTGGTATGACTACGGATTTTAGAAAAGAGAGCCATTCTCTTAAAACATATGTATTTCTATATTTTTTTATATACTAGCATATTCTAGACGATCATGTAGACCTTTTTTTAATTTTTCTATTAAAATCTTATTGTATAATGGCTAAAAAACAGACCGAAACTAAATTCTAGCGCTTCAACTTATCCTTTTAAAATCAAAGTCAGACCAACAGACACTTTCATTGTCTCGTTGCTTATTTTTCAAACAAAAAGTACCAACCCTTTGGTCGGTACCTTAACTTCCTTTTATACCCAGCGCTCGACAGCCTTTTCGTAAGTAAGCGCTTCATCTTGTGAAAAGAATAGGTTGATTTCTCTTTTAGCACTTTCAGGAGAATCAGAGCCATGAATAATATTTTGACTCATTTGTACACCATAATCTCCTCTGATAGTCCCTGGGGCAGCATCTGCAGGGTTTGTAGAGCCCATCATTTTACGTGCCGTTGCAATAACACCCTCGCCCTCCCAAACCATCGCAAAAACAGGGCTAGAGGTAATAAACTCAACTAGGTCACCAAAGAATGGTCGTTCCTTATGTTCGGCATAATGGTTTTCAGCCAATGCTCGGTCCACTGACATTAATTTCGCACCAACAAGTTTAAATCCTTTTTTCTCGAATCGTGAGACAATCTCTCCAACAAGATTTCGTTGTACACCATCTGGCTTGACCATTAAAAACGTTCTTTCCATACTATGTCCCCTCTCTTCTTCAGATGTTGGTTTAGGGGGAGTTGGAAGCGCTCCCCTTCGTATTATTTACAATGTTTAGTCTATCAAAACCCATAACAGGTGACAATCTAATATTTTCTCTTACTGATATAATCCGCAATACGCTCCATGTGCTTTGTCGTCTTCGTCTGAGGTAAGTAAGTTAACTGATCATAGGCTTTCTTTATGTATTGAGTACTGACCTTCTCTGCTTCACTCGTAGAACCAGAGTCCTTGATTAACTGAATAATAGCATCCCAATCATGGGTCTTTTTATCACCCTTCTTTAAGGCTGTCATTAACCTTTCAGCCGTATTCTCTTTCCGAAGGGCAATCAGCGTAGGCAATGTCACATTCCCTTGCTTTATATCGCTGGCAGCAGGCTTTCCTAACTGCTTCTCTGTTGCCGTAAAATCAAGGACATCATCAATGATTTGGTAGGACATCCCCGTATAATAGCCGAAATAATATAGATGACGACAGACTTTTTCAGGGGCACCAGCCGCTATCGCTCCAAGTTGACAGCTGATGGCCATGAGCAAGGCTGTTTTTCTTTTTATACGCAGAAAGTATGTTCTAACATTTTGAGTCCAATTATATTGATCCTCGATTTGCTCTATCTCACCTAAACTAATTTCTTTCATAGTATGAGACAAAATCTGATGAACCTCAGGAATCTCGATCTCCGAAGCAAGCTTTAACGAGCGAGAAAAGATATAGTCGCCCGTATACATAGCCACCCGATTATCCCAGCGTGATTTTACCGTCTGTTGTCCCCGCCGCATTTCCGAGTTATCAATCACATCATCGTGAACAAGTGAAGCCATATGTATAAGTTCTAAAGCGACTGCGATTTTCCGGACATCTTCACGGTCACGTTCTCCATATTGAGCAGCCAACAAGACCATAATAGGGCGCATTCTCTTTCCTCCCGCTTTTAACAGTTGCGAGGACGCTTGCGTTAGAATGTCTTGATCGGCTTCAACGACCGTTTCTAGTAGTTTTTCAATTGCATTTAATTCGTGCTTAATTTCTTTATATATTGTTGCTAAGCTCATGGATTTCACCTTTATATAGGTTTCTACACCTGTATTTTAAGAGCTCCTTCAGGTTAGCTCTTTAACAATATCATGTCACTTAAGAAGTGGTGGTTTCGTTGCATGATGGATGGCCGCTACCCCACCTGTTAAGGAGATGACATGAATTGGACTAAAACCAGCTTGAGAAAATAGTTCGGTTAAGGCCTTTTTATCGGGAAAGTTTCGTGTTGATTCATGTAACCATACATATTCATCGTAGCTTCCATTAAAAATCTTCCCAAGAGCCGGCATCACATAACGAAAATATAAGAAATAGAGTTGTGTATAAACAGGAATTTTAGGATGAGATGTCTCTAAACAAGTCAAGGTTCCTCCAGGCTTTAAAACCCGAAAGATTTCCTTTAAAACGGTTAAATAGTCTGGTACATTTCGTAAGCCAAACCCTATAGAGACATAATCAAAAGTATTATCAGCATAAGGCAAACGCATCGCATCACCATGCGTTAAAGTAACATTTGATAATTGTTGTTCTTCAATCTTGTGACGCGCAACCGATAACATATTTTCACTAAAATCCAATCCTTCGACATGCCCTTTAGGACCCACCGCTTGTGCTAAAGAAATCGTCCAATCGCCTGTCCCACAGCACACATCAAGTGCCTTCTTTCCGGGGGCAATAGCCATGGCCCGCATCGCTTTTTTGCGCCAAACCTTATGCTGATTAAAACTTATTAGTGAATTCATGAAATCATATTTTTTATAAATACTTTGAAACACATGGTGCACTTTTTCGCTCTTTTGTTCGTTCATCATAATCCTTCTTTTGCCATTCTTTTATTTCTATCATTTTCAGCAATCTGTTTCCAGCGGTTTACTTTTGTACTTAATTGGGAGAACACAGGAGGGACTTCTTTATGATTGAGTATTAATTCAGGCTGCATTGACGCTAAGTAAGCATCTGTCGCTTGAATAAATTGTTGCTTTTTTTTCGGCAAATGAATAAAAAAAGGCTGCAATACTGTTGACACTTCACCTTCAAGTCCCTTTTTCCGTTCCATTAGAATTCTTTTCAATGAAAAATAATGGCGAAGGGGGGGAATCCAATGAGCAAGTCCCAAAACCTGTGCCACCTTAATAAGTATCGTTGACTCAATATCATGCAAAAATCCAAATAACCGATCCCAGTGGAATTCCGCTTTAAAGGCGCGCGTCTTTAATTCATTCAGTTTTTGAATCGCTTCAGAAATATGACCTATCATTTTATAGTCTTTAACTTCTGCTAAAAGGCTATAGTATTGCGCACTATAAAAATCTCCTGCAAGCACGGTAAGTTGACGTGATTTAATTTCACTTGGAGTATGAAGTGCCATCAACGTTACAGAATCATGAATTTCTAGAGCCATTTGAACAATTAGGATTGAGGATATGTACTTACTTACATGTTTATAGGCGTTGTTTTCTCGAAACATCGCTAACAAGACCGTTATTTTATCTTCATCAATCTCGGGTCTTCCTATGTATTTATCAAGCACCGGATGCCGGGTTGCTTCTTCAATGATCGTCTTGATCTCATTAAGCTCACTATTCATGATTATCACGCGTCCCTTATTCACCTGAGAAGCCTTAAAGTCTACAAACTTAACTTCTTCTTCGATTTCATCTATATCAAAGTGTCTTTTCCAATTCTAAAAGGTTTGATCAGCATCCTTGTTTCATTGTCCCGTTCAAGGATACGCTGTATTCAGTATAGCATACTTAAGTGAGAGGCATAAAGCGATACGAGAAAACCGGTTAAAATGATTCCAAACAGATTTATCCCCTTATTTCTTTCATGAGATGGCTGAGACAAAACCGTTATATCAAAGGAAATCCGAATGAATTCTCCGGTTCGGATATACACATCACAAAAATCGCCGCCAGTTTTCCATCATTGGGCTTAAGAAGCTGAGTAAGGTTCTAGCCTCAAATCCCTACTAAACCCTTTCGCCATTCTATCCTTATTCTACCCCAGAAACCATCTCGCCATGCTTCGTTTGTATAAGAGATTTCCCTCGAACTTTCACAGCTGAAGTGTGCTCAGTAAATTGGGCAATCATCACTTCGCCTTTGTCCAGCTTTTCTGAGTGATGAAAACGAGTATCCGCTCCCCGTGTGAGACCAATAACATTTACACCATCTTCTAATGCCTTTATCACAAAAAATTCTTCGCTTTGTTTAGCTTCCATGGTCACCCTCCTTATTATCCTTTTATTAACATCAACGCTTCAGATCGCGCTGCTGGATTTTCCTCAAAAACACCTCGCACCGCAGAGGTAAGCGTCTTAGAACCTGGTTTTTTTACCCCTCGCATTGTCATACACATATGTTCCGCCTCTACGACAACAATGACGCCATGAGGGTCGAGCGTTTCCACTATCGAATCTGCAATTGTTGTTGTAATGCGTTCCTGGAGCTGCGGACGCTTGGCAACGGCCTCTACCGCTCTTGCCAACTTACTCAGTCCTGTCACTTTCCCACCTCTTGGAATATAACCGACATGAGCTTGTCCGTAGAATGGCACTAAATGATGCTCACACATTGAATAAAAAGGAATATCTTTGACTAGAACAAGTTCCTCATGATCTTCACCGAAAACAGTTGCGAAATATTCTTTTGGATCTTGATTAAGACCTTGAAAAACCTCTTCATACATACGAGCAACTCGTTTAGGTGTATCAATGAGTCCCTCGCGACGGGGATCTTCCCCTATAGCTTCTAAAATCATCGTTACTGCTTGTTCTATTTTATCGTGATCGACTGCCACGTTGATCCTCCATTCATGGTACCGAGATATATGTACAAATTTTATCATAAGGCTTTTCACAAAGTAAAGTAAAGCCGGTTAGACTCAATAAAGGAAAACTTATTTGATTAAGTAGTCTATTCCCTTTATCGATTAAGGGATCCAAACACTTCACAGGCGTATTCCAAAGTTTTTTTCAAAAGATAACTAGATATGGGTTGAAGTTGGAATGTCGCCGTGTAATCTCCTAGGAGCCCAAGCCTCCTCTTGTTATGAACCATCCCTTTTTCATTATTTGAACTGGACTAACCACTATTTATTTAAGGTTCTTATATCAATAAAAAAGAGCCACTTTAAGTGACTCTTTTTTTACCGCCCTATGTATAAATTATTATTTTACAGCGTCCTTAAGGGCTTTACCTGGTTTAAACGCAGGTACTTTACTTGCTGCGATTTCGATTTCTTCACCTGTTTGTGGGTTACGTCCTTTACGAGCAGAGCGTTCACGAACTTCAAAGTTACCAAAACCAATAAGTTGTACCTTAGAGCCTTCTTTCAAGGCATCCGTAATCGTATTAAAGACAGCATCAACTGCTTGTGTTGCATCCTTTTTTGAAAGTTGTGTGGATTCGACAACAGCATTTACGAGTTCCGTTTTATTCAATGCCTTCACCTCCTCTCAAGGCTTCAGCTTTGCCATTTCGACAAAAAACTGTTTTCAACGCTATATTAAAGGAACTCACCCAAGAATTCAACAACTTTTTAAGAAAAACCCCTATTTTTTTGGAGTTTCACCCACAATATTTACACATTTACACTATAAATTGGTAATTTCACCCAAATAAACTCTGTTTTTATAGATCTCAGTAAACAAAGATGGAATTTTCATATATTTATTGCAAATGTTCTAGTGATATGAAAATGCCGATCAATTTTAAACATCACCCTCCTAAAATCACGCGTTTAATTCCAATAAAATACGTTTTCCTTATACTCATTTCCATAAAACCTTAAGCTTATACGTTATCGCATAAGAAAAACCGGGCAGAGCGCCCGGTCCTCATTCATTTGGCATAAAATGTTTTTACTAAAATGCAAAGTCCCATCAAGTGGATTGGAGCGGAATCCGCACCCTCCTGATAACCAGAAATTTACTGATCTATTTAAGAAAACTTGGCTTGACGCTAAGTCTTATGGCGAAAGCCTAAGTTGCGCTTAAAGGTCCTCCGCTAAGTGATACATCCCGACTTTACAAAAAAAGACCCCTAGATTAAGGAGTCAAAGTAGTTATAAAATGATGGCAATCAGACCACCAGAGCCTTCGTTGATGATACGCTCTAAAGTTTCTTTTAATTTGTAGCGAGCATTTTCTGGCATTAATGATAATTTGGCAGAAATTCCTTCACGAACTATAGAGTTCAGTGAACGCCCAAAGATATCTGAATTCCATATCGAAAGTGGGTCGTCCTCGAAATCTTGCATTAAGTATCTTACAAGTTCTTCGCTCTGCTTCTCTGTCCCTATGATTGGAGCAAACTCTGATTCCACATCCACCTTAATCATATGAATGGAGGGGGCGACCGCTCTTAATCTTACACCGAAACGTGAACCTTGGCGAATGATTTCAGGCTCATCTAAACTCATATCCGTTAGTGCAGGAGAGGCAATACCATAACCTGTTTGTTTCACCATCTTTAACGCATCTGCTACTTGATCATATTCTCTTTTTGCATAAGAAAATTCTTGCATGAGTTGTAAAAGGTGATCTTTACCACGAATCTCGACACCCACAACTTCTTTTAATACTTGATCATAAAGTTCATCTGGTGCATATAGATCGATTTCTGCCACACCACGTCCCATTTCCATCCCTGCAAGTTGGGCATCTTCAATAAATTCATACTCATGGAAATGACCCACAACACGGTCTACATCACGCAATCGTTTTATGTCCTTAACAGTACTTTTGACTGCATCCTCATAGCTTTGACGGAGCCAATGATCTTCGCGTAGAACCATGACCCAGCTTGGAAGATTAACGTTCACTTCGAGGACTGGGAATTCATAAAGGGCTTCACGAAGGACATTATTAATATCTTGTTCCGTCATATTTTCAACACTTTGAGCCAGTACAGGTATGTCATATTTTTCAGAGAGTTCATTACGGAGTGCTGTTGTTTCAGAATGATGTGGGTGTGCGGAATTGACAATCATAATAAAAGGCTTACCCACTTCTTTAAGTTCTTCAACAACGCGTTCTTCAGCTTCTAGGTAGTCTCTTCGTCCAAGATCTCCTATACTGCCATCGGTCGTAATGACCACTCCAAGGGTAGAATGCTCTTGAATGACCTTTCTTGTTCCAATTTCTGCTGCCTCTTGGAAAGGAATAGGTTCATCGTACCAAGGGGTATGCACCATTCGTGGCCCATTTTCATCCTCAAAGCCTTTAGCTCCTTGGACTGCATAACCCACACAATCGACGACTCGAATATTCACTTCAAGACCTTCGTCGACACTGACAGTTACCGCATTGTTAGGCACAAACTTTGGCTCAGTTGTCATGATTTGACGCCCAGCACCACTCTGTGGTAACTCATCTTGAGCTCTTGCACGCTCAGCATCATCTGTGATATTAGGCAGTACGACAAGTTCCATAAATTTTTTAATAAACGTAGATTTACCTGTACGAACAGCTCCCACAACACCTAAATAGATGTCTCCGCCTGTTCTCTCGGCGATATCTTTAAAAATATCGACTCTTTCCAATTTGAACCCTCCCGATCAACGTAATCATTAAAGTCATGTAATATATAACTATGACTTTGTCCACCAAATATGCTATGTGGTCTAACAAATACGAAAAATATGATTTCGAATGAACGCAAAAAACCCTCTCCCAATATAGATTATTGTTGAAGAGAGGGAAACATGACTATTTATTTTTGAAAGATTGCTAAAAAAGTTTGCCTTTGATTGTGAGTGCACCCAAAAAGCTTAGCAGCATTGACTCTTCTACGTCTGTCACATAGTCTCTGGATACTAAAAAATTAAAGCACTCATTCCTCCCATAAAAGCTATTAATCTTTTAGCTTTTTTAAATCATTGATTATTTATTCAATAAAAAAACAACCTCACCCTTTTTCATTGTATAAGCAACTGAATCTATAGGCACATATGGCGTACTATTTGTTAACAATTGTCTAAGATCATATCCTTCTTTATAAGTTTTGTTCGATTTCTTTACGGCATCATAAATATCAGGTAAGTAATTAATACAAGCTTCACCTTTTTCATTGAGTATGAATCCTAATTGGCGCCCACTGTATGGACTTGTCACTGTTAACGGCTTCTTATATCCTAGCGCTTTATAATCGATGCTATAGCGCCCATCCGCAAGAATATCTTTAAGCGGGGAAAACTTATGATTCGAATAATACACTTGAATATCTCTATTTAAGTCCTGAACCTTGCTGACGAGAGACATATCTATGACCTTAACAGTGGGATCTTTTTCAGGATTTATCAGCACATACTCAAAATCCCCACCTTGTTCATAGGCATCTGAAGGGGGATTGGGTAAATACTCTTTTAACTTTTTAAAATCTATACGGTACTTTTGATAAATGGGAGTGTCTTCAGTACTATTCTTAATAGGTAAAACGCCTGTATCTTTATGATAGGAATCAATAGCATCCTGAACAGCTACTAGCTGTGCTTTGTAAGCCTGATGTTGAAAGGTGGTGTCACTTTCGGAATTCATACACCCAGAGAGGCTTAAAAGAAAAATGGTTAAAATTATGTATATAAAAAATCGTTTCATATGTCTCAACACCTTATCAGCATGTCTTATGTATTAATCTGGCCAGTTGATCACCACTAGAATCATTAATAGCCCACCGAAAATCAATAGCAAATAAGCTACGAAGGAAAAAATTGCTCTAAAAAAGCCTTTTAATTTTGCGCGAGAAAACATTATGAGTAAGGCAGCGACGATGAGTAGACCCATGGCCACAAAGGAAAGCCACATTGCTGCGAGACCAGGTGACATATAATCCCTCCTTAATTTACCTCCGTATTTTAACACAATATTTTATGTAGATAAAGAAGATTGGGAAAGCTTGTAAAAATATTAAACCAATAAGGAAAGCGCATTCAAATTAAAGCTTGTCCAAAATCCCACCCAAAGGAGCGTTATCATCGGTGACTTAAAATAAAACCGAGAGAAGCTTTAAGATGCCTCTCTCGGAGTGACTAAAACCTTCCACTCGTTTTGCAGCTCTTCATTAGGATATTTTTTGTGTATTCATTATACCGTATGCCACACGACATTAGATTGTTGATGACGTTGGCCTAGAATTTACTTTTGGGTAAACATATTTGCTAAGGAAGAAATATTTAAAGGCATGTTATTTTTTGTAACAGCATTCACAATTTTATCTTCTTTTTCCTTAGATACCTCAACATTCGCTAACTTAGCAACACGACTCACAATATCGCGAACTGTTTTTTCATCACGAAAGTCCGCATTCGCTACAGATTGTGCCAACGCAAAAATATCTTCCTTTTTAACATTGGTCTTCTTTTCAATTTGATCAAATAATGGATGTTTAGGATCCATGAAAGCCCTCCTTTTTCCATGCTTTCATGACAGTATATGGCGAAGGGCTTTCGTTTGTGATTACACAAATGAATACATCAAAAAATAGGCATTAATCCTTCCATTTCGAAGTAAACATCTCATCGATATCATGATATTCATGGCGCCGATCTCTACTCATTAACTCGTCAACTGCATCCTTTGGATCCTTATGATTAAATAAAACGTGATAAATAGCTTCAGTTATAGGCATTTCTACGCCTTCTTTTTCTGATAGGAGATATGCTGCCTCAGTGGTCCGAACACCCTCTACAATCATCCCCATAGACTCTAAGGTCTCCTCTAAGGTACTTCCCTTCCCTAGCATATTCCCAGCTCGCCAATTTCGACTATGTACACTTGTACAGGTCACGATTAAATCCCCCATGCCTGCAAGCCCCGTAAAGGTCAATGGATGGGCACCTAATTGAATGCCTAAACGCGTAATCTCTGACAGCCCTCTGGTGATGAGAGCCGCCTTAGCATTATCACCATAGCCTAGACCATCTGAGATTCCTGCCCCAAGAGCAATGATATTCTTTAAAGCCCCTCCAATTTCAACACCAACTAAATCATCATTGGTATACACTCGAAAATACTGGTTAATAAAAAGATCTTGGACAGCTTTTGCTTCCTCAATCTTTTTGGAGGAAACTGTAACAGTCGTAGGTTTTCTTTGTGACACCTCTTCAGCATGACTCGGTCCTGAAAGCACGACAACAGTTTTCAGAATGCTTGGTGGAAGTTCTTCTTCAATGATTTCTGAAATCCTTTTAGATGTCCGAGGTTCAATCCCTTTAGACGCATGAATAATGGTCGTTGGCTTCTTTAAATGAAGACGCAGCTCCCCAAGGACCTGCCGCATGCTCTTTGTCGGTGTCACAATTAGGACAGTATCCACATTATCGACTACATTCGCCATCTCATCGTCTGCTTCAATTAAATCTGAAAGAACAACATCTGGTAGATAACGTGAATTTTTATGGTTTCGATTAATCTCATCCATTTGTTCTTTGCGACGTCCCCACAATTTCACCCTGTGGCCATTATCAGCAAGGACGATGGCTAAAGCTGTCCCCCAGCTTCCCGCACCAAGAACCGCGATTGTTGATTTCAATTAAATAACCTCCAATGATGTTTTACTTTGATTTACTCCCGAATTTGCTTTCATTTCCTTGGACAAGCCGCTGAATATTTGCACGATGTTTCCATAAGAGTAATAGAGCAATAATAGCGGATACAATGATATAGCTTGATGGATAACCACCAATAGCGAGCCCCGCTATGGGGGTCAAAATAAAAACTAATGAACCTAAAGATACGTAACGTGTCAGAGCAATTAAAAGTATGGCTATGATTGCCACAATCAAGGTCGGTAACCACATAAGCATCAAAAAAACAGCAATAGTGGTTGCAACGCCCTTTCCACCTTTAAAACCATAATAGACGGGCCATATATGGCCTAAAATGGCACATAATCCCGATAAGGCAATCCCCCAGTCTGGAAGGTGAAAAGCCATCGAAATCAGAACAGCCACGACCCCTTTCAAAACATCCAAAATTAAAACACCGATGGCTGGACCAGTGCCAAGAACGCGAGCAGTATTAGTTGCTCCTGCATTACCACTGCCATGTTCCCTAATATCAACTTTTTTAATCCATTTTGTAAAGATGTAGCTAAAGCTAATGGCCCCTAGCAAATAACTGACAACACATGACAATACAACGAACATCACCACTCTAATATCCCCCTACTCCCGCTTATTTCTCGCATTGATCTTAATCGGTGTTCCTACAAAGCCAAAGGTTTCTCTAATTTTATTTTCCAAGTATCTTTCATAACTAAAATGGAGCAGCTCGGCATCATTAACAAAAAAGACAAAATTAGGCGGCTTAACGGCCACTTGGGTGCCATAATAAATTTTTAGACGGCGCCCTTTATCAGATGGTGGTGGTGTAAGTGCAATGGCATCCATAAGGACATCATTCAACATACTTGTCTGCACCCGGAAACTATGATTTTCAGCTACTTGGTTAATCATAGGTAAGAGCTGGTGCATCTTCTGTTTTGTTTTTGCCGAGACAAAGACAATCGGAGCATAACTGAGAAATCTAAATTGCTCTCTTATATTTCTACGAAAAGCATCCATAGTTTTCTCATCTTTTTCCACAGCATCCCACTTATTAACGACGATCACAATCGCTCGTCCTGCTTGATGGGCATAACCTGCGATTTTTTTATCTTGTTCTATAATGCCCTCTTCACCATCAAGGACAACTAAAACGACATCTGAACGCTCAATAGCTCTTTGTGCCCTCAGCACACTGTACTTCTCAGTCTTTTCATAGACTTTACCTCTTTTACGCATGCCTGCTGTATCAATAATGACATAGTCTTGTCCATCTTGATGAAAAGGTGTATCGATAGCATCCCGCGTGGTACCGGGTATATTGCTCACAATCACGCGATCTTTCCCTAAAATAGCATTGGTTAAAGACGATTTCCCTACATTCGGCCGACCAATAAGGGAAAATAAAATAGTATTTTCATCATACTCTTCCTCTTCTTCGTCAGGGAAATGGCTTACACAAGCATCCAACATATCACCGACCCCTATTCCATGGGCACCGGAAATCCCGATGGGTTCTCCAAGACCAAGAGAATAAAACTCGTAAAGATTTTGGATCCGATCTGGGTTATCGATCTTATTCACACCTAAGACGATAGGCTTTTTCGAGCGATACAGCATCTGCGCGACTTCCTCATCTGCACCCGTCAAACCTTCTCTCCCATCAACAACAAATAAGATAACATCGGCTTCAGTAATTGCTAAATGAGCTTGTTCTCTCATTTGAACAAGTAAAGGTTCATCCCCAATTTCGATTCCGCCAGTATCAATAACATGAAAGCGTCTACCTAACCATTCCCCTTCACCAAACAAGCGATCTCGAGTCACACCAGGTGTATCCTCTACAATCGCCATTCTTTCTCCAACAATTCGATTAAAAATCGTTGATTTCCCAACATTGGGTCTTCCCACAATCGCAACAACTGATTGGGCCATAAAGCACATCCTTCCTGTAACAGTACATCAGTATGCTCGGCCACTCTACTGACCTTATTAATATTCATGCAACATGATTTACTATCCATTTATATTATAAAAATTCCCTAGAGAGGCTTCAAAAAGCCATAGGTTGACATCCCTACCTGAGATTTATTCTTAAACTTTCATTAAAAGGGTGTATGTTGAAGTCTTTTGTGAGCGCCAAAAGACCTCATTGCTTTCAACAGCTCATTTCTCTTCTGACTCTTTTACCCCTTCTACTCAGGCGTTATAATCTTATCAAAAATTAGCCATAGAAACAATTTCATTTTTCATGATTATTTAGAGAGTCGTTTTGGAAACTGTCTTTCATATAAGACTCTCATTTTGTTGACAAGTCTTCCAATCAGACCAAAAAGAATCGTCAGACCCGTAGCAAGAGCAATCGCATCCAGACTGGATGTATCGCCAAAAGTCTGATCAAATGACTGGAAAACCAATGTTTGTAAACATTCTCCGACACCCATACCTAGAATAGTTGTATACAGTCGCATGGGTAAAGAACGCACCAAAAAATGGGTGATAAAAAGCAACGGAAAAACGACCATCCAAGGATGAATAATAAGTAATATAGCTGGATCAAACAAGAGATAGATATGCAGCAATACATAAGACATCCCAATAATCATTACGGAAAAAATATGATAAATCAGTGAGGAAACAGACAACTCTTTCAATGGAAAAGCACAGCAAAAAATAAGCATCAAAAAGCCCCAATTTATTGTATAGCCATCGAATTGAAAGGAATTAGATGACACACAAATAAGGAGTAAAATACCGAAGTTCAGGAAAGTTCGCTCCTTGCCTTTTCTCATTAAAAACGACACAAATATCCAACTCATCCAAGCCAACCAATAAAATAGGATTCCCTCCAAGTGATTTCACCTCAATCACAGTATGGAAGAGAAAAAGAGAAAATAAACCTCACCGAAAAAGAATTGCACATTTTCTGAAATTACCAGAATGCATAAAAGTTTCCTTAGTCCTGTAAGCATGAGGTAAACGAGCGTTCTGAAGCGGAAATCCACACATCCTGTTGCCAGAATGTTAGACATCCTTATATTCAAAAAGACGATCCAGATTGGATCGTCTTTGTTCTATCATGCTTATTTATAATTTTTAAGTTGATCACCAATGACATCCCCAAAAGAGAATCCCGTTGATTCTTCTTGCTCAGTGGTTATTGTTTCAGAGAGTTCTTCTTCTGGTTCTTCCAATTCTCTTATACTGAGTGAAACTCTTTTTTGTGCCAGACTCATATCAAGTATTTTAACCTTTACTTTATCGCCCTCTGAGAGCACTTCTCCAGGAGTTCCAATGTGCTTATGAGAAATTTCTGAGATATGAACCAGCCCTTCAACCCCTGGCAATAACTCGATGAAAGCACCAAATGGGACAAGGCGTTTAACCGTTCCTTCTACAACATCTCCGGCGTGAAGCTCTTCTGCGGCCTTTTCCCATGGACCGGGTTGAGTATCTTTAATAGATAAAGAAATTCTTTCGTTATCACGATCAACAGAAAGGATCTTTACCTTAACTTTGTCCCCTTCATTCACTATTTCAGAAGGTGTTTCCACTCTGTAATGGGCTAACTGCGAAATGTGAACAAGTCCATCTACACCGCCAATGTCTACAAAAGCACCAAAATCGGTTAACCGTTGAACTGTTCCTTCTACGACATCGCCCTCTTTTAAGCTTGTTAAGGTATTTTGTTTGGCCTCATTAGCTTTTTCTTCAAGAACAGCGCGATGAGAAAGAATTAATTTTCCTTTCTCCTTATCAAATTCTACAATTTTGACCTCAAGCTCTTTGCCCTTATAATCTTCAAAACTCTCGACAAAATGACGTTCAACCAAGGAGGCTGGCATAAAACCTCTCACACCTAGATCAGCGACTAAACCACCTTTAACAACATCTGCAATGGTAACTGTAAAAGTTTCCTTTGATTGAAATTTTTGTTCAAGGTCATCCCATGCCTTATCAGCTTCAACCGCCTTTTTAGATAAGACAAGCTCTTCCTCTGAAAGTTTAGTGACCTTTAGCGTGACTTCTTCTCCAACAGTCAATAGATCACTCACTTTATCAATATGTAAACTCGAAATTTCACTAATTGGTAGTATCCCATCGAACTTGTAGTTTACATCAACAAGCGCATGTTTTTCTTCAACCTTTGTTACTTGTCCAGTAACAACATCTCCGACTTGTAATGCATCAAAAGTTGTCATTTCATTATTCATTTCATCAACCATTGACAGTGACCTCCTTAAAAATTGAACACGATTAGAAAAGCCTTAACGCTTAGCTAATACTTTTACCTATGAAGGATTAGAAATAAGCGATAGAGTCAAGACCCTACTTTCATGCAAAAATAATAGACTCATGATGAGAGAAAAATAATATCCAAAATAATATCCTTATTTTAAGTTCTTATAAACGAAAGCGTTTGTCAAGTAGAATGACCTTTAAAATAGCCAAAGTTATGAATGCTGATCAATCAAAGCTTGGATATGGTTCATGATTTCAAGTGTAACTTCTGCTGCTTTTTGCTTCTCAGCCCTTGCAATACTCACATCGATAGGCTGTCCATAAACAATTTTTGTTTTTTGAAAGAGTTTAAAACGTCCGATAATTGCAACAGGGACAACGACAGCATTTGATTTTAGTGTAATAAACCCTACGCCAGGTTGACCTTTTCCTAATTTCCCCTCTTTCATCCGATGGCCTTCAGGGAACATGATCAGTGTTCCCCCTTCATTGACAATCTTTATAGCCATTTTTAAAGCTTGACGATCGCCCGCACCTCTTTTGATAGGAAAGGCATGTAACTTAGTAATCAATTGTTTCAATAAGGGCACTTTAAATAACTCTTCTTTTGCCATAAAGCTTAATCGCCGTGGACAACCCGCCCCAACAGCTGGAGGATCAAAGTTACTCACATGATTACTACATATTAATATGCCATCCTTTGGATCAATGGCATCAAAATGCTCAATTCCAATATATTCAATGCGATGAAATAGCTTAAAAAAAAGCTTGACCGGCCCTCTCCCTAGATCATAAAGACTCACTTTGGTAAGTTCTCTCCTTTATGATTGCTAGAATGCGATCGACAACGTCAGCAATACTTAATTTTGTGGTATCAATTTCGACAGCATCGTGAGCTTTGACTAACTGAATACTATCGCGAGTATCACGTAATGCGATTTCTTTTTTCAATTCTTCAAGAGGTGTTTCAATTCCCTTATTGATCTGCTCTTTATAACGCCGTGTCGCTCGTTCCTCCACAGAAGCTTTTAAAAACACTTTTACTTCAGCATTCGGTAGAACTTTAGTCCCGATATCCCGACCATCCATAACAACCCCTTGCTTTGCAGCAAGTTCTTGCTGGCGCTTGACCATTTCTTCACGTAGTTTTGGATGTTTAGAAACAAACGAAACATTGTTCGTAACTTCTGGCAGGCGAATACTTTCTGTGACATCTTTTTGATCAAGGATAACAGCTTGGCCCTTTTCTTTTGCCACCAATTCAATCACTGTCTTTTTCAAAAGCTGATATAGCGCTTCGCTATCCTCAACATCCACCTTGTTTTCCAAGGCTTTAAGTGTAATCGCTCTATACATTGCCCCTGTATCTATATATATATAGTTCATTTTGTCAGCGATCATTTTAGCGACTGTACTTTTCCCAGCCGCCGCTGGCCCATCAATAGCAATCTGCAAATCCATAGTGCCTCCCATAACTATTCCTTAAATTTTTTATTTTCATCATACCACATATAGGGAGATTGTTGAATGGTATCAAGAGTCTTACTCTCTTTCGGCTCAAAAACGCCCTCATATCTCACTGCCTTATTTAAATAGGGAGAAAGAGTATGGTGTTTCATCATAAACTGGGCCATGATAAGCGCAATGAATTGAATAATCACAAGTCTTACTAACCACTTTTCAACGGTTTTTGGTAAATCACTCCGCATGATTAACCTCCTTTATGACTTCGCTAACCGTTTGGAATAAAGGTCTTTCTCAAGTGTATAGCGTATAAGTTTCTGATGCTCCTGCTTACTAATATTCTTGAATTCAAAAGAAGCTCGTAAAAACTTACCTGATATAAATTGACGGATGAAAAGACCTCTTATTTTGCAATAATTATATTCCCCCGTTACCATCGGTAAAACAAGCCAAAGATCAACTTCCTGATCAGGTTGCCATCCATAGTCTTTAGGTAAATGGACGGATAAGCCGCCCCCACTCACATCCAAGGTGACGGTTGTAAAAGGAGAAAATTGATGAGGAACAACAGGGTGAATGGCCACATCAAGAGACGTTTCTACACGGACATATTGCCGTCGCTGAATGGTCTTTATATTTTCTTCTCCTGGAAAAGATAAAACTAACAGCGGGACATTTTCTTTTATTCTACGCAATAGCACGGTAGTAAACTGAAATACTTTACCTGAATCATAATAAACCGCTTTAAAACTTGTGTTTAAAATAAAAAAAGCAAATTTTTTTGTTTTATCATGAATAGGCAGTTCAACAAATATCTCATCGTCTGTCATTTCCGCTATTTTGGTTTTATATTTTTCCTTTTTCCCCTCATTTACAAGCTCTAAATACAAGTTTATCCCTTTTTTTAACACTTCATCCATCTCCCATGAATATATAGTTCTATTATCACACTATTCTCCTAAAAAATGCAATTAACTATAATAAGAAAATATCAGTATCAAATGGTAAGCGGCTTTTAGAAAGTCTCTAGCAGCAATAGAAAAATCCGAACATTCTATGAATGACCGGATTTTTCTATATTCTTATAACGAGGCGCATCGCTCCGTCAAAACACTTCGCTTTCCACGGATACGGGCCGCATCTCGCGGAAAAATCGTGGTTTCAAGGTTTTCTAACTCTCCGCATTTTGATTACACGCTCCATTTGTGAACTGACATTGTTCGGTATTGTATTCAATTTGTTTTGCCCCAGCCTTAATGATAGCAACACTCTTTCTGACATCACTTTCTCTATTATGCAGTCAAAAGTTCAACTTTCTCTTGTTGTCCTGTATTTGCGTTGACAAAAACTCTATAGGTATCTTTGTCTCGAGTCCCTAAAAAGGAATAACATAACACTTCTTCACCTAACTCATTTTCATAGACGGCTAAATCCGTTGTCTTTATGTCAAGATTTTGGCTTAGACCTTTTTCGGCTTCAGCTGCTTTTATTTTCGGTTTATAACTCTTTAATCTATTGTCTTTATGCACCAAATACTCTTTATCATCAAAGCCTAAAACTTCACCATTATCAAGCGCCACTTTGATTCGAATAGACGATGGATAAAGAAACACATCACCTTTTGATAACACATAAGTTAATACCCCAACATTGTTATACTGATCTGTTTTGGTCACCTTCATGTTATTAAAACCATGGCTTTTCAAAAATTTATTTGCTTTATCAACCGCATCGTTCAAACTTAATTTATTGCTTCCAACATCACGATGTTTGATGAACGAGACAACGTCTCCGCCCTTCTGAGTAACTGAAGCAACAATAGGACTTGCCTTTTGATTAATCGTCACATTATAAGCCTTATAGCCTGACCCCTTCCCAAGCTGACGGACTTGCACTTGTGCCTTTTTTATATTTAGGAAGTTCTTGACCGCTTCGCCTGCTTGCTCTTTAGAAATCGTCGGGCCGTCAAGTTTATTCAGTTCACTCAATTCATCCAGATTTGACCGAGCAATTGCTGGTCCCCATTCATTTTGAAAGCCTTCAACTTTTTGATTTACTGCCTTCAGTCCATCAATCACTTGATTATCATTAGGCTGTTTCTGGGAGGCTAGCGCAACCTCGACGTCCATCCATTTGAGATGATTATCAACAATTGTTTTTTGCACTTGCCTTAGATCAGTTTCTATTTCTTCTGATTGGTTATATAAATTCTGTAGCTGTTTGTATTCGTCATCAGATAGTTTCCCATTATTTGATTTTATCGCTGTTTGAAAACTGAATTTACCTAAATTAGACAAAAACTCTTGGGTTTTATTAAAAGGTAATAGAGTCACCGGAAGCTGTCCAATTTCACCGCGTGCGAGTGAAGCCATCCGCCATACCTCAGTTAATTCCGGAGCAGCGAGGTCTTTTGAACTTGTCCCTAAAGTTGTCCCTAAGTGATCGTGGATATTATCCACGTAATACGTCAAATTATGATAGGCTTGTTGATAATTATTTTCAGCATTCGTCGAAATAACATTTTTATCTTTATGCTCCAAATAACCCCAATACCCAGTACTGATTAATGCTACAACTAAAACGGCGATCACTATATTACGTCCCATTTTTTCACCTCCACGCTATTTACAGAAAATATGCTTTCCAATTTTATCGATTTGGGGTCTTCCCCAGATCCAACTTGATGTCGCTGTATCCGGATTAAAATAGTAAAGGGCACCATGAGAGGGATCCCAGCCATTGATTGCATCCATAACGGCTTGTTCAGCTGTTTTATTGGGCGTTAACCATATTTGGCCATCAGAAACAGCGGTAAAGGCCCCTGGTTGAAAAATAACCCCTGAAACAGTATCCGGGAATAAGGAACTATCCACACGATTAAGAATAACCGCCGCCACTGCAACCTGTCCTTCATAAGGTTCACCGCGCGATTCTCCATATACTGCATTCGAAAGTAGTTTAATGTCATTAGCGCTGTATCCTTCAGGAAGGTTATTCACTGTATATTTGACTGTGTTCGTTGACCCTGACGAAGTTCCAGAAGATTGATTTCCCCCGGTATTGTTCGTCGTCTTCCCTGCATTATTCGTTGTATTCCCGGCATTAGAAGTACCTGAATTCTTACTAGGTGATGATTGTTTATCTAACGAAACACCCCCATAGTATGTAAAATTATTACCTTGTTGAATATTTTTCTTTACGTAAGACTCATCATATTTTGAAGCAGCGACGAGCTTATTCTTGGTTGTAGCCCCTGCTAAACCATCAATTTTAAGACCATAGGCTTCTTGAAAATTTCTTAAAGCCCAATACGTTCCCCAACCAAATATGCCATCAATTTTACCTTTGTAATAACCGATATATTGAAGTCTAGCTTGTAGTTCAATGACATCATCCCCCGTAGCCCCTTGTTGAATCACCTGTGGTGAGAAAGCTTTGGTTTCATGGGTGGGGATAGTCACCATTGCAAATGAAAGCACGAGGCAAAGAATCATGATCCTAAAAGGTTGACATTCCCTCTTCATCATCCATCCTCCTTGAAAAATCCTTTTTCATAAGGCTATTTTCCGTAAAACTTTTATTTTTATACTCAATAAAAAGAAATGACCTTTTGAAACTTCCCTATAGACAAGTTTCAAAAGGTCAAAGCCATTTATCATTGAGCTTAAACATAAAGGATCCTAGTAAGAAAAACGAGCATGCCCGGTCCTCGTGTTGACATTGAAAAGTCTTTCACCAATAGACAACATCAGCAACTCAGTTGATTGGAACGGAAGGCGCGAGCTTCGGAACATTTATGGAGAGCAACCAGCCAGAAATGGCGATCAACACCTATTTTCAAGACCAAAAATTATACACTTTAAAAAATTCAGCTTTTCGCCAAGTCAAATTGCACCTCTAAGTTCTTCACTAAGTATACATTTTGACATTATAAAAAAAGGCGAACCTTCTTGTTAGAAAGTCGCCTAAAAAAAATATTATTTTAACAAATATAAAATCTATCTTATCAAAAAGGACCATTTATTGTTGGACGTTCTGGTCCAGAATTTTTATACCAATTTTCTTGATCCTTGTAAGTTTGTTTTACCTTCCGCAAGGCATACCACCATAAGAACAGCATGAAAGGAACAATCGCATAAAGCCAAAGCGTTCTAAAATTCATAAAAACATCGTAAACGCCATGAAGAACAACGGCAATAAATAGTGCTAGGCTTAGCCACTTTACCTTATTTCTAGAAAACTTTGCTCGTCCAATGTAATAGCCCATAATAATGCCAAATAAACCGTGGCTTGCCACAGGTAACAAAGCTCTCCATAAAGCCACGTCAATGCCATAGGCAAAAAGATAAAACACATTCTCAGCTGTTGCAAAACCTAAAGAAACAGCGGCTGTATATACAATACCATCATACCGCTCAGAAAACGCCACATGATGATAAGCCGTATAGATAACAATAAACCATTTTAAAAATTCTTCTAAAAGTCCATTCAAAAGAAACGCCTGAGCCAACCGCCCCTGCAGAAGATGTTCCGCCGAAAAAGCATACTGAATCATCATGACTGGAAGGACCAATAAAGCACCAATAATAAATGTCTTTATCACAACACCAATCGGCTCAGATTCGTATTTATCTTTTAAATATATATAGGAGAGAAAGGCTATTCCGGGAGCAATCCCTGCAGTGATAATAGCCAACATGTGTGTTCCTCATTTCTCATGTCAACCCCAGCAAACGGGGTGTACGTCAAAGTGATTTCATCAAGAATGTTTCAGTTCATTCATTCTTATTTTTCAAGGCTTTTTTGACAAAGTGGATCACAGTGCTTGATGTTTACACTATCTTATCATTTTAAATCCGCTGTGAATACAAAAAATCCTATAAATTTTTCTTGATAACCCTTCACTTAAAATTATTGTAGTTCTCGTCTCTTTGTAATGGCTTGAGTTATGGCATCGCCATGAAACCGACCATTTTCAATAAAAATTTCATTCGCGTCATTTCCCGCCGCAATCACCCCTGCGATAAAGATGCCTGGAACATTCGTTTCCATCGTTTCAGGATTAAATATAGGCCGACCACTTTCCTTTTCCACCTTGACTCCCATTGATTGCAGAAAAGAGTGATCAGGATGATAACCCGTCATAGCAAAGACATAGTCATTCTTAAGGCTGTATTCCTTACCTTCATGATGATAGACGACAGCCTCTGGAAGAATTTCTTTAACTTCAGCTTCGAAAATCATATTAACATAACCATGTCTTACAAGTGATTGAAACTCAGGAAGGATCCACGGCTTTACACTCGACGAATAATCAGAACCCCTATAGATTACAGTGACCCGTGCACCCGCATGGTGAAGCTCCATTGCCGCATCTACAGCCGAATTCTTTCCGCCTATAACAACGACATCACAATCAAAATAAGGGTGAGCTTCCTTGAAATAATGAAACACTTTTGGCAATGTTTCGCCCGGAATGTCCATATAATTAGGATGATCATAGTAACCCGTAGATACAACGACATCCTTTGCTTGATATACACGAGCCTCTTCTCCCCTGAAAACCGTATGAACTTCAAAAGAACCATCTTTAGCCTTTTCCACTTTAACCACTTCTTCAAAAGCATTGACATTGATTTTTTTCCTTTTCACAACGTCACGGTAATAAGCAAGGGCTTGATTTCTCTTTGGTTTTCGATCTTCAATAACAAAGGGCATGTCACCAATTTCCAGCTTATTACTCGTACTAAAAAACTGTTGATGTGTTGGATAATTATACAACGCTTGTACGATATTTCCCTTTTCAATGATAAGCGGATTAAACCCTGCTTCTTGCAACCGAATCGCTGCTGACAAACCACAAGGGCCAGCACCAATAATAATAATATCCCTTATCCTTTTATCCATTCGATGTCATCTCCCCATAAAAAAGCGCAAAAGTAAAATTAATCAAAATTCATTCATAAGCTCTGCTTTCTTCAGCATCAAATGAATAATCATCAAATAAAAACAGGGCTATACGGATAATAACCCGTTATCCCTTTTATATAATTGTGGCCATACTTATCTTGGGTTACATGTATTACCCTCTTCACATAAAATAGGTCCTTTAAGTAATAAAAAACCTCTCCTAAAAATCATAGGAGAAGTTTCAATAATTTGCAACACATAATATGGACATTTCATCCACATTTAATAGCGAAACATTAAATCCAACCACGGAAGCGGGAAGCCTCAGCCATTTTCCGAACACCAACCATATAAGCCGCTAACCGCATATTTACTTTACGATTCTTTGAAGTATTGTAGACATTATTAAAGGAATTAATGAGTACTTTTTCTAACCGCTCATCCACTTCCTTCTCCGTCCAATAAAAGCCTTGATTATTCTGCACCCATTCAAAGTAAGAGACCGTAACCCCACCGGAGCTGGCAAGAACATCAGGAACGAGTAAAATGCCTCTGTCCGTTAAAATCTTAGTCGCTCTAAGCGTAGTCGGACCGTTTGCTGCTTCAACAACAATTTGCGCCTTAATATTATGAGCATTTTGTTCTGTAATTTGGTTTTCAATAGCTGCCGGAACAAGAATATCACAATCGAGTTCAAGAAGCTCTTTATTTGAAATCGTATTTTTAAAAAGTTTTGTCACTGTCCCAAAGCTATCACGGCGATCAAGAAGGTAATCAATATCAAGCCCCTCTGGATCATAAAGGGCACCGTAAGCATCGGAAATTCCGATGATTTTCGCACCTTCATCATGCATAAACTTGGCCAAAAAGCTGCCTGCATTCCCAAAGCCTTGAACAACAACGCGTGCCCCCTCTAATGGGATGCCTTGTTTCTTGGCTGCTTCACGAATACAAATCGTGACACCTTTGGCAGTCGCCGATTCTCGTCCATGAGATCCACCTAAAACAAGCGGTTTACCGGTAATAAAACCCGGGGAATCAAATTCACGAATACGGCTGTATTCATCCATCATCCAAGCCATAATTTGTGAGTTGGTAAAGACATCTGGTGCAGGAATGTCCTTTGTTGGTCCAACAATTTGACTAATGGCTCGAACATACCCTCGACTTAATCTTTCAAGTTCACGGAAAGACATATTACGGGGATCACATATTATTCCGCCTTTCCCACCACCATAAGGCAAATCAACGATACCAGCCTTTAAACTCATCCATATTGACAACGCTTTCACTTCGGTATCAGTCACCTCAGGATGAAAACGTACCCCACCTTTCGTAGGTCCCACTGAATCATTATGCTGAGCACGGTAGCCGGTGAAAATTTTAGTTGATCCATCATCCATTCTAACAGGAATACGAACCGTCATCATTCTCATTGGCTCTTTCAAGAGTTCATACACTTCATCAGGATAGCCTAATTTATCCAAAGCTTCCTTTATAACGGTTTGAGTTGATTCCAGTACATCAAGTTTTTCAGCTTCTACATTTTGGTTTCCAGTTCCATTCTGAGCTACCATTTTTGACCTCCCATAACACTTGCCATAAGCAACTATAAGTCACCCTTATGTTATGATCTTTATTCTTTTAAATTTTTTATGACATGGATTTTTAATTACTCATTTACTATAGAGAAAACATGAGCATTTTTCAATGATTTAAACTAAATTTCTTATTTGAAATTTATATTCTTTATTTTCCAGAACCCTTTGCTTATTTTAATCATGTTTACCATGCATTATTAATATAATAAAAAACAGAGGACACTCCATCTTCTTAAGAAAGTTTAAGCATTAAGGACCCTATTCAAAAGTTCGCCACATTATCGTCTTTTTCCCAATATAAAGAACCTCACCTTTTATGCTAAGGGAGGCTTTATATTTAGAAATATCGCTTTATATGTTCAATCGCCTTTTCACTCATTATAGCGTTTCCGTACTCCATTAAACGATATTGTGTGACAGTAGAAGGATTTCCGAACTCCGCTAAAAGAGCAATAAATGTATCTAAATCAATGGTGATTTCATTTTCTTCAAAGAATAGGTAATAACTGCCATCAAAGTGGAAGAGAGCACCTTCTTTTACTCCTAAAGGGGAAAGACGATGAGACAATGCAATAACGTCTTCGAAATCATTAAACGTATAGATGATTTCATTACTCTCGTCTAATGTGACTTGCATCTCAATAAATTCGTCATCACCCTCTTCGTCATCAATAAAATCAGGATCGAATCGCTTAGACACAATCACAACCATTCCTTGAGCAGGTAAAGAAAAAACTTCTACCTCAATTGGTCCGTCAGCTTGAAAGCCTAATTCATCATCTGCTTCCATGATCATGTCACGAAACAAATTTTGGACTTTCGGCAGGTTGGTCCACATATCTTCTTTAGTAATCCCACGTTCTTGAAGATCATCAAACGTCAAAAATATTTTTATCTTGTCACTATTCAAGCGCTCCAACCGCATATAAGGTCCTCCTTACCATGACACAATTCTTTTTATACCTTATGCTAGATCTTTCTATTGTGTTCATAATAACTACTTGTTCGTAGTATACAATTGCCACAGTTAAAGGACAAGCGTTTTATACTAAAGTTAAGAAACACAAAGAACAGAATTCTGTTTTTAAAGACGCATTTGATTTCTAATAAAGTTTTCGGGGTAAATTAAAATGCACTTCAAAAGCTTATTCTGCTCGTATTTTTCCTTCACCCTTTTAAGAGCCTGGCTCAACAACGACATCCGGTAATAGTCAATGCATTCTCCATGACGCTTTGTCATTTCGACTATTTTAGTGCTGAATGTCACTTGGATGTAGTCGGATAAATAAAGCATCCGGCGGTGCTCCTAAACGCAATGGGTAGGACGTTGTCCCATAGCCCGCACTAATAATAAGGGTACCAAATGGCTTGGTCCACACGCCTGCTTTTTCACGAATGCCCCAGCCAAACACTCGAATTTGACCTCCATGGGTATGACCACTTATCACTAAAGGGATATGGTCTTCCACCTTAATCTTTTCAACAATATTAGGATTGTGACTAATTAGCACCCGCGTTCCAGGGAGTGTCTCTTCCAAAGCCTCATCAAGACGGTCAAGCTCATTTGTTGAGTCACAAACTCCAATAAGATTTAGAAATAAGCCAGCTTTTTTATATGTGTATACCGAATTATTAAGTAGTTTAACCCCATTGTCGATTAATATTTGTTCAAAGGAATAGCGATCGACATAAAGATCATGATTTCCCCAAACAAACAATATCGGAACATTAAAGCGACGGAGTTTTTGCACATTTTCACGCACTCGTGAAAACGGAACGCCTTCTTCTGTAAGATCCCCACCAATAATGACGATATCTGGACTAAGTGTTTGTGGAAGCATGTCATCAGAGATCCTCCGACGATGAACATCCGAAATAAAATAGATTGAAAAACCATCGAATTCCTTTGGGAGTGTCTTTACGTCAATATCCTTCGTTAAAATGATATTTAAACGGGCTTCTCTTAACATATAAATCAGGAAGGAAAAAACTATTGAGATCACAATACAGACTGTAATAATAAGGATAATCAAAAAATGTCCTCCCACAGCTTGTTTAGGATACTTCCCTCTGTATCTTATCAAAGGAAAGCCCGAAATGAATAGCAGTTAATATAAGGAGTACAGCGGCAACCCATATAGAACAGGAAAATAAATAACCCCATCCTAACACTAAGACGATGGCATCAACGACTAAAAAGATGCGCTGTCCATGGCCTCTTTCTCGCTTTTGATTGAACACATGAATGCATCTTATCTGCATCACATTGGAAAGAATAATAAAACAAGCTAAGAAAAAAATAGCTCCTTCTAAAAACGTTAAGGGCTCTAAAATCAAGTCCCCAATTTTGGCTGAATCACCCATCATTGAAAATACTTTAGTCGCTTCATAGCCGCATAAAATACCTACCATATACCCTATCAGTATTCTCAAAAATACCCCCTCCCATAACCAAAGTATGAAAAAGGGCAAAGAGGTGTTACCTTTGATAAAAGAGCTTAAATATTGAACATACAGCGGTAAATCCAAACGATGGGTTACGTTCGTTTAATATCAAGAACTTTAAAACCGTTTTTTTCAAGTTTTTGAATATATTTTTGTGTATCCTCATTATCCACGACTTTCATCACAATACGACGAACAAGCTTGTCCGAATCATCAAAAGTAGTTAATGAGATAATATTTTGATGAAATTGTCTAGTGATCTCTGACAGACGAAGAATCCTACCTTCGGTTTCCACGGATGAAAATACAATTCTTAATCCTTTTTTGTTCATGCCAAACACGCTTTGAAATTGATCCAATACCTCATAACGGGTCACGATACCAAGAAATCGCTTGGCATCATCTACTACTGCCACAATCGGCACATTTTTCATTTTTATGACGGTTTCTTCAAATCCATCATTCTCATTGACTGTATTTTCTTGAGCCGTGGCGATCTCACCAACGGTCGTTGTATCCATAAACACTTGTTTCTCTTTATTCGAATGAAAAGCCGCCTCAAAAATCGTATTCTTAGTGACTAAACCCTTATAGGTATCTCCCTTTATCACAGGCATGCCATCAATCTCATGCTGTTCAAGAAGTTCCAGAGCTTCCTTCACAAACACCTGGTCTTCTACAAAATACGTTTTGTGCTTAGGTATCATCACGCTTTTGACAAACATAGTCGTTCCTCCTCTTTTACTTCTTCATACCATTCTACATTTTCGTAGGATTTTCCTTCTTTTTGATTATAACCGATATTTACGGAAGGGAATATGCCAAGCTTTTTGTACATATAAAAAGTTAATGAGTGTGAAATGAGGGGAGGAGAACTATGGATACGTCATTTAGAAAAAGCTTCGAGCCCTTTATCAGCCGGTTCGACCCGTGTAAACCGATACCAGTCAAGTATTATGAAACACCGCCACAGCTTTATCTCGGCTTTCAACCCGAAGGTTTAGAACAGTTTTCACCTGCTGAAGCTTTAAAACACGGGACCCTTTGGCCGGCTCTGTATGCACCCTATTCTAATCCTTATCGGCACGATGGGAAATAAAAGGAGGGACGCGCATTGGCTAATAAACCCTTACCGGATGACTATTATCAACGCTTAGAGGAAATTCAAAAGATTGATTTTACACTTGTTGAGCTTAACCTATATCTCGATACCCATCCTCAAGATCTAGAGGCCATTAAGCAATATAATACATTCACTAAGAAAGCTAAAGAACTCCGACAAATGTTTGAAGAAAGATACGGACCGATGATTCACTTTGGACATAGTTACAGCACCCATCCTTGGGCATGGATAGAATCACCTTGGCCCTGGCAGGTTTAATTTTTTCAAAGAATTCTCAAGTAAAGGGGTGTCATTCATGTGGCTTTATGAAAAAAAATTGCAGTATCCCGTCAGAGTCAGTGTTTGTAATCCACGACTTGCAAAGTTTTTAATTGAACAGTACGGGGGTGCCGATGGTGAATTGTCTGCAGCTCTCCGTTACTTGAATCAACGCTATACCATTCCTGACAAGGTCATTGGTCTACTTACTGATATCGGAACAGAGGAATTTGCCCATCTTGAAATGATTGCAACGATGGTGTATAAATTAACAAAAGATGCGACTCCTGAAGAGATGAAGCAAGCGGGACTGGGTGATCACTACGCCAATCATGACGGCGCTTTGTTCTATCATGATGCCGCCGGAAACAACTGGACAGCATCCTATATCCAAGCAAAAGGCGATCCCATCGCTGATCTCTATGAGGATATTGCTGCTGAGGAAAAGGCACGGGCCACCTACCAATGGTTGATTAATATGTCGGATGATCCTTTCTTAAATGAATCCTTAAGTTTTCTAAGGGAGAGAGAAATTGTTCACTCACAGCGGTTCAGAGAAGCCGTTGAACTTATTAAGGACTCGAATACAGGTAAAAAAATCTTTTAGATGGAGATACAGATGCCTTTTCTTAGGCATCTTTTTGTTATTTTTTATTTATGATATAAATTAATATCATAATCTTGCTTTAACGTATGATAAGCCTGCACTACTGAATCCTTATCATATGTATGCGACCAAAGTTCTTGAGATCGTTCTATAATTTCAATCCTTAGTTTCTCATACTCTTTATCGACTTCTTCATATTTTTTACTTGCAAACCGCCATAAGGTAAATACGCCTAAAAAGGCCACGAGAATGCGGGTGAAAAACGTGTTTTGAAGCATATTGGCAATGGAAATCGTCTCTTCGGCTTGAGTTCCCTGTCCATCAAACAAAGTATAAAGAGCGACTGCACAAAGAATCAATACCATTAAAGATAAGCTATATAGAATTTTTTTATAATTGTCTTTTTTTCGCTTTCTTTCCTTGACTTTATTTAACAAATAATAAGTGTGTTCAGATATTTCTCCGTTTCTGTACATTTGATCAATATAATCGACCATTCGCCTTCCTCCTCATTTTATTTTTATGATAAAGGAAGACACTTTAGGACAGTCTCTTAACAGAGAATTTTAAGAGGTTGTCACATAAAATAATAGTCCAGCTAACATTAACAAAAACAGCCATAAAATAAGATTAGCGAAAATCAAGCCCCCATTCCGCCTAGGACTCTCAGAAGCTGCTGCCTGCTCATCCGCTAACTCAGGCTCCACCTTTTCCTCCTCTTCAATACTTTTCTTTTTCTCCTGATTCATGGCCTTATCTTCAAGGCGCTCGTGAAAAACGCTATCTTGCTTGAGCACCTGTAAGTCCTCAATTTTTTCCGTTTGGCGTTGTTTCTTTTTCGAGTGTCTCTGTCTCCGCGGAGGAAGGTTAACAGTGGAAGTTGAAGTTAATGAAGGCTCTTGTTTGTCATCCATATTACTGCCCCCTTTTAGTCTAACGACGCATCGTTTATTTCTTTTTTCATGAGTACACCAAGGAAGACATCAATTACATAATGACAGGCGATCGATGGCCAAAGGCTGCCTGTGTAATGATATAGCCACCCAAGATAAAGCCCTAATCCAAAAACGATAATGAACATCAACGGTTTACGCAAATAACGAAAATGCAATAAAGTAAAGACAATGGTCGCTGGCCACAAGCCAAAGACACTTTGAATCACACCTCGAAAGAGCAATTCTTCAACACCTGCTACAATAAGCATAGCTAGAAAAATATGCGGCATTGACATCGCCTCAAAGATCCGACGATTGATGCCTCCATCATCCAACCAATGTTTAGGCAAAAGCTTGTCTAATAGCAGCTCTAATAAAGCAACAATGACACCACTCAACAATCCTAAGAAGACAACCTCTTTGAAATTAAACGTTAATTTGTTGTTTAATGTGAAGGTATGTCGGAAGATAAAATACAAAATGGCGAACACAATAAAGAGACAGCCTTGTGACATATAAAAACTTTTGATAATCGCTGTATTTGGGATAGCTTCAAGATCAACTTTTTTCGGCATTGACACCACGACCTACTTTCTCACTCAATAACATCTCTAAGCGACTAAGCCAGGAAGCATTCGCTTGAGATTCGTTCCTCTGGGTTGTTGTAACAGAGCCTGTGAAATAAGGTTGTAGATGGACTTGACAATGATCACAGCACTCATGGACTTCATGGTTCAAATACTCACCAAACAACCGGAGTAAACCTTCGCGTCTACATCCACTGGCCTGTAGCCATTGAAGAAACTTTTTGTGCTCATTCAGCTTAATCCTCTTTCTTTCCGTAATGAGCTCCTGCAATTTTTGCATGATAGTCTTCTTCTCTTCATTGTCCCCGAACGTTTGTAGTTGTTCTTTAAGAAAACGCGCGGCTGATTCTGAACAGCCTTTTTCAATAGCCAGTTGCACAACGTCTCTCTCTCTCTTAAAGGTATACTCGTCAATCACTGCTGAGAGTTGTGCTTCAGTTGGGAATTCCTTTTCTATAAAAAACATTGGAAAGGCGTGATCTTCCGGGGTGTAGAGTAATAGAGCAATACTTGGCAAACCATCTCGTCCAGCACGACCAATCTCCTGTAGATAGGCATTAAGATGCTTAGGGTAATGAAAATGAATGACATAGCGGACATTCGGTTTGTTAATGCCCATCCCAAAAGCATTGGTACAGCACACAATATCAAGCTCATCATTCAAAAACTGCATTTGTATTAACCGTCGCTCATTCCCCGACATTCCCCCGTGATAAAAGGCCACTCGCAAAGGTGTTTGCTCTTGCAATAGTGTAGTCGCTGTCTCAGTCCATTCACGTGAAGAAAAATAGATGATCCCTGGCCCTTTCAATTTTAAGGCAAGTTCAACCATACGTTCTTGTTTTTGTAAAGTTCCCTGAAACTCTTCAACGCATAGGGAAATGTTGGGCCGATCAACGGAATAGACATGCTGGACGCCCTTTTCCATACCTAATTTTTCAATAATATCAGCTCTCACTTGTGGATCAGCTGTAGCCGTGAGCGCCAAACAAGGGGGATGTCCTAAATATTGTCTAATATTCTTAAGCTTGAGATAATCAGGTCGAAATTCATAGCCCCACTGGGAGACACAATGCGCTTCATCCACTGTAAATAAACCCACGCCACGATTTCTTAGTTTTTGTTGAACAATGTGCGACTGTAACATTTCAGGAGATAATAGAAGAAATTTTATTTGTTCAAGGTGATCGAGTACCTCATACCATTCTTCCTTTGATAGAAAACTATTAAGAGCAGCAACCCTCGTTTCACCATGCATTCTGATGTTTTGCACTTGGTCATCCATCAATGATAAAAGAGGCGACACAATTACCACCAATCCCTCTCTACAATAACCTGCCAATAGGTAGCATATAGATTTACCACTCCCTGTAGGTAACATAGCAAAAACATCATGACCTTTAATGACATCTTCAATGACTTCCTTTTGACCCGGGCGAAAGCTTGTATACCCAAAACGTTCATTTAATAATGCCGTTAGCATACTTAAGAGCTCCCTTCTTTCGTCAAAACCAGGCGGATCTGAAAATAATCCACATCGTTGCCAAGCGCCTCTTTTATAACCGATAGTCGCCGAGAGGGAATCTTTTTTAGTGCCCCAGAAATGGCTTGTCTTGCCTCTTCAGTGACAAACGGTTGCAACGGAAAATAGCGATCATGAAAGGCGATTTCGACAATATGATCTTGAATCGTCGTTTCCTTTAAACCACGATATTGAGCTATCTTGGTAAGACTGTACCCTTTATCTAAAAGTTGCTTCGTCTTAGATGTACTTTGAGTCAATGTGGTCCCTTGTAACGCTGGAAGCAATTTTTTTAGTAAGGTAAACATCGCGGGCTGATCAGAGACCTTTTGATAAATTTTATGTAGTCCAGAATAAAAAAGTAAATAAAGCTCAGATTCTTCTATCGCAAACCTTGCCATTAATTGCGCCATTGTTAGGCCTGTTACCCCATTCCCAGACAATTTATAAGTCAGCAAGTCCGCTTCAATCGCAGGTAATGTCTCAAATAATGTTTTCAACTCCAGAAATAAATTGTCACTCAATTCATTTCTATCAAGAGCTATTTTCCGAAAAAACCGCTTGAGCCACCGCAATGTGACGGTATCATTAATAATAGGAATAAAGCGTTTTTCATGTTTAATGAGATGAGAAAGCGTTTGAACAAGTAAAGACAAACGCATCCAAAAGCATTCTGCCCTCTCTCCAGAAAACCAACCATCAAGTCCATTAGGAAGGGTATACCGATCATTCATCGCCTCTATGGCCAGTTCCCCTTTATGTGATAATCGAACAGCCTTTGATCCCTCCCCATTGATATACCCACACTTTTGAAGCTCTGATATACTTGCTTCGAATGATTGGCGGTCAAGTGTGGGATACACATTAAAAAACGGGTGAACTTGATATAAAAAACCATCTTGTATAGTCTGGGCTGTGCGCTTTCCTTTTAAAAGATGATAGATCGCAAATATAGAGCGTTCACCTTTAAATTTGTCGAGTAAATATAAATAGAGAAACTCTGTATAATTCAAGAATGTTCACCTCTTGCGCTCTTTCTCTTATTCTATCAAAATTCGACATAAAAAGATCGCTTTTTAAACCATAAAAATGGCATTGGGACAGAAGTCTTTAACTCAAAGGTGAAATTCTAAACTATTCAAACACAACTAGGACAGTTTTCCTCGAAGGACGATCGGCTAAAAGCGTCACGTCCGTGTGGCACCGCCGAAGCGAGCACCTCACCCCCCCAAAAAGTAAAGAACACTTTTCGGGGACCCCGATTCCCCCCCCAAAAAGTAAAGAACACTTTTCGGGGACCCCGATGGTGCATCGAACGCGGACCCTACCCACATCAAAAAATCGTAAAAACACGATTTTTCTGAGAGGATGATTCTCTTAGCAGCTTTCCTTAGTCGTGTGGTCATGAGGAAAGCGAGTGACCTGGAGTGGCGATCAACACTATAAACGTTCAACTAATAAATTCTGATCATATAAAAAAGGTAGAGAAATTTAATATCTCCACCTTTTTCATCACGATGCCTTATTGGGAAGGATAAAAGTAAACGTCGTCCCTTTCCCTTTTTTACTTTGTACAAAAATTTTACCTTGATGGGCCTCTACGATATTCTTAGCAATGGCGAGGCCGAGTCCTGTCCCTGATTTCCCTCGGGTTCTTGCTTTGTCAGCCTTATAAAAGCGTTCAAAAACAAAAGGAAGGTCTTCCTCATCAATGCCCGTTCCTGTATCGGTGACACTCACTCGTAAATCTTTTGCGTATTCTTCGACACGAACAGTGACTTTCCCGCCACTTTCGGTATGTCTAATGGCGTTGTCAATCAGATTCGTGAGCACCTGTTCAATCCGATCAGGATCCACAAAGATCTGTCTCTGTGGATCAGAAGGGCCTTCGAAACGCAACGAAATATTTTGATCTTTGGCTAAAGTAAAGAATTTACGGGTAATTCTTGTAAAGAAATCACCAATACTCACCATGGTTTGATTCAGTTGGAAATGTCCCGCCTCAAGCCGGGCAAGGTCCAACAGTTCATTGACCAAACGGCCCATACGTTTAGACTCATCATAGATGATTTTGGCCACTTCACGTTTTTCATCCTCACTGCTCACCACATCATCCACTATGGCCTCACTGTAACCTTGTAGCATGGAAATCGGTGTCCTTAATTCATGACTGACATTGGCAATAAACCCTTGACGAAGTTCATCAAGACGCCTTTCCTCAGTCATATCTCTCAACACCGCAACTGCGCCTCTCACAATTTTCTGATCATAGAGCGGGGTCATGAGCAGCACCCAAGTTCTTCCTTGATAGCTTACCTCCGCTGTCTGCTCTTTTACTTCGGTTACAACTTGATAGAATAACTCGCGAATTGAAGGCGGCACTTCCGTTAAGTCGCGGGCGACTGGGACTCTTTCCTCCTCTTGATGTGTCTCGTACCACCAAGAATGTAATAATCGCTTCGCCGGAGGATTGGAAATTAACAGCTTGCCTTCTTTATCAAAAGTCATTACACCGTCAGCCATACTACTTAATATACCTGAGAGTTGTTCTTTTTCTTGATTTAAGGCCGTCAGATTCGCTTGAAGTTGACTAGCCATTTTATTAAAGGCCACGCCAAGTTCACCAATCTCATCACGGGTTATCACAGGCACATTTCTATCAAAACTGCCCTTAGCTATTTCTTGAGCGGCCTTTTTCATATCACGCAAAGGAGCAGCAATCCGGGTTGAAAGAAAAAAGGCAAAGATAGTCGTTAAAATAATCCCAATGCCAGCACTTATATAAATGATTTTCTTAGCATAATCATTGCTTTGGTTCACTAATTTTAGAGATTCATACACAAAAACTGCCCCATATTGACCGTTGCTAAGCTTCAAAGGAACAGCAGCCACAACGACACGTTCGTGATGGTCATCACCGCTTATTTTTAAATCCATTTGCTTTTTAATTTTATTATGATCCACAAGTACCTGATGCAGATCAGGATCCTTTTGAATCATATCCTCTGTTAATACAGGAAGATTGTTACTGTTCGGCGATATCCAATGACTGTACTTTCCTCCAATGATAACCACTCTGGCCGAGTTCGCATCAATGATTTCGGATGCTGTCTTATACACATTATCAGAGTCTGGATCCTCTTGGACAAGGGTGGCTACTTTATCCGCCATTCGCCCCATTTGATCTTCAACTTGTCCTACATGAAAATTCTCAAAAGATTGGAGAAGGAGTATTGTTAACAAAAGCAATACAACGGTAACAAGGAGAAGTATTGTCCCCCAAATTTTCCCAACAACACTCCGCCAAAGTCTCAATCGTTACTCACCTCAAATTTGTAACCAATCCCCCATACCGTCACGATGAGATTAGCGGCTTGATCTGAAACACGGTTCAGTTTTTCACGAAGTCGCTTTACATGGGTATCCACTGTTCTGAGATCACCAAAAAATTCATAATTCCATACATCCCTTAAAAGTTCTTCCCTTGAGTAAACTTTATCAGGCGCTTGCGCTAAATAGTAAAGCAGTTCGTATTCTTTCGGTGTTAAGCTCACTTCTTTATTATCTACAGTTACTCTATGTGCATCGTGATCAATGGTCAGATGCGGGAAAACGAGAACATTTTTTGCTGTAGTATCTGTCTCTAAAAACTTGGTAGAAGAAGCTCTTCGCAACAGGGCCTTGACTCGAAGGACCACCTCACGAGGGCTAAAAGGTTTAACGATATAATCATCCGTTCCCACTTCGAAACCTTGGACGCGGTTAGCTTCCTCACCCTTTGCTGTCAGCATAATCACTGGCGTTGCTTTTTGCTCTCGTAGACGTTCACACACTTCAACGCCATCTATTCCAGGCAACATAAGATCCAGCAGTATTAAATCATAATCCTTCTCAAGAGCCATGGCTAAGGCATCTTCTCCGTTTTCGGCTTCCTCAATGGCATAGCCTTCTCGCTCTAAATACATCCGGATAAGACGGCGAATTCTATCCTCATCATCTACAATTAATATCGTTGCATTCTCCTCAGACATGGAGATCCTCCTCAATATTACAAGTATAAATATTCGTTAATAATCGCATTGTAACATATTTAAATTATATTAGGCTTTGTTCTTCTTACATTTTACCATTATAGACCTTTTTTTAAAAAAACACCTTCATTCAGCATGAAGGTGTTTGATCTTTGTTAGGCATAAGAGTGAAGCCCCGCGATAACAAGGTTAACAAATATGAGGTTGAACATAATAATTACAAAACCGATCACGGACAACCAGGCAGATTTTTCACCTTCCCAACCACGTGATAATCTAAAATGCAAATAGGCAGCATAAAAGAAGAAAGTAATCAATGCCCACACTTCTTTGGGATCCCAGCCCCAAAACCTTGACCAAGCCTGCTGAGCCCAAATCGCGGCAAAAACGAGCCCTCCTAAAGTAAAAACAGGAAAGCCAATTGCGACCGCTCGATAACTGATTTCATCCATGAGTGGCGGATTAACATTCCTTAGGGCTTTATTTAATGCATAACCAATCCGCCGCCCACCTAACACTAAACGTATCAATCCATATATAATTAATCCACTAATAAAAGACCAGATGACCGTATTAAACTTTTTCGGAGCTTCAACACCATTCATCCAAGAAGGGGCTTCAAATAAGGGACCAAATCCTGCACTGATTTTTTCTCCGTCATGTGGCCCCGCAATGGCTGGCATTTTGTATTCAAGCGTCGCCTCAGAGCCTTTTTCGTTGACCCATTTAAACTTCTCACTATAATCAGCGGCTTGGAATATCCCAGAAATGACAGCAAAGCCTAAAGCGCAAACCAAGAAGATCATAACAGCTTCAAGCCAAAATGTTCGCTTACTCCTTTTTGTCTGATCGATGACACGAATTAAATAAACCAGACCCGCAACAAAGCTCAACATCAATATCCCTTCACCAAGAGAGACTGTCGTCACATGGATCATGAGCCATGAACTTTGTAACGCTGGAATTAAGGGTTCCACATCTCTCGGAAACACACTCGCATAGGCAATCACAATCACGGCAATTGGGAGGGCAATCATCCCAATACTATTGTTTCGGTAAATAAGATAGATAATGATAAAGCCTAGAATCATCATGACACTAAGAAATGTCGTATACTCAAACATATCGCTTATCGGAAAATGCCCATCAGCACTCCATCTTGTGAAAATGTAACCCACTTGAGCTAAAAAACCAAGAATAGCGATGAAGAAGGCAAAATTCCCTATTCGTGATCCTGTGGATGCCTTCTTTTTACTTTTGAACTTTTTACCTGTGACACTTACAGTAAATAGGATTGTCCCAAATAAATAAAGAATAAAAGCAGTCAACAATAACGCACTGCTGATCTGTACCATACTCATGTATTTATCCCCCTTTCCTCTTCAAACACCTTTTGCTCAAGTTGATCGCTGGGTTCATTCAAGCCTGTTTTTTCCGTTAAATAGTGAATATCTTTTTTGGTCGCATGCCAATTTTTGTTGGTATGGGCAGACATCCAAACTTCACCATCACGCTTTTGCAACCAAATCCGCCGATGGTTCCAATACATCCCTTGCACCACACCTAAGAGAAAAATCATCGCGCCAACAAAGAAAATCCAAATGGTAAAATCCCTTTTGACAATTAGTCCTGAAACATTACGCGTATCAAGCCCAGCAAAGGTTAGCTTATATTGATTATTTTTGCTAATCGCTTGATTGGATTGGATGGCGACAAAACTTGTTTCTCCTTTAGGCTTGTCTGGCGTCTTAACATTAAAAATAAACGCCGGATTATTCGGGGTATCCGACTTCGTCGCGGGGTCACCATTATCATCAAAATAAAAGTCCGGAAAATAATACATCAATTGTACTTTATAACCATTATCAAAGTTATAATTTTCTTTTGGACTATATAAATTGACACTAAAATTCCCAAACGACTTTTTCGCATCTTTATCTGTTAATTTAAATTTCATTGCATAGGGCTCATCCGTACGATAGTCTGCTTGAAAGACTTGATAACCACTAAATTCAAGGGGCTTATTTACTTCGATTCCAAAGTCTTTTATTTTCTTGAGTTTCGGCTTTTCGCCAAGGACTGTATCCCCTTTTGCTTTGTATAAGGTAATATCAGAACGATAGGTTTTTACTACTGAGCCCGCTCTATCTAATGCTTCTTTATATTGAGGATCATCTTTTTTATACGTTTCCATACTAAACTTATGATTTTCTATGTAAAATTCATTATGAGTTCCAGGAATAGCCTGAGTGTCTCCTTCACGGATCCAAAGATTTTCATTCACGTACATTCCCGGTATAAAACGCAGCACACCAGCAATTAGGACCACAATAAGGCCAATATGGTTAACATAGGGACCCCACCGTGAGAACCTTCCTTTTTCGGCAAGAAGCGCGCCTTCTTCTTTTCTCACCTTATAATGCTTCTCTTTCAAAGCGGTTTCAGCTTTTACAAAAATCACTTCAGCATCTGCTGTTGTTGTCGTACCAAAGATACGCTGTTTCTTTAAAAACCGTTCATGGCGTTTCACTTTTTGATTTTTAAGGGCTCTATGTAATGGAATATACCGATCAATACTTGCAACAATAATAGAAGTTCCAAGCAAGCCCAATAAGACAACAAACCACCAAGATTTATAAAGATTGTCAAAGCCTAGCGCCTTATAGACCTCACCAAAAATACCATATTGTTCTTTATAAAAAGTTTCAGGATCTGCATTTTGAGGAATATAGATTTCTTGCGGAAATATAGTTCCAATCGCCACGGCAATAAGCACTAAAATAATAAGGGTCACACCAACTTTTACAGAGGAAAAATAATTCCAGATTTTATCAATTGGTGTTCGGTTATACGTTTGAGAACGACGCGCGCTTCCTTCATAACGCATGTTAAGAAGCGATTTCGACTGTTCCTCTTGAAGGGGCTTACCACAGGCTTCACATAAAATTGTTCCTTCAGGATTTTTATGTCCGCATTCGCATACTATAATTCGACTCATGAAAACACCTCTTTTACGGACGAATCTGTTCTAACTTCTCCATGATGGCTTTTTCACTTTCCATGTAACCTTGAACCTTCTCTACCACTTGACCTGACGCATCAACAAAAAAGGTCGTTGGTATCCCTTGTACATTATAAAGATCCTGCCCAATTTTATGATGATCAAGCCAAATCGGGAAATCGAGATCATATTTTTCTTTAAATCCAGAGACCACAGACTTAGATTCATCTAAGTTCACTTCTAAAATGACTATATTATCAGAAGATTTAAGCTGGTGGTATGCCTCGTTAATAAACGGCATTTCTTCTTTACAAGGATCACAATCCGATTGCCAAAAGTTAATCATGACCCCTTTTCCTTTAAGGCTATGTAAGTTTAATGTTTGACCCTGCAGGTTTTCAACCGTAAAATTAGGCGCTGGGTCACCGACGTTTACCGTATGAGATTTAAAAAAGATCCGATAACAGGTATAGGTTAATGCCAACAGAATAATAAGGACAATCAATGCATTTAAAAAAAAGCGCTTTCGCTTTTTTGACATCCTAACACCTCATATGAAAAATCTTCACCTCTACTATAACGCGAAAAAAACTGCTTCGCATGCAGTTTTGTGACAGTTATGTGACAGCTACCTCCCTTAAACGCTTGACTTCATGCGGCTTCAGCTCCCGAAATTCACCTGGAGCCATTGACTGAACCGTCAAAAAAGCATAGCGCTCCCGTTTTAATTTTAGTACACGGTGCCCCAAAGCCTCAAACATCCGTCTCACTTGACGATTTCTACCTTCATGAATCGTCACTGAAAGGACGGCCGTATTTTTTTGGCGATCAGATGAAATCAATTTGACAACCGCAGGTGCTGTCACACCGTCCTCTAGCCGTATTCCTTTTTCTAATTTCCTTAGGCTAGATTTGGTTGGAATCCCACCCACTTTCACAATGTACTCTTTTTCTACTTTATAGCGCGGATGCATTAGAAGGTTGGCAAAGTCACCATCGTTAGTCAATAAAAGAACACCCGAAGTATCGTAATCCAGACGACCTATAGGGAAAATTCTTTCTTGGATGTCATAAAAAAAGTCGGTAACCACCTTACGTCCCTTATCATCACTGACAGATGAGATTACCCCTGTTGGCTTATATAGTAAATAATAAACCGGTGCTTCTCGTTCAATGGGAATTCCGTTCACTTCTATAGTATCGTGCCCAGAAACCTTTGTCCCCAGTTCCTTCACGACCTTACCATTGACTTTGACCTTTCCCTCGGTAATTAAGGTCTCTGCTTTTCTTCTTGATGTAACGCCTGCTTGTGCAATCACTTTTTGAAGCCTATCCATACTTTCACCTCTTGACCATCATACCCTTACTCATAGTATTTCTCAAGTCACTAGAAATGATAACCCTAACTTAATCACCCATATAAAAAAGTCTAAGCTAAACATGAGGATAATAAAGGGTATAAAACAATCATAAGATGTCAAGAAAAAATGACTAAACTCAGAAATCATAAAGCATGACTTTCTTCAGTTAGCATATCCTTTGCGTCTGAGAAAGGGGCTGAATCACCCATCCGTAGAGAAACATGCTACTCTTTCGCATCGTTTGATTTTGATATAGATGGCGACCTAACGGGTAGCTGCCCGAAAAAACGTGAGAAACAAATGAGTGCTGTGCTTGCACTAAAGAAGGAGCGGACTCACAAAAGACGCTCCTCTCTTTCAAAAGCTAGCTGCAACTCCCAAATCGCGCACGAACCAAAACTGAAATTAACAAAATAGCGCTGCGCTTGTATTAAAGACGGCTGCTTCTAACAAAGGCGTCGACAGCAATCCAGTGCGAAAGACGCCAGACTCCTTCGGGAACAGCAACGAGCGTTACTTCACGAACTCACTTTGAGTTGTTCCGAGGAAGCTGACGACGAAGCAATACTCGTAGACATAGGGACAGGAGATTTGTAGCATAAAGACTTGGGAACTCAAATTAATCCATTTCCAAGTTAGCTAAGGCCGTGCCCATGGAAAGCGAGCGACCTAGAGCGGAAATCCACCAATCTGTTACGTCGCAATTTATTCCAACCCCGAAATTCATACCCTCTGAGTAAAGAAGCCCTTCCAGAAAAACGTCTTCTCACAAATTAATAATAGAGCCTCTATTCATTCGCCTCCTTAAAAACACAAAAACAAAAACACACCTTAACTAGGCGTGTTTTTTAATATAAACTATGAATGAGGCAAAAGATTAACCAAAGACAAGTTTAACCACCACAATGGCTCCGATAATGCCTACAAAATCAGCTAAAAAGCCGACTTTTAATGAATCGCCTATTTTCCGAATACCTATGGCACCAAAATAAACGGTGACTATATACAATGTCGTATCGGTTGCTCCCTGAAGCGTGGAAGCAAGCCGTCCAATATAAGAATCAGGACCCTTTGTCTTAAATAAATCGGTCATCATACCGAGTGCACCATTTCCCGAAAGCGGACGAATAAGGGCCTGCGGAATAATCTCAGCAGGGATACCTACAGCCGAAAGAAAAGGCTTAATCAGATCAATAAGAGCATCCATTGCCCCCGACGCTCGAAACACCCCTATTGAAACAAGCATACCGACCAAATAAGGAATGATAGAAACTGCCATTTGAAAGCCTTCTTTGCCACCATCAACAAAGGTTTCATATGTGGGTACACGCTTCCATGTTCCATAGAGGAGAACAATACCAATGATAAGAGGTATCATCCAGATTGAAACTGACGAGATTAATGCCATATGCCCCTCCTCCTATCTTCATACTATTTTTTAGCCGCTTTACGTTTTCTGCGATAGTAAAAAAATCGATCGATGAGGACGGCCGCAATCGTCGTAATGGTTGTCGCTAATAATGTTGTTCCCACAATTTCAGTCGGATTTTCCGAGCCATATTGCATCCGGATCGCAATGACTGTTGTCGGGATTAAAGTTAAGCTTGACGTATTTAAAGCAAGGAGTGTAATCATAGACCTACTAGCTTCTGGACGGTCATGATTGAGCTTTTTTAATTGCTCCATTGCTTTAATTCCCATCGGTGTCGCGGCATTCCCGAGTCCAAAAAAATTCGCGACGGTATTCGAAAGAATATACCCCATAGCAGGATGATCTTCAGGGACCTCTGGAAATAGTTTTTTTAGAATAGGTTTAAATAGGCCCGCCAATTTATTGAGCAACCCTGCAACCTCAGCAATTTTCATAATCCCCAGCCAAAAAACGAGCACGAAAATTAAGCCTAAGCAAAGGGTAACGCCCTCTTCAGCATATTGGAAGATAGCTTTATTCACGGCCTCCATGTTGCCCGTGAACGCTGCGTAAACAAGACCAATAACAAACATCCCTACCCATATATAGTTAATCATGGCTGACCTGCTCGACTATGTGGGATAATGCAAAATGAAAGAAGGACCAAAAACTTTTTTTCTCTTTCGGCGGTTTTTTATAAAATACAGGGACTTGTTCAATAACTGCGTCCTTTATTTTGACTTTAAATTGCCCTGCCACCTCTGGTCGCTTTTTGAATTTTTTCCCGTTTTTGGGCTTATATAAGATCAGTTCAGTGGATATTGCTTCTTTCTCCTTTGCAGTAAGTGGCATCACAATGTCTCGATGAAGATAAAGAGGACTGTCATAATATTTCTTTTTAACGCCTTGCAATTTCCCTTTTTCTGCGATCTTCACTTGTTGGAATTGCTTGAACCCCCAATTAAAGAGATTCATATGATCATTCCAATCATCACCATCATTTAAGGTGACAACAATATAATTCTTATCATCATTAGAAGCAGTGGAAATCAGGGTGCGACCGGTCTTTTTGGTATAACCTGTTTTGCCACCGGTTGAATAATCATAATTAAAGAGAAGTTTATTTTTATTTTTCCATTTCCTGTCCCATTTTTCTCCTTCTTGTGGTGCCGTATAATATTTTGTTTTAAACATTTTCTGAAACGTCGGATTTTTCATCGCATACTTTGTTAACAATGCCATATCATAAGCCGTCGAACGATGTAATTCGTCATCTAATCCATGAGGGTTTGCAAAGGTTGTATCTAACATCCCTAACTCTTTCGCCTTTTTATTCATGAGATAAACAAAGCCCTCTTTACTCCCTCCAACAGCTTCTGCAATGGCAACAGCAGCATCGTTCCCAGACCTTAGTAATAAACCATAAACAAGATCTTTTAATTTGATTTTCTCACCCTTTTTAAGATAAAGTGATGAGCCCTCTGTTCCAAAAGCATTGTCACTAACCGTAACGGTCTTATCCAATTTCCCAGATTCAATTGCAAGAATAGCTGTCATTACTTTAGTAATACTCGCGATGCGCATCGGCTTATGTATATCCTTACCATATAAAACCCGCCCGGTATCTTGGTCCATTAAGATCGCGGACTCTGCTGAAACATGCACACTAGAAGTTGTGAGTGGCAAGGCCATTGTTTTCTTTATGAAAACAACTGGCATGATCAAGGCGATGATTATAATAAAAAGTATACATCTTTTAAGCTTAACCAAGGTGTCACCCCGCCCTTATCTATTTTTGTACAAGTTTATGCTTGGCTAAGCAGAATATGAAAAAAACTTGCCCTAGGCAAGTTAAAATGATGGCTTTATTATAGTAATAATTGCAGAGTCCACATTGCAGTAATGAAATTAAAACTCTAAGACCGTTTGCTGAAACCGCTCATAAAAAAGGTCAGCTTCTCCTTCTTTGATCTCTTCTGTTGTTTCTGGCATAGGGGGTAACTCCTCTATAGAATTCAAACCAAAATGCGAAAGAAAATGAGAGGTCACACCATAAAGAATGGCACGTCCGGTTCCCTCGGCTCGGCCAACCTCTTTGATCAAGCCTTTAGAAACGAGCGTGTGTATTGCTTTTTCTGATTTAACCCCTCTGATGTCCTCAACCTCGGCGCGGGAGACGGGCTGCTTATAAGCAATAACCGCTAATGTTTCCAAAGCGGCCTGAGATAAAGACGTTGGTTTTGGTGCTTCAACCAGTTTTTCAATATAGTTGGCAAGCTTAGGCTTAGTCGTCAATTGATAGACACCAGCAACCTCTACAAGCGCTAGTCCCCGTTCCTCTGACTCATTTAAATGCTGTTTAAAAGCTTCCATCAATGGGTGAATCTCATCAAGAGGTAACTCTAGAACCTCGATTAGTTGTTCACTCGAGATACCTTCCTCTCCTGTAACATATAAAAGCGCTTCAAGAATGGAAAAGTGTGTCTTTCTATCGCTCATCTTTAGCCACTCCCTCCATTAGTGTAATCATAATTTCAGAAAAGTTGTGTTCTTGGCTGCAGATAATTGTATGATTCTTCATCAACTCAAGGACTGCTAAGAATGTAACCACCACATGCGTAGAATTAGGATAAGCGAAGAGCGAAGAAAAGGGTTGTGAGCGTCCAGAGACATTTAGCCTCGTAACTATCTCCTTCATTCTGGGTCCAATAGGCAAGGATTGTCTTTCTATCTTTGTATTTAAAGGCTCCTCTAAACGCTTGCGAACCAGCATATGTCTAAAGGCCGAGAGCATATCATAAACAGAAACATTGGACAGTTGAACCTCATTTGAATGTTTCTTATAGCTTGATAGATCATGTGGAGGCTTAGAGAACACGAGACTTTGCTCTTCTTCTCTATCCTTTAAGAAATCAGCAGCTTGTTTATATTGTTTATACTCAAGTAATCGTTTGACTAGTTCCTCTCGAGGGTCTTCTTCTTCCTCAAAAGGCGCAAAGTCTGTCTCCAAGGGCTCTTGTTTGGGTAATAGCATGCGACTCTTCATTTCAATCAAAGAGGCAGCCATCACTAAATATTCACTTGCTACATCCAATTGTAAGACCTTCATTTGATGAATAAACTCTAAATACTGTTCTGTAATGACGGCAACTGGAATATCATAGATATCAATCTCCAGCTTTTTAATAAGATGTAGTAAGAGGTCTAAAGGTCCTTCAAACGCGTCAATTTTAACTTTATATTCCAAATCAAGCCCACCCTATATACTTAGGAAACTTTAGAAAACTTGGCTTTACGCCAAGTCTTTAATGGCGGAAGCCAAAGTTGCACTTATAAGGTCTTCCTCAAAAGGATAAACTCTGACGGTGCAAACGAAAGACTGTTACAAATGACCCCTTTTTAACTTTAAATGGGTAAAAAACTAGGCATATTATATCATGACCAGCATCGTCATTCAATTGACCCATTAACCGATGCCCTATGCATAAAACACCCTACAAACTAAAAGATCGATAGAATATCCAGCATCACAATCGAAGCTAAAGGAATGACATCGACATTGTCTGGCGTAATCTGTACCATCCCTTGTTGCTTTTCGTTTTCGTCAATGCCATAAAGATAAAGGTAATTGGCATCTAGTTGAACGACTATCCCTTTATACAGAGCACCATCGGAAGTTTCTAGTTTGACAGCCTCTCCAATAGCCTGTGATAATAACTTATAACAGTGTTCGCGGGACACATTGATCCTCCCCCTTCTCGCCGACATAAACATAAACGTGGCAATCGAGTCTTCCTATTTAGCCTATGCAGGAAAAGGGAAAGGAGATTAGATATGTACCTATTTCTCAAAAAAATTCCACTATTTTGGTATAGCCTTTAATCTCAAACACTTGGCTTAAGAAAAAAACACCGATTCACTCTTCATCAGTGATCGGCTTCAGACACTTTTCAAAGAATTCTTTTGTTTGTTCTGACGGAACGATGGTGTATTTTGAACCAATCATCTCTTGCAAAGCCCTTACCATTCGTCGAGCAACACCTTGTTGTCGGTGAGAAGGGTTAACACTAACATGCTTTAGCGCTGCCGTTTCTCCAATTATTTCCACGCCTATAATACCAATAATGTCTTCTTCCTTCCAGAGAAACAATTGCCAATTGTCTTCATCCTCATAATGCTTAATCGTCTGCATTAGATTTTTCAAATCTTTTTCTGTAGGAACAAAAGACAATAGACCCATTGCAATTTTCTCGTAAGTCCGTTTATAACGAATTAACATTAGTAAACTCCTTATTTAGTCTGGCTTTTCTTATCACTAGCATTTCACATTTCTTTCCACTTTATACTTATATTTAGCATAAAGCCTTGAACTTATCTATACTAGGACATTTACTTGGTAACTTTCGTTAAACTTAAACCTTATTAAACTTTTTTACCAAGAACCATAACTATAACTATAATTATTATAACCAACTTTTTTATTTATGTGCATAACACTATAAAAAATACATCAAGTTTCTCTTATAGTCAAATCACAAAATATGGACAAAAGACTAAATACTGTGCCTTATTTCTCTTTTATCGGCGTTTGTAAGGATAAATCAAACTGCAACAAATCTTCATAGGTTTCACGTTTTATGACCAACTGGTCCTGTCCTTCTTCAACAAACACAACTGCGGGGCGGGGCAATCTGTTGTAATTATTTGACATTGAATATCCATAGGCCCCCGTACAAAAGACTGCAAGTAGGTCTCCTCTTTCTGCAACTGGAAGCTCGATATCTTGGATTAAAATATCCCCTGACTCACATAGCTTTCCAGCCACAGCAACATGTTCCTCAGGAAGTTCTCCTGCCCGATTGGCAATTATAGCTTCATATTCTGCTTGATACAAAGCAGGACGAAGATTATCGCTCATCCCACCATCCACCGTGATGTATTTTCGCACATTAGGGATGTTCTTTTGAGTGCCAACAGTATATAATGTCGTCCCTGCTTCACCAACAATTGAACGACCAGGCTCAATCCAAATCTCTGGCAAGCCTAATTCATGTTTTTCCGCTTCCGCTATGACCGTTTCAACTATGCTTCTAATTAAGGTCTCCACTGGTTGTGGTTCATCTTTTTTGGTATAAGCAATCCCAAAGCCGCCTCCGACATTTAGGATGTCTGGTGTATAATTCAATTCCTTGTGCCATATGGCTATGTGGTCATATACCCTTTGAATAGCATGGATAAAGCCATTCACATCAAAAATTTGGGAACCGATATGGGAATGAAGTCCACAAAGTTCGATCGTTTTGGCTTCAAGAGCAAATTGAATGGCCCGCTTCACTTCCCCATTCATTAAATCAAAACCAAATTTTGAGTCCATTTGGCCAGTTGTAATATACTCATGTGTATGTGCTTCCACACCTGGTGTCATCCTCAGCAAAACTTTAACTTGCTTTTGCTCCATCTCAGAGATATTTTTCACCATTTCAAGTTCACTGAAATTATCGACAACAATCGCACCAATATGATGCTCAATGGACATTTTTATTTCCTGCTCTGATTTATTGTTACCATGAAAATGAATATTTTCTGAAGGATAACCCGCAACAAGAGCGGTATATAACTCGCCTCCAGATACAACATCTAATGCTAGATCAAGCTCTGCTGCCAATTGAACCATCGCTACTGATGAAAAGGCTTTACTTGCATAAGCAACCTTATAATTTATGGGGTAATGATCAAAAGCAGCTTTAAAAGCGCGGCTTTTGGCTCGAATCGTTTCTACATCGTAAACATAAAGCGGTGTACCATATTTCTCTGCAAGTGTAACGGTATCTACTCCTCCGATCTCCAAATGATTCTTATGATTAATGGTTTGAGTCCCGCGCATGAGTTTTTTCTCCTACCTTTTTCAAATTCGAATAAGATTTTTATTTTATTAATGTAAACTACTGAAAAAAGCTTATGTACATCAAACATAAGCTCAAGTTCAAATAGCTCAATGCTTTAAGGTATCAAAAAATCTAAGAGTCGTCTTTACTCAAGATATTAATTGATCATTTATCTAAATAAACTATATTCTAGCAAGGAATAGGGCAATTGTAAATGTCTATTCACAAGAAATGGCAGTCATCTCTCCCACTTTAAGCTGTCCTAATGCTCACAAAGTGGGAAATCACTGCCTAATGCCTTGCTTTATCCGTTATTTTCCTTAGGTTGTCTCAACTTGTTCTGTGGCCGAACAATACTTGGACGAATTCTGGCTAAAGGTAATGAGGTTCGAACAAATACATTGAACATAGCTACTGGGTAAAAAGGTATAAACGGCCATAAGAAAGGTGTGTTTAAATTTTTCACTCTTGCTAAGTACAGTATCAGTAAGGTCATGCCAAACATAAACCCCGGCACTCCAAAAATGGCCACAATAATAATCAGCAGGATTCGAATTATCTTGTTGGCTTCACTTAGCTCATAGCTGGGTGTCGCGAACGCACCAATCGCTGATACCGATGAATACAAGATGACTTCTGGAATAAAGACACCGACTTGAACCGCAATTTGTCCAATCAATACAGCAGCAATTAAGCCTAATGCTGTTGAGAGTGATGTCGGAGTATGAACAGCAGCCATACGAATAATCTCAATTCCGACCTCCGCCATTAAAATTTGTAACACAATGGGCAAATGGTAGTCCTTCTTCCCAGGCCCAAGAAAGTTGAGCCAATCAGGGAGGACATCAGGGTTCATGACAAGCACTAACCATAGGGGCACAAGAAAAATGGAAAGGAGAATCGCTATAAAACGGCTCCATCTTAGAAACCCACCCACAACAGGAGTTTGTCGGTATTCTTCAGCATGCTGGACATGATGAAAAAAGGTGGTTGGAAAAATAATAATACTGGGTGAAGTGTCGCATACAACAAGAACATGACCTTCTAAAATATGCGCTGCTGCAACATCCGGTCTTTCGGTATATCTTACTAGTGGGTAAGGATTTAATCCTTGCTTGATGACAAATTCTTCAATGGTTTTATCGGCCATTGGAATGCCATCGACCTCAATTTTTTTGATTTCCTTTTTTAACGCTTTAACGAGCCCAGGGTCAGCAACATCTTTTAAATAAATAAGAGAGACGTCTGTTTTTGAGCGTTCACCCACTTTTAACATTTCCGTTCGAAAACGTTCATCACGGATGCGCCGACGGATTAAACCAATATTCTCAATAATATTTTCGGTGAAACCATCTTTTGAACCACGAACTACCCTTTCAATATCAGGTTCTGCGGGTTGTCTGCCAGGATAATGTCGAGTATCGACAACGAGTCCAATGGACTGGCCGTCGATAAAAATGACAATAAGTCCTGACAGCATATTGTCTACGGCCTCATCTAATGTTTTTATTTCTGTGACTTGTTCGTGAGCCAAATGGTTTTTTATGACCTCTTTTACATCTGTTCCTGTTTTATGTAGATCAACTAACCTCAGTAATTCTCTTAAGAGTTCAATGACACTTAATGAATCGACAAGAGAGTTACAATAAACGACTTCAATTTGTTGACCTAAAATTTTCATTTCCCGGACGCCGACATCAAAGCTCGTGCCTACACCTACACGTTCTTCCAAGTACGTCTTATTCTCTTTAATTCTCTTCTTTATCTGTTCCTTGTCGTTTTCCGCTTTTAGAGGCATGATACCCACTCCTTTCTAAAATAAGTTGTATGGCCGCCTTAGTAATGGGAGCTCCCGCTATAGCTGCATCAACGCCATAAATCTTTCCTATGTCCCCAACGCCTACAACAACGGGAAGTTGAAGGCGGTCCAACGAATAGACGGTATCTCCGGCAATCCGCCCTATTTCTAGGTCTGCCACACCGTTCTTGTCCACCCCATACGGAGTGAGCTCCCCATTTTGGTCTATACTGACATCAACTCTTGACCACTCGTTAAATCCACTATGGGAAGCAACAGCAACTGCTCCTAACGGTTGAATGTCAGGGTGACGGGCAACGTATTCCATTGCTTTTTCTCCAGGTCCCTTTCCATTGAATCCACAATCATCAAACATAACCAAAACAGGATCAAAAGGGGTTTGAAGAATTAAATTAACAATAGCTTGCCCAGTAAGTTGAGTTGGATTCCCCGCTGACTGAGAAATACATCGTAATCCCATATCCTTAGCTGTCCGTTCCACTGCTTCTTTTGCATATTTATCCCCATCAGTAACTAAGATGACATGACGTACCACGGACATCATCCTTTCGGTTTGAAAATTAATGCCACTAGAAACCCGAATAATATGGCTGAGGTAATACCTGCAGATGTTAAAGAAAAGGTTCCTATAGCAATACCTATATACCCATGCTGATCCGCTTCCGCCATCGCTCCGTGAAGAAGGGAGTGACCAAAACTTGTAATAGGGATCGTAGCCCCTGCGCCAGCGAATTCGATGAGTTTATCATATAAGCCAAAGGAGTCGAGAAATGCACCTATCACGACAAATGAGACAATGACATGTGCCGGCGTAAGTTTAAATAAATCAAGTAAAAGTTGGCCAACAACACAAATCAGCCCTCCTATAACAAATGCCCATAAGAACTCCAAATTACTCGCCTCCTACCGTTGATTCTAAAACGACACCATGTGCAATACAGGGAATCGATTGTTTTTGATAAATAATCGTCGGATTATGGAGTGCACCTGTGGCAACAATGAGGACTCTCCTGAGTTTGCCTTCCCTTAATTGATTAGCGATATAACTATAAGTCACGATAGCCGAACAAGCTGCACCACTCCCACCTGCAAAAACCGGTTGATCGGGACTAAACAACATCAAGCCACAATCCTGATGCACTCCGTTAATATCAATGCCGCGTTCCCATAAAAGCTCTCTTAGGATCGGACTTCCCACACTCGAAAGATCCCCCGTCGCGATCATGTCATAGTCTTCAGGTTGTCTACCGGTATCTGCTAAGTGCGTCTCAATGGTATCAGCGGCCGCTGGTGCCATGGCCGATCCCATATCATTCGCATCATTAATACCCCAATCCATCACTCGACCAATGGTGGCCTCCGTAATTTTTATTTTCGAAGGTTCACGGCTGACCATTGAAGCTCCGGCACCAGTGACGGTGAAAGTGGCCGTTTTAGGCTTCGGCCCCCCGTATTCTGTTGGATAACGGAACTGGCGCTCTGCAGTGGCATTATGACTACTAACAGCCGTAACAACGGAATCCGCAAACCCACTATCTACAAATTGAGAAGCCAGGGCTAAAGTTTGCATAGATGTCGAGCAGGCACCAAACATGCCGAGATGAGGAATTTGATGTTCACTGGCAATGATATTTGAAGTTACGACTTGGTTTAACAAATCTCCTGCCATAAAAAAATCGATATCTTCTGGCTTTTTATTGACATTTTTCAAACATATATCAATGGCATCCCGCATTAATTTTCTTTCAGCGGCCTCCCAATTTTTTTCGCCACAATGTAAGTTGGCATAGGTTTTATCAAAATTCGTACCGAGTGGCCCTTTGGCTTCTAAAGGACCAGAGGTAGTCCCCGTCGACGTTAAATAAACATCATTTGAAAAACGCCAAGATTGTTTCCCAATTTTCATCGTCAATGACCTCCTAGCCAAGCAAATTATTAATCGTAAGTCTTATAATGCCGAAAACCGCTGCGGACACAACCCCAAATACAATCACGGCTCCAGCAAGTTTAAATAAATTTGTTGCAATTCCCAATACAATGCCTTCACTCTTATGCTCAAGCGCCGCACTTGTAATGGAATTTGCAAAGCCTGTGACAGGTATTAACGATCCCGCTCCAGCGAATTGCCCAATTTTGTCATAGACGCCAAATCCGGTTAAAAGCGAAGAAATTAAGATTAAAGTAGCTACTGTTGGATTCCCAACTGTTTTTTCATTAAAGTTTGTTACGGCTAGATAGAAGCTTTCAATGCATTGACCTAAAAAACAAATAAAACCACCCACGAGAAAAGCTTTTAAGCAATTGATAAAATAATTTGTTTTAGGATGGTAAGCCTTGATATTCTTTTTATAATTCTTTTGATCATTGATAGACTCCATTATAATCCCTCACTTTAAATTGCTTATTTATCAACAAAAAACGACCAATGAAATAGGGAGCCAAACACCTTTCCCAAGACAATGGCCATCAACAAAAGTAATATTTGTTCATGTATGCCAATCCTCTTTGCTAAAATAGGAAGAACATTTAAGACTTCTGTAAGAGCTGCTGCTAACATGCCAACAAAAACGCCCGCTCCTAAACCGATAGGAATTAAAAGAACATGGGATAAATGAAAGGATGTATTTCTTAAAGATAACCAAGACCCGATGACTGCACTAGCTACAATGCTCCATTCATAAGCTCTGATATATCCATACGTTTTTGTTAACTGAGCAAGTCGAGGAATGATGCCAAGAACCGCAAGAAAGGCTACAAAACCACAGCCTACGGCTAACCCACCAGAAAAACCTACAATGATTAATATCAATGAGCTAATCACGATGATTCCCCACTTCATTTTTCTCTTTTTCATGAAAGGCAATGTAGCGATCAAGATCTTGTTCATAATTAAACATTTCTACTTCTAATGGACTCGGTTCTTCATTAAATCGTTTCTTGAAAATGTGATTAAAAAACAAGATCATCCCGATCCCAATCCCTATAGAGTAAGGAATTTGCAGGATCAAAGGCTTGAAATCGACCTTTCCAGTCACCATCGTGTAAATTTTTTGATGGACCTCTTGCATAGCAACATCCTCATGAAAGTTCATGATCGTTAATCCGGCTCCAATAAAAAGTAAGATCCAAACAAGAGCAAACAATATGAGCCTCGCTTTTTTCGGCTTGGTACTCACGACAACTATAGTTTGTGATGGTCCGACGGTTTGAATATCGCTATTAGGATAGTGTTGATAAATGCGTCGAATAATATCCATAGCATCGATCACAACATAAGAATTATCTTCTTGTTTTATTTGATGAATGACCATCTTATCAATATGAGATTTTATTTTTTCAGGAGCAATGACCTGTGCCAGTCTGTCTAACGTTAGGGTTTCGTGTAAGACACCTGAAATTTTGTGTCGAAGTCGAATGTAAATAGTTATAGTTCCCGATTCCATTTGCCTCACCCCTTGGTACTAGTATGCTTATCAAGGCATACAAACATTCTTTACCCGATCATTAACCATAACTTTCCACTCCATTATTCTTTAGTGCTTAACTTAAAAATTATTGCTTAAGTAAAACCAGACAAAAAGCATGTCCTGTCCTCATTCAGTTGGGCATTAAAATGTGTTTTACCAAAATGCACCGTCAGCACCAAGTGGATTGGAGTAAAGATCCATACCGTCCTGAATACCAGAAATGTTATGCTTTCTAGTCATTCTGAAAACTTGGTTATGCCACGCCTCAAGCCTAAGTTGCACTTATAAGGGCTTCCGCAAAGTTAAACATACAAAAAAAGGCCAAATGGTTAATCCACCATTTGACCTTTAATATCTGTTAATATTTTCTTCTCTAATCGCGAGACCTGCACTTGAGAGATTCCTAATCGCTTGGCAACCTCGGACTGTGTTTGATCCTTAAAATAACGGAGATAGACAATCAACCGTTCTCTTTCTTGAAGATGCTGCACCGCTTCACGCAAAGCAATTTTATCAAACCACGCGCCTTCATCTTTATCTGAGATTTGATCCAACAATGTAATAGGATCGCCATCATTTTCATAGACTGTTTCATGTATAGAAGAAGGAGATCGAATGGCCTCCTGAGACATAATCACTTCTTCAGTAGAAATCTCCAACGCTTCTGCTAATTCATTAACCGTTGGATTTCTACCGAGTGATTTTGAGAGGGCATCTCTTTTTTTGCGTACTTTATTCCCCATCTCTTTTAAAGAACGGCTCACCTTTATTGTCCCATCATCCCGAATAAAGCGCTGAATTTCGCCAATAATCATGGGCACTGCATAGGTCGAAAATTTTACATCGTAAGAGAGATCAAATTTATCTACGGATTTAAGAAGGCCTATACAGCCGATTTGAAATAAATCATCTGCTTCATATCCACGGTTCAGAAAACGTTGAACCACCGACCAGACAAGCCGCATATTCTTTTGGACAATAATATCCCGAGCTTCTTTCTCTCCATCTTGGCTGCGTTTTATGAGCTCTTTTACTTCTTCATCATCCAATAACGGCTCTTTTGCATCATGTTTAACTCTGACATCCATAGGCATGTCTCCCTAGTTAATTGCACAAGGCCTTATTTTTTGAAAGATGTTTGGTTAAAAAAACGGTCGTTCCTTGCCCAGGAACAGAAGTGACTTCAATATGATCCATAAAGTTTTCCATAATTGTAAATCCCATTCCTGAACGTTCTAATTCAGGTTTCGTTGTATATAACGGCTGCCTTGCTTCATCAAGATTGTCAATACCTACACCTTCGTCTCTAATCGTTAAACTGATCACATCATCCTCAATCCAGGCTTGGATATAGACACTGCCTACACCTCTATTTTCATAGCCATGAATAATCGCATTTGTAACGGCTTCAGAAACGACGGTCTTAATTTCAGTGAGCTCGTCCATCGTAGGGTCGAGTTGAGCTACAAAAGCTGCAACAGTAACCCTTGCAAAAGATTCATTTTCACTAATAGCCGAAAACTCGAGTGACATTTCGTTTCTCAATTAGGCCACCCCCAAATTTTGAAGCGCAGCAGCTTCACTATCTTCAAATCGAATGATTTTGAACATCCCAGACATTTCAAACAATCGTTTTACCGGAGCAGAGATTGAACAAACCACCATTTCACCACCGATACTGGTAATTTGCTTATAACGCCCTAAAATAACACCGAGTCCAGAACTATCCATAAACTCCAATTCACCAAGATTGAGCAGGATATGCTTAATTAAATGTTGATCCAAAATTTGAGTAACTTGAGCACGTAAATCCTCTGCTGAGTGATGATCTAGTTCCCCAACTAAGCGCACGCAAAGGACTTGATCCTTCACTTCTAAATCAATATGAAGTCCCAACAGGTTTCTCCTCCTTTTAACTTTCAAAATTTAAACCCTTTAATCGTTAAGGCTACCTAAGTAGAAAGTTTTTAACTGCCTTTAATAACACAATTTCGCTGTTAAAAATCACAATTCCTTCTTCATGACAAAACTAGTGGAAGTTCGACTCACCACGACCCATTTGTCATTTTTCCGATACTTCGCTTAAATAAATGCCACCATTTTGCTTTATGAACATCCTCTCTAACGACAAGAGGTGTTTTACTTAAGATCTCGTCTTTTGAAGAGACAATATAGTAACCAACCGGTGTCCCAGCTTTCATCGGTGCCTTCAAATTCTTATGCACAATGATTTCCTTATGGATCTTCTCGTTTTGCTTACCTTTTTCTTTTAAATAAACAACAGGTAATTGGGTCACAACTGGAACCGTTCCTTCTTTACTTTTATTCACTTGAACTTGCCTCATGACTTTCCCTTTAGGGACCAATTCCTTGGTTTGGAAATGTGCAAAGGCATAATTTAACATGCTGGCCACTTCTTTGTTACGCTCTTTAGGCGTTGGTGCTCCCATGACAACTGCAATGACACGCATGCCGTTGCGTTTTGCTGTTGCAGTTAAACAATATTTCGCTTCCTGTGTAAACCCTGTTTTTAAGCCGTCAATACCTTGATACGTTTTCAACATTTTATTTGTATTGACCAACCAAAACTTCTTATCCGTATTTTCTCTTAAATAATCCTCATATGTAGACGTATATTTAAGAACTTCTGGATAATTCAACAATGCTTTTGCCATCATCGCCATATCATGTGCCGTTGAATAGTGATCATCTGTAGGAAGTCCAGTCGGATTACTGAAATGAGTATGCTTTAAACCAAGTGCTTTAGCCTCTTTATTCATTTTTTTGACAAAACTTTTTTCAGAACCTGCAAGATGTTCGGCCATGGCCATTGAAGCATCGTTTGCGGAACCAATCGCTATCGCTTTTAACAAATCATTAACCGTCATTTTTTCTCCGGCCTCTAAAAAGATTTGTGAACCCCCCATTGAAGCGGCGTGTTCACTTACTTGTACTTTTTCATCTAATGAAAGTGTTTTATTGTCAAGCGCTTTAAAGATAAGGAGGAGTGTCATGATTTTCGTCATACTTGCTGGTGGTAATTCTTTATCCATATTCTTTGAATAAAGCACCTTTCCAGTATCCTTCTCAAGTAATATTGCAGACTTTACATTGTCTACTAATGCTTGTGAATCCTTTTTCTCCTTTGCAAAAACCGAAGCAGTTGGAACCCCGGCAAAGGCGACCATCGCGCTTAAAAATATAGCGACGAATGCCTTCATATTCATCACTCCTATTCATGGTCTTTACTATTTTTAGCAATAATCTCCTTTAGTATACCTAGTCCTTATGGTTTTATGCGTGTGCGAAAATAAATAAAGAACCAGGTAAGAGCGCCGGTCCTTAGTTGGATTTTGAAAAGCTTTTAATACAAAAATGCACCTTCAGCAGTAATCAAGTTGATTGGGGCGGAAGACGCGAGATTCGGAACACTTATACAGAGTGTTCCCTCAGCGCCGCTGACTCACGGATACCTAAATTAGAATCCTTTGGAAGCTGGACCATCATGTCTTCTCGAAATAAACTTCGAGTTGTTCTGAAAAGCTTGATGACGAAGCGATACGAGTAGACGCAGGGACAGGGGATTTTTATTCATCAATTTTTTGAACACACAGATAATCCATTCCAAAATTTGCTGAGGCCACTAAGGACAATCGGCTAAAAGCGTCACGTCATTAAGGAACGTCGGCTAAACCCGTCACGTCCGTGTGACAACGCCGAAGCTAGCACTTCAATACCACCCCAAAAAGTAAAAAGCACTTTTTGGGGACCCCGACCACCACCCCAAAAAGTAAAAAGCACTTTTTGGGGACCCCGGGTGCGGGCATGTGGAAAGCGAGCGTTCTGAAGCGGAAATCCACACCTTCCTGGTGACCGAAATTTTTTCTTCTTCCTTAAAATCATAACCACCCTTCCAAAGGGTGGTTTGCACAAAGGCTATAAGCCTAAACTACCGGCCGG
>NZ_BMFV01000008.1 GCF_014639255.1 Pullulanibacillus pueri
CTGCATAGCAGGTGGTTTATTGTTTCGCACGCTATCGCGAGCTCAACTGACTAAAGTCGTAAATTATAAAAAAGCAAGACAACCCTTCGGCTGTCCTGCTTTTTTACTTGATGATATCGTAAATAATCGGTTGTTCTTCGGGTTTCTGAGAAGAGATTTGATAAGCCGCTTCTAATTTTTCTAGTGCCTCAGCCACTGAAGGATGCTGACAATGAAGAACAGCTAGCGTATCGCCAATGTTAATAGGATCGCCTACTTTTTTCAACAAGGTGATGCCCACGGCATAATCAATCGCATCTTCTTTTTGTTGCCGTCCAGCCCCAAGTAACATCGCCGCAAGTCCGACTTGCTCAGCATCAATAGAATGGACGTAACCCTCTTGATCCGTCTGAAATTTAATATGTTGGGATGCTTCAGGAAGTTGACTCGGATCATCGATGACGGCAGGATCTCCACCCTGAGCCTGGACAAAAGTCTTAAATTGCTCTAGCGCTTGACCTGACGAAATTAATTCTTGCAGACCCTCATGAGCTGATTCAACATCCTTGTAAATACCACCTGCGACCACCATCTGACTCGCAATGGTCAAGCAGACTTCAGTGAGACGTTCCTCTCCTTGCCCTTTGAGAACATCAATCGCCTCACGAACTTCATTGGCATTTCCAACTTCACGGCCCAAGGGTTGATTCATATCGGATAGCACTGCAATCGTTTGTCGGTTCAATGATTTTCCGATGGACACCATTTCAGCCGCTAAACGCCGAGCATCCTCCAAGGTTTTCATAAACGCACCAGAACCGACTTTAACATCAAGGACGATACTATCTGCTCCAGAAGCAATTTTTTTACTCATAATTGAACTTGCGATTAAAGGAATGGAAGCCACTGTGCCTGTCACATCGCGTAAGGCATACAGTTTTTTATCTGCAGGCGTGAGATTACCACTTTGTCCAACAATCGCAATTTTATGTGTGTTCACGTGCTCAATAAATTCATCGCGAGATAGTTCAATGTGAAAACCAGGGATGGCCTCTAGCTTATCAATAGTGCCTCCAGTATGACCAAGCCCGCGACCTGACATTTTGGCTACAGGAACTCCTGCCGCGGCAACTAGCGGTCCAACAATAAGGCTCGTTTTATCCCCTACGCCGCCGGTCGAATGTTTATCTACTTTAATCCCTTTAATAGGAGATAAGTCAACCGTATCCCCAGAATCCACCATAGCCATCGTTAGATCACTGATTTCTTGATCTGTCATGCCCTTAAAATAAATGGCCATAAGTAAGGCTGACACTTGATAATCCGGAATTTGGTCACGGGTATAGCCATCGATAAAAAAATGTATTTCTTCAGTCGAAAGCGCTTGTCCTTCCCGCTTCTTTTCTATAAGATCGAGCATTCTCATAACTTGTCACCTCCTCGTTTTCATTGCATTACCCTTATTATCTAATTGCTTTCACTATCGCCTTTACAAGTTGAATAAACGTTTCTTTCACACGTTCACTCGTTTCTATCACTTCGTCATGCGAAAGTGGTTGATCAAGGATCCCACTGGCTGCATTGGTAATACACGAAATCCCAAGGACTTTCATCCCACCATGACGAGCAATGATAGCTTCAGGAACGGTCGACATGCCAACGGCGTCGCCACCTAGAGTCCGAATCATGCGAACTTCTGCTGGGGTTTCATAAGATGGCCCTGTCACTGCGCAGTAAACCCCTTCATTGAGTTTAATGTCTAGCGAGGCCGCTGTTTCTCTTGCTATTTTGCGCAGCTTCGCATCATAGACTTCAGACATATCAGGGAATCGGGCGCCTAAAGTGGCATCATTCGGTCCAATCAATGGATTCTGACCCATCCAATTGATATGATCCTGAATCAACATCAACTCGCCCGGTTTATAACTTTCATTCACACCACCGGCAGCGTTTGTTACAATGAGTGTTTTAATTCCGATGGCCTTAAGCACTCGGACAGGAAATGTCACTTGTTCTAATGAATAACCCTCGTAATAGTGATAGCGCCCTTGCATCGCTAAAACAGGGATACCGTGTAATCGACCAGAAACAAATTGCCCAGCATGGCCTTCAACGGTAGGCTGCGGGAAATAAGGAAGATCGGTATACGTTATTTTCGTTGCCTCTTCAAGTTCGTCCGCTAATGGACCTAATCCAGAACCAAGAATAAGCGCCAATTTAGGTTGATCTTGCAGTTTATTTTTGAGTGCTTCTGCTGCTTCAGTTATTTTTGCCTTTAAAGACATACTCCCCTCACCCCTTCTTTATAATTTCAAGAAAACTATTCCCGTTTTCCGGTTGTTCCACATTAAAGTTTTCACTCACGGTGGCACCTAAATCGGAAAATGTTTGTCGTGTCGGAATGTGTTTCCCTTCTGTAATCCCCTTATGATAAGCCAAAAGCGGAACGAATTCTCGTGTATGATCCGTACCTTTGTAAGTCGGATCATTACCATGATCGGCTGTAATTAATAAAAGATCGTCGTCTTGTAATTGATTTACAATCTCTGGGAGGCGGCGGTCAAAGGCTTCAAGCGCCTCTCCATACCCGATAGGATCGCGTCTATGCCCATACTTAGAGTCAAAATCTACAAGATTTAAGAAAGCTAAACCCGTAAAATCACGCTTCTCTACCTTCAGAAGTTGATCGACACCGTCCATATTATCTTTTGTTCGAATGGCATCAGTAACCCCTTCCCCATCATAAATGTCATTGATTTTCCCTAAAGCAATAACATCCAAGCCATTCTCTTGAAGGGTGTTCATTACTGTTTTACCAAAAGGCTTTAACGCATAATCATGACGGTTGGACGTGCGCTCAAAGTGTCCTGGTTCACCCACAAAAGGACGGGCGATGACACGTCCCACCATATACTTCGGATCTTTTGTCAATTCACGAGCTGTTTCACAAATCCGATAAAGTTCTTCAAGAGGGACTTCCTCTTCATGAGCGGCAATTTGTAATACAGAATCGGCTGAGGTATACACGATCAAAGCACCCGTCTTAAGGTGTTCTTCCCCTAATTCATCCAATATTTCAGTTCCTGAGGCGGGTTTATTCCCAATGATTTTACGCCCGCTTCTTTTTTCAAGTTCCTGTATTAACTCATCTGGAAAGCCTTCTGGAAAAGTAATAAACGGCTTGTCTATGTATAACCCCATGATTTCCCAATGTCCTGTCATCGTGTCTTTTCCATTTGAAGCTTCTTGCATTAAACCATAATGCGCTTTCGGTTGCTTTGCAGGCTCGATCCCTTTAATAGTTGATCGGATGTTTCCTAAACCAAAGTCACTAAGATGAGGCAATTTCAGCCCATTCATCTTCTCAGCAATATGACCGAGTGTGTCTGAACCTTTATCTCCAAATGTTTCTGCGTCAGGGGCTTCACCAATCCCAACGGAGTCGAGGACAATAAGAAAAACCCGTTTAAAAGCGTGATTCATCTTGTTTTACTTCCTTTCTGTCTTCATCAATGTGAATCTTCGATGTTATCTTCAATAACTAGCTAAACTTAAGCACGAGGATGATAGGTTGAATAGACATCCTTTAAACGATGCTTGGTCACATGAGTATAAATTTGGGTTGTTGATATATCTGCATGACCCAGCATCTCTTGTACCGCCCGTAAATCAGCCCCATTTTCCAACAAATGGGTCGCAAACGAGTGGCGCAGAGTATGTGGGGTAATCGTTTTTTGAATCCCAGCCTCAAGTGCCAGTTTCTTTAATATTTTCCAAAAACCTTGCCGGGTCAAACGTTCCCCCCGATGATTAACAAACAAAGCATCATTATTTTTCTTTTTAAGCAAGAAGGGCTTAGCTTCTGATAAATAGTTTTCCACTGCTCGAACAGCATGTCCGCCTAAAGGGACAATACGCTCCTTGTTCCCTTTTCCTATACAGCGCAGGAATCCTAAAGTAAGATGGAGATCTTCTGCATTTAATTGAACAAGTTCAGACACTCTCAGTCCTGTCGCATATAGGACTTCGAGCATAGCTTTATCGCGCATCCCTATTGGTGTTGCCAAATCTGGGGCAGTGAGTAAACGCTCGACATCATTCATAGAGAGAACCTTGGGTAGCTTTCTTTCTGTCTTTGGCACGCCCACCTGATCACTCGGGTCATGTGACGTCACGCCTTCCCTAATCAAAAAGCGATGGAAAGAGCGAATACTTGCCGTTTGTCGTGCTAAGGTTGTGGCTTGTCGTCCCTTATCTTTTAACGCATATAAATATTGAGTAATCATTTGTCGGGTGACAAGCGTCCAGTCTTCAATATGTTCATGATTATGTATGTAATCGAGATACTGATATAAATCTCTTTTATAGGATTGAATCGTGTTATCGGCCAAACCACGTTCAACCAATAGATAATGCAAAAAATCTTGGACCGAATCTTTCATACTATTCCCCATCTCGTATGAATTGAAAAAACCTTGAAGATAGCGAATCCGATGTTGGCGCGTCGTTCACTGGAGTACCTGAAGGATTAAAGACCTTCACAGCTCCCCCGCTTGGGACATCATATTGGTGATACCCTTCATAGTTTTCATCAAGCCACTTTAGACCAAAATAAAAAAGAACTGTACATCCTACAAACAAAAGGAATACCTTCATTGTATCAAAAATAACCTTCCATGCAGATCTCAAATCTCTGCACCCCCAGTTCCTATTCTCTATTAAAGAGGTATGCCAAAAAGAACCGGGTTTATACCTGATATTTATAAGAAGTTGTACAAAATAGTCCAATGAAAGCTCTTGCATCTTAGAAAACCTTGGTTTAAGGGTGTCACCTAGTCCAATGACGATGGTCAAGGTTCTTATCCTATCCATTCTAACCCTTTGAACCCACGCCAGCTCTTTCTCTGGTAATGTAAAAACTTAAAAACCTCTCCCATTGTTGGAAAAGGTCCTCGCTGTTTCATCTACGATTTATTCCTTGTCATTCTTTTCTTGGCACCGGTAACAGATGCCATGGAAGGTGAGCCTGTGGTCTTTAATTAAAAAATTCCAGCCTTTTTCAACCACTTTCTCTACATCTCCAAGCAAGTCTTCTTGAATCTCATCCACCGCACCACACTCAATACATACGAGATGGTGGTGAAAGTGAGCGGCTCCTTCTTGACGTAAATCATATCGGGATACGCCATCACCAAAATTTATTTTGTCAACAACTTTTAATTCAGTCAATAATTCCAAAGTTCGGTAAACCGTCGCAAGACCAATCTCCGGTGCTTTATCTTTAACGAGGAGGTACACATCTTCAGCACTGAGATGATCTTTCTCATTTTCCAATAAAACTCGAACGGTAGCCTCTCTTTGTGGTGTCAACTTATATTTTTGTGAATGGAGTTGTGATTTGATCCGTTCAATTCGCGTTTCCACATGCAGGCCTCCCTCGCCATTCTCTAAAATTATTATAATCTTAGGCAAAAGAGGTGTCAAATTAAAATCATTATAAAGTAATATTTGTAATTGTTATAGATTAATATCTTTAGTTGAGAATGGCACGCATAAGGACAGGTGATACATAAGCTTCATATAAAGAAACAAGAGCAATGACCACGGCCATCCCGAACATCATCAACACGTACTGACCAAACTGTGGGAGTAAGGGCTGCTTACGCGTCCGCATCAAAAGTTGACGAATCATTTTCAAAGAGAAAGCGATAGATGTCGTGCTTACAATAATAAATAACGGGATAACCAGTAGATTTTGTGGAAAAATACTGGCGATCGCCAGCCAAAAACCATGCATCCCCATTTGATTCACCAAAAAGCCAACCGTAAAACCAATAACAATCCCTTTTAAAAATAGCAGGACAAAAATAATAGGCAATCCGATGATTGAAAGACCTAAAATCCATATAAAACCAATATATTGTATGTAATGGGTAAACCCCTCATTAAACATCACTGAAGGCACAGCAACATTATTCCCAGAAACCTCACCAAAAAAGCGTTCGAGATAATTAAACAAATTACTTTTTGCTTCATCAGGCAAACTATTAACAATAATCGCCCCAAAAATAATCCCCATTAAAAAGAGCACAATAGTAAAAGTATAGATTGAAATGTTTTCTTGAATATGATGATTGAGTTTTGCCTTTAAAGTCGCTTCCCTTGGCATTGATGATTCCTCCTCACAAACTCTATACTTCGAGTCTATGATTCAGAGAGAAATCTATGACACATTTTAATAGAGGACAAAGATTTCTTACATCTTCCCCTACTTTTCCATCTCAGAATTCATAGTCACACGACCATATCGGCCAGCCCCTCCTGTTTCAACCGCTAAAGTTCCTTCTCTTGCGGCGATAATCAGTTGCGAAAGCGACGGCCCCACCAATACTGTGAGATCAGCAGCCGTTGCCTGATGCAGGACATTCATTTCAGTTCCAAAATGCACTAATAATTTCTCTAATGTTTTAGGACCAAGTTTCGGAATGAATTCTAGTGGCACTTGATGAATATAGGGTGGACGATGAGGCCCACTTGTTTTAGCAGATTTCAACTCCTCTAAACGATCACGCACACCTTTAACCACCCGCTTATGACCGCAGTCTGGACAGCGATCTCCTTGATGATACGCTTCAATAACAGAAAGGCACGCTGCACAACGGGTACGATGATATTTTCCAAGCCGTGGGTTCAATCCATAATTCGCAACAATGTCTCGACCCTCCTTATGCTTTAAGGCCAAACTGAGCTCAGTAAAAGTCGCTTGCTCTAATCGAAAGGTTTGATATTCACGGGCAATTTTCTTTAACGAATGGGCATCTGAATTCGTTACAAACGGGTAACGGTGGAGCTCTTCGAGTTGATCGGCCATCTCCGTATCTGAACTGAGACCTAATTCAATCGCATCAATTAAATCTGGATCGAGGATTTCAGAAATCGATTGCTTCACCCCAACACCATAGACACTTTTAAAAGGAGTGAAAACATGAGCAGGAATAAAAAGACCTCCTAGATCTTTTACTTTTTCTTGAATCTCTTTCCCATAACCAAAAAAACGTTGTGTACTTAATGTATTATTCGTCACATGCTTGCCTAACCATTCGCTAAACGCTCGCATCGTCTTTAAGGTCGGTAGATAAGCTAAGACATGTATCGGCCCTTGGCAAAAGGCATCTTTCACTTCAATTTCGCAGCCTAATATGAGCGTCACTTTCTCAAAACGCAGCCCGCCCTCTTGAAGCTCGCAAACCCGTCCGCTCTCCTTCATCGCCTCGATTTCATCTAAAACTTCAGGCACATGACAATCAATCACACCTACGATATCAAGCCCTTTACGCAGACTAGCTTCTTCCAGAATGCGATCAATGGTCAGCGTTCGGCTACCGGTAATTTTAACTGGCCTTCCTGTCCGTGTTCTCCCAATATGAATATGTAAATCCGCATAAAAATCCTGCATGCTTTTCCGTCCTTTTAAATATCATTATTACTTAGACTATTGTTGCATTTGTAGATATTGTACCGCATAGACTGTTTTAGCATCGTCAATTTTCTTCTCCTTAAGGAGCTGTAGCGCTTCTTGTAAATCGACCTCATAGTTTTCTAAAAATTCATCTTCATCAAGATGGCGCTCGCCACGAATCAAAGTATCCGTAAAATAAATATGAATCAATTCGTCGGAAAAGCCGGGGGATGTATAGAAAGAAACAACATGTTCAATGGAACGACAACGATAACCGGTCTCTTCTTCTAATTCTCTTAAGGCACAGGTTTCGAGAGCTTCGCCTGGGTCAAGCTTACCCGCAGGAATTTCAAATAAAAGCTTTTCTAAAGGCTTTCGATATTGTTGTACAAGCACTAATTTCCCTTCATCCGTCAAGGCGATTACTGCTACTGCACCAGGATGCTTAACAATTTCACGTGTGCTTGTTTCACCGTTTGGCAATTCAACTGTATCCACCCGCAAATCAATCACTTTACCTTCAAAAATGGTTTTCGAATGTAATGTTTTCTCTACTAAATCAGTCATATCCAATTCCCCTCTTTTCATTCATGTCGCCTTTAGTGTATCACATAGAGGAATGAATAAGAAAAGCTTGCGACTCTTGGGTTAAAAAGAATATATCCTATAAATATCAATGTGTTTGGATACATATTTTGTGATTCAATGAAATAGGAGTCCCTCCTTGGTATAGAAGGGACTCCCAGTAGGGTTACGTCTTTTAGCTTAAGTATACACGTTCATTCCTTTAAGACTTTGCGGTTTACCTTGCCACTTCATGTTCAGTGACTAAGGCAGAAGAGGGTAGTCTTGTTTTTTTAAACTTAGCAGAGCATAAATTTCCACCATTCCTGCTTGTTGCAAGAGTTCTGATTGATCACTATTAAAAGTAAACAGGTTGGTCTCTTGATTTCTGTTGGCATCCCAGGTAGATTGAGCATACTCATTAATCATCTTTATATACTTTTGATTGTGGTTAAAGGTACTCAGTTTTAACAAATTCCGAAAATAGATGGCATTAAAAACAGCCGATTGGCTATTTAACCGATCCTCTTGTTTATAATACGCCATAGACTTATCCGCCAAATCTTCAGCGCGCTTTAAGTATATTTTCTCATGTGTTGTTTGATAGAATAATATATTGGCACCGATCATGACGCCTTGATTATAACTCCACTGGGTTTTATCGATGTTACCGTTGAGGTCAATGTGATCCCAATATAGCCCGTTTGGTGCCAGCATATTTTTATTAACCCAGTGATACATTTTTTTGGACCACTTTAAGTAATAGGGGTTCTTTGTTATCTGGTACAAATGCAATCCAATTTTAACAGCAGGAGCATTTGAAATCGTATTTCTGTCCCGGCTCCAGCTCGCTTGTGTCCAAAAGACACCACCAGGAGCGGGGTGATCAGGATGATCATCCCAACCGCTAACTACTAATTCAAAAATTTGTTTTGCTTTTTTCAGGGATTGCGGATCTCCAGTCATATCGTAATGCTGTATAAAATCTATCCCTATCCACTCATTATCATCATAAAAAATATCGCCACCATTACCCAAGGGAGGATCGACATAAGAATCATAGCCTGCGGGGGACTTCTCTTCATTCCAATAATTTTGAAGCCCAGCTAGCCTACTTTCAATATCCCCTGAATATTTTGCACCTGTTTTCGGGAGTAACCTCATATCCAAGGTTGCATTTAATACCTGGGAATAGGGCCAAACATATGAAAACGGGTTACCCTCTCCAATAGGGAAAGTCTCAGAATAAAGGTTAGAAGTCGGTTGATAAAAATAGTGGGTCATCGCTTGATAAGTCTGTATCGCACGGCTCATATTTGAGTGATGATGGGGTGAGGCATAAGCCAAACGAGAAGTGTAGACCCCAAAACAGAAGGCAACAGCTAACAACGCTACGCAAACCTTTTTCACCTTTTCCACTCCCTTCTTTTAATGAAAAACTCCCTTATCGATTAAATGGGTGAAATATAAATGTGCTTGTATCTCTTCAAAATGGGGTCAAGAGTGTTTTTGATCTTCAAGATAAAAGGTCGTTTTTATTTTTCGTATCCCTTCAGTTGCCACCGCTAAAGGCGTTTGACTTCCGATATTATCATTAAATAGTTCTAATGATAGAAACCCTTCATACCCTATAGCATCCAAATAAGATGCAACCTGTCTTATCGGGGCTATCCCGTCTCCCGGAAAGACACGATCTTGATCAGCAATATGAGTCTGAGTAGGAAAAGCCGGATAATCATTCACATGAATAATACCAATGTTTTCTTTTTGAATATAAGCTAATTGATCAACAGAACTTCCACCGGTATACATATGAAAAAGATCCAATAAGAGTTTGATATCCGATTTACCGCTCTCCATGGCAATGTACATGGCTTCACTTAAATTATGTAGCTTTATCGATCTCCCCCAAAATTCTAGATAAGGCTCTATCCCTATTCTGCGGGCTTTTTCGACTAATTCCGTAAAATGAATCGCCATCGTTTCCAATGACAGATTTTTGACATCACCACTTGGAGGGGCAGCTACTGCTCTGCAACCTAATTCATATAAGAGCGCCATTTCCCGCTCCGCCTGAAGCAAACCGGCTTGTCTTACCGTTTCATCACCATCGGTCCATTTAAAAAAAGTGATGGCATTCACAACAGAAAGACCATGCGTCTCCAGTAATTGTTTCAGTTCCTTAAGAGAGCCACCTTTTTCTAAATAAGACTCTATATCTTTGACCCATAGTTCAATACCCTCGTAACCCGCCTGCGCGGTAACTTTTATCTGCTCTATAATATCCAATTGAAAGGCAAGTAACGTCGACGTATTTAAAGCTAATTTAAAATGAGACATTAAAAGATTCCTTTCGCATCTTAATTTTCACAGCCATCCTATTTTCTAGTTCACTTCTAAAGTCCTCTGTTCCTCATGACTTTTCTTTGCTAATTCAATTAACTTAATGGCCTGACGCGCTTCTTCTGCTTTAACCGCAAGTTCTGTCTGCCGAGTCAAATGATCATAAATGTTTTGATAGTAAGCCGCATAAGAACCAGGAAGAGTTTCAATGTGTCCTTCAATATGTAACTGATTTAACATGATATTGATTTTCCCCCACCATTCCTTAGCTTCTCTTCCCCAATTTGGCGAGGCCGGCGTGTGCCCATTGATTAACGCCCGTTCTTGTGGGTCGGTTCCATATTTAATAAAAGAGCCTTTCGTACCATGAAATTGGTATCTTGGTCTCGGTTCCCTTGCCACCATTGAGGACTTTAACGTCAGACTCAAGCCCTCCTTATAGCCTAAGGTGACTCGAAAAAAGTCATCGGTTATAGCTCTAGGACGAAGTTGGCGAATCTCAGCCTGAAGTGTATGAGGCGTACCAAAAAGACAAAGGGCTTGATCAATAAAATGGACCCCGAGATCATAGAGAACCCCAGAGCCTAGTGCCTGACTATCTCTCCAATTGCCGGGTTGAGCAGTAGGATGATAGTGATCCCAACAAAATTCCGCTTCAGTTAATTGCCCCAGAATACCTTCATTCAAAAGACTACGCAAGGTCAGAAAGTCTCCGTCCCAACGACGATTATGAAAAACACTTAACATCCTATTCTGCTGCTTTGCCAAAGCGATCAATGCATCAGCTTCCTCTGTGGATGTTGTAAAGGGCTTTTCAACTACAACATGTTTGCCAGCCAACAGCGCGTCTTTAACAAATTTAAAATGATTCGTACTTGGAGTGGTTACTATAATTAGATCAATAGTGTCATCCTGATACAATGCGTCCACATGATCAACAACATTAACCCAAGGGTAACGATCTTGAGAACTCCTTCCCTTTCGTTGAACGATAGTGTTCAATTTAAGTCCAGGAATAGTTGTTAAGACCGGCGCATGAAAGGTTCTCCCAGAAAATCCATAGCCGATAAGCCCCACTTGAACTTCCTTATACATACGATTCCCCCTCTCTTGCTTCATCTGAACATTTTGGTAGCAATCACACAGGATGTTGCTACAAGTATCCTTATAACAACCTCCCGTGTGATGAAGTGCAAACACAAAAATGATGAAGCGCTTATTTAAAATAATGCTTAAGATGCTGCGCTGCTTTAATAATGCCTTGCTGTTCTTTTTCGAGCGAACCTGAAAAACGATGATCTTCAAGCTCTATACTAATGGCACCTTGATACCCTAACTGTTCTAAACGGAGTGCAATTTTCCCCCAATCAATTTGACCCTCGCCAGGGATTGTATAGCGCCAAGACCCTTCAGAAAACCGGTATTTTTCCCCAAAGGTCGCCTGAATTGTACCGAATTCATATAACTCTTCACTTAAGATCTCGGTATCTTTTCCATGGCAATGATTAATTCTTTCACCAAACTCGTTTAACACTCGCAAATGATCAATCCCTAATCTGACTAAATGAGAAGGGTCATAGGTCATACCAAAATGTTCCGACGGAATCGCTTCAAACATGGCGCGCCACATTTCAGGTGTACAGCCAAGTGTTGGGTAATACGGAGCGGGTCCTGGCCAACCTTCGATGGCTATATAAAGGCCCAGGGCTTCTGCATGCGCGACGACTTCTGGAAAACTTTCTTTCCAAATCGCAAAACTCTCTTTACGTGGCAACGTATGGTCTTCAGGAATTAAGCACATAAACAACACCCGTCCACCTAATTCCGAGATGTCTGTCATCTGTTGTTTAACCGCTTTCAAAGCATCGGCACGACGCCCCTCATCTACGCTAAACAATTGCCCCACATGTCCCACATCAACAGTTCCTATGCCCATGCCAGCTTCTTGGCAAGCCTTTTTTACTTCTTCTGATAAACGCGGCACATCAAGTGTATCCAAGCCAATCTCATTTGCCCACTTCGCCACCTTTTCAATACCTTCAGCACCGATTTTCCCCGGTATACGCATCCCGATACTAAACCCCATCTTCATTCCTCCTTTAAAATGACATTATTTGTATGTTTTAGGTGAGTAATTCGCTGCTTCATACACCATCTCTGAAAACTTGACGACCTTTAACGCAAATTCCCCAGGAACCATCACCTCATGCCGTCCTAAAATGGCATCTATAAAACTTTTATCCTGATTCGTTGTTGGCTTAGGAAGCTCTGGAGTTATAGGTTCTTGACCCGCACGGTATACCGTGATCTTATCATTCTCAAAAAAGATACCGCCATCCTCTCCACAAAAGGCATAGGTTTCATGCCAAATCGGTGCATACCCCACGAGATTAAGGCCGGCGACAGCCCCTTCCGCAAATCGTATCGAGGTAAACGTATCAATCTCTACAGGTGCCCCTTGTTGCGACAGCTGCGGTTTCACCTCTACAGGCGTTAGACCCGAAGTCCACAGAAGCACGTCAATAATATGACTTCCCGAATCCATTAGGAAGCCCCCTCCTGAGAGTTCTGGCTGCTGGCGCCACGAAAAGGTTTTCGTTCTCTTCTCCCCACGCCACCACTGTTGATAGAGAGAAGCGGTAATCGAGGTTACTTTCCCAATCAGCCCGCTCGCAATCGCTTCTCGAATGTAAATAAATTCAGGTTGAAAATGACGTTGATAGGAGACTTGCATAACTTTTCCAGAAGCTTTTGCTGTCGCAATCAACTGCTCGGCCTCCTCGGAAGAACAGGTCATCGGTTTTTCGATAAGCACATGCAAGCCTTTGTTTAATACGTCTGTCGCTTGTTGAAAATGCAGGGTATGCGGCGAGCAAATAACAACTGCATCTAGTGCAACCTTCTCAAGCATTTCCTCATACTCCGAAAATTCTTCTGCCTTCAGCAATCCGAATTTCGAAATAAATCTTTCTCTCGCTTCCTCGCTAACGTCCGCAATGGCTACAATTTCAGCTTCTTCCAATGCCATTAACTGCCCGGCATGGACTTGAGCCATACCGCCTGTGCCAATAAAGCCAACCTTAATAGTATTCATATCGCTCTCTCCCTCACTTTTTAAAAGCGTTTACTTTATCATCTTATCTTATTATCTTTTTACAAAAAGAGAACCCCGTTGATAGATTTTTACACGAGTACCTCGGGGGTCTCCTTATCTAACTGTGTAACCTCACAAAGGAAACTAGTATTGGGTATGACTATTATTCTTTGAATTACTTTTGATAGCGATCATATGCCTTTTGATACGTATCTAAGAGTTCATCTAAGTTCATTTTCTTAATAGTTTTAACATAATCATCCCATTTAGAAAGCGGTTCTTGACCCGTGATAAATTTCGCTTCCATTTGTGAGACGTATTTATTGAGGTCTTGCTCAATACGGGTAACGGTTTTATTTTCTTCATTTGTAAAATACACTTGCGGATAGGCCATCACGCCATAAGGAAGCAATTTTTGCTTTTCTTCATTCTTTAACCAATTAGTGAATTTATTATCATCCCATTGCCAATCCAAATCGGCCTGTGCGGGGCGACGAATGGGTACAGGGATGCCCCAGTCTGGAGAGATTGAGGATCGAAAGGTTTCTGCATCATCAAATCCTTTAGGTGGATCCTTGATCACTCGCACTTTTTTACTGTCATCTTTCCATTCCCAATACGTGCCTTCCTTTACGTTATGGAGAAAGTCTGCGCCTTCATCGGAATAGGAATAATCCGCCCATCTTATCGATTCAGCAGGATGTTTATTATCCTTCGTAATAACAAATTGTCCGCTACTCACTTTATTCGGCAATTCAAACACTTGTTTATCGACTCCAGGCGCCTTAACAAGATTCATTACAGGATTATCCGTACTATCATAATCAACATTCATTGTGAATGAGGGACGAGCATCTGGAAACAAGCCAAGTCGATCGTTGTGTCCTTTCGCTTTCCGCTGATCATCTGTTTGTGAAAAGGTTTCATGATCGAGTAAATTATTTTTCCACAGTTTATTCATATAGGCGAGATACTCTTTATAGCCAGGCTGGATTGCACCATAAGCCACTTTATTATTTAAAAGTTCGATATGTTGATTTGATACGCCGAAGGCACCGAGGAACATCGCACGAATGGTATCCATTCCTGCTGTACTTAAAGGAATTTCATCCGCTTTTCCATTTTTATTTGGATCATCATTTTTAAATTTCATTAAGAGATCAAAAAGCCCATCAGTCGTTGTTGGCAATTCCTTAATGCCAAGATTTTTCAACCATTCACCGTTATACCATAAGTGCCAAATTCCCGGATCCTCATCAACCTGTGGCAATGAATAAATATGACCGTCCGGTGTTGTTATCGCTTTCTTAATATCGGGCTCTTGGTCTAGCATCTTCTGAATGTTTGGCGCGTATTTTTTAATCAAATCCTCAAGAGGAATAATGACACCTTGCTCGCCATATTTTATCTCATCTTGATGAGAGAAGCTTGAGCCATAGAAAATGTCTGGGAGATCTCCACTCGAAAGCAACAGATTTTTCTTCGTATCAGCATCGGCACGATCAGGGGTTTCAAAGTCAAAATGAATGTTTGTTTTTTTCTCCATCTCTATAAAATACTCTCGCTCATCCCAATCATTGGCCACAGCCAAAGGACCAAACATTGATAATGTAATTTTTTTATTGACAATCGGATAACCTGTTTTGTTAAAATTTTTACCTGGGTCCTTAACGGTTGAAGATGTCGTTGCATTTTTTGACGAACACCCGATTAATATTCCGGAAAACAGCACAAAGGTCATTAAAAGCATCGTTAGTTTTCTCATTAAGAAATATACCCTCCTTTTTGAGTTAAATCTTCAACTATTCAGAAATTCAAACGACCTCTTGAGTTAAAAGGACTGTTAGGCCATAACCCCACCTCCTTAAAGACCCTAAGTATTAGCCTTTAATAGAACCAATCATGACCCCTTTAACAAAGAACCGTTGCAAGAAAGGATAGACGATAATCATGGGCAGAGTCGAAACGATAATAATCGCATATTTCATGATGTCCGCAAGACTTTGACTATGCTGCATAGCCTCTGCTGCACTGTTTGAGATAGAGGTAGCCATATTGTCATTCCCAAGCTCCTGTAATACGAGAATCTGTCTAAGGATCATTTGCAAGGGATACTTTTCTTTATCTGACAAATAAATCAAAGCATTAAAGTAATCATTCCACTGTCCAACCCCATAAAAGAGTGCCATAACTGCAATGATTGGCATTGATAAAGGAATCACCACTTTAAAAAAGAGCTTTGTCGTGGAACAACCATCAATAATCGCTGCCTCTTCCAATTCTTTAGGAATGGTGACCTGAAAGAACGTCCGGCAGACAATAATATTCCAAACCGCCGCTGCATTTGGGAGAACCATTGCGCCTACAGTATTGACAAGCCCCAAATTTTTAACAAGTAAGTAAGTAGGTACAAGCCCGCCACTAAAAAACATCGTAAAGGCAAACATCATCATAAAGAAATTACCACCCACAAGTTTTCTTCTGGACAAAGCATAAGCAGCCGGTAACGTAATTGCTAGACTGATCAGCACACCGAGTACCGTATAATAAATGGTGTTAAGATACCCGATCCAAATTTGATCATCTTGGAAAATCAACTTATAGCCATCGAAATTAATCCCTTTTGGCCAAAGCCACATCTTTCCTGAGCTCACAAGTGTAGGATCACTGATAGAAGCACTGATAATATAAATGAGTGGATAGAGCACAATGATCAAAATGACAATAAGAAAACTATAAATAAAAGCTTTAAAAATACGGTCGTTTCGACTTTCTCTAATCGTGGTCACTCGTTTATCCCCTTTCATTTACCATAAACTTGTCTGACTCCGCTTTCTGGCAATTTGGTTAACAATAACGAGGAGGGCTGCATTAATCACTGCATCAAATAATCCAACAGCCGTTGAGTAGCTATATTGTGTATCTAAAATCCCTGTTCGGTAGACAAAGGTTGAAATGACATCTGAGGTATCCATATTGAGATCATTTTGCATGAGCAAAATCTTCTGAAAGCCAACAGACAATAATCCACCCATATCCAAAATAAATAAGATAACCATTGTCGGCACAAGTGTAGGAATGTTAATATGCCATATCCTTTGCCAGCGTGAGGCGCCATCAACAGTTGCCGCTTCATGAAGTTGAGGATCAATACCCGAGAGTGCGGCCATATAGATGATGGATCCCCACCCCATCCCTTGCCAAACATCCGAGAACACAAAAATGGTTTTAAACCATCCAGGCTCTGACATAAAGGCAATAGGACCAATACCAAAGAGGCCAAGGAAATCGTTAATGATCCCTGTTTGTGGGGATAGAAAAGCAATAATCATCCCAACCATGACCACTAGTGAAATGAAATGAGGAGCATAAGTTACGGTTTGGACACCTCGTTTAAAAAAACCATCCTTGATCTCGTTAAACGCTAAAGCTAGGATAATCGGTAATGGAAACCCAACGACAAGTGAGTACAGACTAATTTCAATCGTATTTCTAATTAAATCCCAAAAATAGTAAGAGTGAAAAAACTGAGTAAACCACTCAAACCCCACCCAAGGACTTCCCCAAACCCCTAATGTTGGAACATAATCCTTAAAAGCAATGAGGAGACCATATAAAGGGATATAATGGAAAATTACAAAATAGAGGAAAGCCGGCAGAAGAAATATGTACAATTCCCAACTTTGAGCAATATCTTTCAGTTTTTTACGACGTCTTTCTTTTTTAAGCGCTTTCTTGTTTTGGGTTAAAAAAGATGCCGTCTCGGTAGATGATAGCTTCGATGGTGATTCCATAACAATTCCTCTCCTCTCTTTAATCATTCTCCGTGCGTTACTTTTTAAATGGCACCTGCTGAGACACTTTCGCTTGATGAAGTAACTCTTTAGTTTCTAATTCAAAAAGTGACATCACAAATTCACAGAACATCGCATTAGCCCATGAAAACCACGGACGGGTATAAGACTCTGGATGGTTAGGATCAAAACTTTCATGCATAAGTTGTGTTCCGCCATCGGTTTGAAGCAAGACATCTAAAAGCTTATATTTTTCTGTAGTATCTTGTGCCGTCAATCCTTGCATGCTTAAAGCAAGAGGCCAAATAAAGTGATGTGGTGTATGCGGACTGCCAATGCCTTCAGCAAACTTTCCTTTAAAAAAATAAGGATTTTCCTCACTCAGAATAAATCTTCGTGTATTTTGATAAATGGTATCTTCTGGCGAACAAAATCCTAAATAAGGAAGTGACAATAAACTAGGGATATTGGCATCATCCATCAAATTAAAATGTCCATAGCCATCTGTTTCGTACGCGTATATTGGCCCATATATCTCATGTTCGTATATTCCGTAATGACGAATGCCTGTTTCGATGTCTAACTTTAACTCTTCTATTTTCCTGAGGAGTTCCGGCTCTGTCTTGATGATATCGATTGTGAGTAAATAACCGAGCACCACAGTCGCAAAGGCGTTAGATGGGACCAAGTAGCCGAAGGTACAAGCATCATCACTTGGTCGAAATCCTGACCAGGTCATCCCAGTTCTTTTCACCGCACTCCCTTTCCCATGGTGGCTAAGCGTATCCGATAAAACATCCGTCTTCCTTTCGAAACGATAAGTCGAGGCCGTTTCATGATCTTGTTCCACTCTCCACAATTCAACGATGGCTGTTACAGCTTGCAAAAATTCCGGGGTGAAATGATCAGTCCGCCCTGTCGCTCTCCAAAATAAATAAGCTAATTGAATAGGGTAACACAACGAATCAATTTCATATTTTCGTTCCCACACTCCAGGGGTCATTGCTGTCAAATCCTCTTGATGTCCATGACCATTGGCTTCCTTATTAAACGCATTCGCATAGGGATCCTTTAATATAAAAGCCACCTGCTTTTTTATCACCCCGGCAATCAGATTCGCCATCTCGGGATTAGCTTTAGCTAAAGGTAAATAGGGTCGGACCTGGGCTGCAGAATCTCTTAACCACATCGCCGGTATATCTCCTGTAATGACAAAGGTTGTACCATCTTCTTGGTGTTCTAAAGTTGATAAATAAGTATTGGAATAACAATGTCTAAAATACTCTGAAACTCTAGGATTCCAATGTGCTATATTTTCTATCATCTCTTCCATAGCATCTGGAATGACTTGCTTTTTCATAAACTTCACCTCACCGCTGCTCAAATTTTAAATTTCTGATTAAACTACTATACCCCCTCTTTTGTTAACGTTTTCATTTATATCAATATACTAATACGCATATATTAATATGTCAACATAATTTTCTTAAAACATTTTATATTATGATATATTTTTCGTAGGGATATCGGATATATAAATGAAACTCTGCCTTCCCAATAAAAAAAACTGACTTGTGATTATCACAAGTCAGTCGTTTAGTCTCAATCGGTTATGTTGAAGGACCTTCAATTAAATGTGCGTCTAAGAAAAACTTATTTTTAGACAGCTTTTCTTTTTTTATTAATTTAAGGAGTACCGATTTTGCCGTTCGTCCCATGTCAACTTGAGGTTGCTGTATATAAGTAAATTTGAGGTTATGAACATGATCTCTAGGATGATCAAAACATATAATCGCAATATCTTCAGGGATTCTTAAGCCAAGAGCTTTTATAGCGCTTTCAGCTTCGAGTGCAATATTATATTCAATTGCCAATAAAGCGGTCATCTGTGGGTTCTTCATTATTTTCCGTTTAATCTTTTGAATGTCATTCTTGATATTCTCTTCTGAGAACTGGTCCGGTAGTGTGCTGATAATATCATTCATCCAGAGTTTTTTATCAATAGCAATCCCTTTCTCGGCATGAGCTTGCACAAACCCCTCAATCCTTTCCTCTACCGTCGTGGAATCAAGTGGTGGAGGGGAAAGAAGTCCAATATTTTTATGGCCTTTCTTAAACAAATATTCTACGGCCTCTCGGGCAGCAACAACATTATTGGATGCGACAGAGTAAGTCGCAATGCCTTTCAAACGCCGATCAACAAGCACAAACGGAAATTGTTCAACCGCCAATTTTAAAATAGCCGGACTAAAATTTTCTGCTCGCGAAGGAACTATGATTAACCCTTGGACACCTGTTTTAATCAGTTGTTGAATGGCTATTTCTTCGTTCTCTGGATGCCCGTGGGTGCGATGTAAAAGCAGAAAAGTGTTATCATCAGAAGCTTCTTCAACCCCTGTCAACACATCTAATCCAAAGCTGGAATCAAAATCAGTAATGATCATGCCTATAAGAATGTTCTCTTCTTTTTTCTTCACCATGGGCTCCTGTGCATCATCTTCTTCATGGACTGGGGGTGTTTTTTGTAGATCTTGTCGACTAACAAAGGAGCCTCTTCCTGGTTTTCTAATAATGAACTCGTCCCGAGCTAGCATTTCGAGCGCCCGTTTCGTCGTAATACGACTCACACCAAAAAGCTCCGCCAATTCCTTCTCAGAAGGTATACGGTCGCCAATTTTGTAACGGTTGTTCATGATCTCTTCTTTTAATGATTGATAAATCTTCTCATATAATGGAGTAGCCGTACGAATCACCTCATGTATTCCCCTATTATGTCCCTCTGTATTTATATACCATTCTAAATGATATATCATTTGATGTAAACTTAAAGTTCTGTTTTCCACAAGAAATTGGGGTTTAAAGGCTTACATGAAGCACCAACCTCTTAAACAATTTTTGTTTTAAAAATCTGTTCCATTTGTGTCAAGAAAAGCTCATGATGATCGGTAAATGTTGCAGTTCCTTTTTTATGGGCAACGGTTTTAAAACCTCTCGCGTAAGCGCCGTAGGCAGTCAAAAAATCACATATATCCGTACAAACACCGGTCAAATGCACCTCGTCTACGCCTTCTGCTTTTAAACGTGATTCAAGATCTGTATTAAAAAACGCATCGTATTCTGGCTTAGGAAGGAAAGTCACCCGCTGATGATTCTTATTTTTGCGATACCATTCTCCAAGATCACCATAAATCTCTTGTCCCCAGGTGCCTTTAATATTATGGGGTGGCCATAATTCAAAATGGCGATCATTTTCTTCATGCGCATCCATACAAAAGATGACGAGATCTCCCTGTTCTAAAAAACTATCCGCTGTTTCAATAATATAAGGAACAATATCCCTAGCCACCTTTCCTGCTGTTAAACGCCCATTTTCAGCAACAAAATCATTACTCATGTCAATGATTAACAAAGCTTTCCTAGACACCCGATCATCTCCATTTCTCGCTTTTTATCCACTATACAATCTGTAGTTACAACTCACAAGACAAATAGATTATTTGAAGCTACCCTGCCATCCCTTATATAATAGATACATCAATCTTAATGGAGTGAAGTGTATGAAATTCAATAAGCTTGGCAGCTCAGATTTAACCGTAAGCGAAATCGGCTTAGGGACCATGTCCCTTCCAGCCAATGATACTGAAGCAATTCATATGATCCAAAAAGCGATCGATGATGGGATGAACTTTCTCGATACAGCCGATCTCTATGAACAAGGAAGGATCGAATCACTCTTAGGTCAAGCAGTGAAAGGCCGCCGTGATGATGTCATTATTGCAACAAAAGGCGGTAACCATTGGGAAGCGGGTAAACAAGGCTGGTATTGGGATCCTTCAAAAAAATACATAAAAAACGCCTTAAAGGCCAGCTTAAAACGATTGAATCTTGACTACGTGGATCTCTATCAATTACACGGAGGGACCATTGAGGATCCGATAGATGAAACTATCGAAGCGTTTGAGGAACTTAAGCAAGAAGGTCTCATTCGCTGGTATGGCATCAGCTCAATCCGTCACAATGTCATCCGTGAGTATGTCAAGCGCTCCTCGATTGTCAGCGTTATGATGCAATATAGTATTTTAGATCGCCGCCCTGAGGAAGAAATGCTTGATTTTCTCGCTGAGAAAAATGTGAGTGTTATCGCTCGCGGTCCTGTAGCTAAAGGTCTTTTATCTGATAAAGGGATAAGCAAAATCTCTGAAAAAGGGTATCTTGACTATACTGAAAAGGCATTGAAACATCTCATTAAAGAGCTCAAAGAAAATACGAATCGTACACGCAAACTTTCGCATACAGCGATTCGCTATGTTTTAAACCACCCAGCCGTCGCTACCGCTATTCCCGGTGCGAGTAGAATGGAGCAATTGGAAGATAATCTCCAAGCAACAAGTGCTCCCCCATTGTCAGAAACAGAACTAAAAACCATCCGCTCCTTATCAAAAGCCAATAAATATACTGATCACAGGGAGTGAAAATAGGATAGCTAAAAGCAACCGAGCATGGGCTGCCATATGCAGCCCTTATTTAAAGAACTCTTGAAAGTATAAAGCTCTGGACATCAAGACGTTGTGGATTTCCGCTTCAAAGCGCTCGCTTTCCTCATGCCCACTGGTCTAAGGAAAGCTACTAGCAGAATTAGCCTCGCAGAAAAATCGTGTTTATACGATTTTTGACGTGGGTGGGGTCGGTGTTCAACGCACAATTGGTTGCCTCGACTAAACTAGACTTCTTCTGGAACAGCCCACATCCGAAGATCCATTTTGGCACACAAATAGTCCGTACCAAAATTAATTGCGGCCATGAAGGCCGATCGGCTAAAACCATCACATCCGTGTGATAACACCAAAACTAGTACATCAACACCCCAATAAGCACTTCTGGTGAGTAGTCGAGTTTTTCATACAGTCACTTAAATTCATGTCCACACGCTTGCAAGGTGTTAATTGCTTTTTCTAGCTGTTCACTTTTTAATAGTAAGTAGTCTGTATTGTATGTAGAAACTGCAAAAATTCCCACATTAGCGTCAGCAAGAGGATTAGCCAGTGACGCTAAAATGCCGGTTAAAGAAAAATCCAAAGGTCCTTCTACTTTTAAAGCGCTCCAGCCTTTTTCAACGTCTCCATCAAGATCTTTTGGGACGATTTTTTCAAAGCAAACAATTGAAAGTTCCTCATCTGTGTAAGTGACGGAAATAAACTGCCTATCCTTAAATATCCATGAAGGAGGATTGAGCTTAGGGCTTAATTTAATTACAGCAAGGTCCTCAGGTAATACCGTTAATTTCATTCAATCATCCCTTTTTTATCATTGTTAGGCGTCCAAGAAGTATGGATACCCCCTCTTTTTTATTCAGAGGGGGTCATTGATGTTCTATTTATAAGTAATATTCAATCCTATGTCTTCTAATCTTTCATAAAAATCTGGGAAAGTTTTTGACACGCAGCCCGGATCTTTTACTGAGATATCCTCGACAATGGCACCCAAAATAGAGAAGGCCATTGCCACCCGGTGATCATCATAAGAATCAAGCAAAGTTCCAACAGGCTTGCCAGGATAGATCTTCAAACCATCCTTATATTCTTCAACTTTAATTTGTAGACGGGTTAGTATTTCCACCGCTGCCTGTATGCGATCCGATTCATGATGGCGAATGTGTTCAACCTCACGAATGGTAATGGGTCCATCAGCAAAAGGCGCGATGGCAGCGAGAGTCAACGCTTGATCAGACATCGGTCTCATGCTAAATGTTTGATTACCCTTTAAAGTTTCCGGACCGGTCACTTGGACATAATCTTCTCCGATCTCCACTGCGCAGCCCATTTCCTTTAAAACATCCACAAATCGAATATCCGGTTGATTGGAAGATTCGTAGCTGATATTATTCACTCGAATCGTACTTTTTGTAAGCGCAGCTAATGCAAAAAAGTAGCAAGCACCTGAGGCATCAGGCTCCATGATGACCTGCGACCCTTTATAATGCTTAGGTGCAATCTCAAACTTTGAAAGATTCTCGTTATACGTGATGTCAACACCAAAGCTCTTCATAAGATGCGTCGTAATGAGAACATAGGATTCTTGAACAATCGGTTCGGTAATATTCACAGTGACTGGCTGCTCCGCGTAAGGGCTCGCCATTAACAGCCCGCTAATAAATTGGCTGGACGTGTTTCCGGATATATCCACAGAACCTCCTGTTAATCCCTTTCCATCAATATTAAGAGGGTAAAAGCCTTCTTTTTCCCCATAAGTGATCGATGCCCCCAAATGTTTCAAAGCATCAACAAGCGGTTTAATCGGCCGTTCTGACATCCGTTTGCTGGCATTAATGGTCCAGGCTTCATTGGTCTTTGGGGCTGTTACAAGACCCGGTAAAAAACGGGCAACAGTCCCACCAGCGCCAATATAGAGTGGTTCATCACTTGGCTGCCATTTTCCACTTACGCCTTTTATGTAAGCCGTATCTCCATCTACAGTGATCTTAGCACCTAATTTTTTTAAAGCCTCAATGCACCAATACGAATCGTCACTTCTTAATATCCCCTTTACTGTTGATTCACCATCTGCAACAGCCGCAAGAATTAGCGCTCTATTCGTTAGGCTTTTACTGCCCGGTAAATTAATTTCCTTTTTTAGTTCTTCACTCTTATTCACACTGACTTGGTGAACATTCTGTAAGGCCGCCCATGGCGATCTTGCTTCCAAATCTGGGGCTTGAGTCAATGAAACTCCTCCTCTATTTACTTTATCTTTGTTTATTAACTATCATACTACAAAAACGACTCATTTGAATTCGTAGTACGCCTATTTTTTCAGAGTTTATTATTTCAACTTCCGCTCATAAACATGAAAAAGAATCAGTATGAGGGTTCCATTCAACGTATTGCCAGTCTCTTGGCAATTTCCATTGAAGGTCATTTTCCTTACCTATGACTCTATTTTTACCCATTGCAGCGATTAAAGACACTCTCACTAATAACACCTCCATGATAAAATCTGTCTTCCTTTCTTTATGATCTCACTGGAGAAATGAGTTGCTTGTGGGCTGGATTATCTACGGGCTCAATGAGCACAGGACTCATTGAACCACCGAAGCTTACCTTTACTGCTTTCTCTTCGATCACTTTTAAAGCCTCTTTCACATAGGCTCCATCCAATGAGATGCAAAGACTACGCTCACCGATCATCTGGTCTATGTCCTGAACCTCTTCTATCGTTCCTATCTCTGAAGAATGAGAAGAAATAAGGAGCTGCGAATCCTCTATTATTTCTAAGTTCACATTATGATTTTTCCACTCGCTGGCAAATAATGTCGCTCTATCAATCCCTTTTAATAGGTTTTCTGTATTCAGGATGAGAACCGTTTTAAATTCTCTTAAGAGTAAACTAGAAACATTGGGATAAGTACCTTCCAGAAGTCGCGAATACACCGAAAGCCCCTTCGCCTGAAAAACGATAGTATGGTCAGTCAAGCCTATCAAGATCTCATCCACTTCGTCATGCATTAATTTATGGACTTCCAATAGACTTGCACTTGGAATGGTAAAGGAGCCCTTTATTTCTGAAGGAATTGTAAGTGTCCTTAATGACAGTCGATGGGAATTAGTCGCCACACAGGTCAAGGTATTGTCTTGAAACGAAAAATTAACACCAGTAAGAATGGGATTTGACTCACGTTTGGAAGCCGCGAAAACAGTTTGTTTGATCAGCGTACTCAAATCACGACTTTTTATATGTATGATTTTTTTATGCTCAATTTCGGGAAGATTAGGATATTCTTCAACATTTAATACGTTGAGAGCGGTCTTTATCGTGTCAGATTGAAGGGTCACACGATGAGCGTCTGATTTTAAATGAACCTCACCAGGCAACTTTTTCACAAGGTCACTCAAATATTTTGCAGGTAATACGAGACTCCCTGGTTCCATTACCTTCAAAACCTCTTGTCCGCCAACCATTAAAGGAATCATGCTTTCAATGGCTATATTCGTATTACTGCCAATTAGGGTTAGGCGATCTTTCTCAGCTATAATTTTAACACCCAAAAGGATGGGTAAGATCGCCTTTGATGCTACCGCCTGACTGACCTCATAAATGGCTTGATTCAAACATTGATTATTGATAATAAATTCCATAGTTAGCACCCTTTTCAATCTTAATTCTGTACGCCCATTAATCAAACGCCTTATAAGAATATACATTCGACAATATCTGCGATAATCCCTGCTTATATTATTATTTTTAAAAACAAAAAGCCAGGAAGCCAAGCAACTTGAGCGTGCTTCTCTTCCTGTTATCATTAGGCTTTTTTAAGAATTGAGTTCTTTTCCTAAATCATGAATTTTAGGAGTTGAAGTGAATTGCGGCGTAACTATAAAGCTAAGAGCTCATAAGTGATTATTGCTTTACTGCTGGATTAAGGTGTGGATTTCCGCTCCAGGCTGCTCGCTTTCCACGGGCACGGCCTCAGCTAACTTGGGATTGAATATTTGTTTCCCAAATATTTATCATTAAAAGTCCCCTGTTCCTGCGTCTACGAGTATTGCTTCGAAGTCAGCTTTCTCGGAACAACTCGACGTTTATTCGAGAAGTAACGCTGGGTGCTGTTCCAGTAGGACTCTAGTTCGGCATCCGTGAGTCAGCGGCGCTGAGGAACACACAATGTTTAAGTGTTCCGAACCTCGCGCCTTACGCTCCAATTCACTTGATTGCTGCGATGCTTTTTGTTAGAAGCAGCTGTCAGCACCTTTTTATGTGCGCGCAACACCTGATGGGAACGGAGCTATTTTTTAAAACTGGAAAGAAGTTTCTCGGCAAAGGGTTTTAGTTTTTCAGGCTCTTCTAACTGTGAAAACATCCATTCCAACTCATTTTTGAGCACGGTGACAATAAGTGAAGCTGCCACTGTGTGATCCTTTAGTGTTATTTGGTTAAAAATCTCTTGTACCTGCTTAAGGATAGGAAGTGGCAGAAACCGCTCTAATGTTTTCAAGCCGAGTTGAGCCCGATCTGAACTATAGTGATGTAGCAAAACTTTAGAAAAACAAAGCATCACCTGATGTAACATATCAACCGCCCACAAATGATTTCCCCTTCTTTGTGCCTTACGATATTGGAACAGAAACCAAACCGTATCCATTGCATTGTCTAAAAACTCCGTCGGGGAAAGTTGCAAATGTTGACTGGCTTGATAGGGGCTCAAAAGGCCTTTGGGATCGTAATACACCTTGAAAAAGTCTTTTTCAATAAAGCTTTCTTCGGTGACCGTGAACAAGTCAACATGTAAGAGATTGTCATACACAGCAATAACCTGCGGTGCAATAATGAAAATGTCATCATAAAATAAGAGCTCTCGATACGTCCGCAGATGATCGAGGCGTTTCTGTAAGAAAACTTCTTGGTCTTTTTCCTCCACCATACAATATAGATCAATATCAGAATACTCATCATGCTCTCCTCGTCCTATAGACCCTTTAACAAAAAGAGCTTGAACACGATGATCCGTTTTTAAACTGGCAATGAGTTGCTCAATCGCTTCCTCCTGTACCAACAGCGTTACCCCCTATAAAGGTAAATATTACGATATTATACAATGTATTCCATTTCTTTGCAAGATTATAAGTCTTATAGAAATTAAACATGCTTATTTTCAATAATCATAGCTATTCCTTGCCCACCACCAATACATAACGTTGCCAGTCCATATCGAAGCCCTTGCTTCCGTAGTTCATAGGCTAACGTCAACAAGATTCGTGTCCCACTTGCTCCGACAGGATGACCTAAGGCAATAGCGCCTCCGTTGACATTCGTTTTCTTTCGGTCAAGACCAAGTACCTTCTCAACAGCAAGATATTGAGCGGCGAAAGCTTCATTGACTTCGAACAGGTCGATATCTTTTATCTCTAGGTGAGCACGATCTAGCGCTCTCTTAGAAGCAGGTACTGGTCCAATCCCCATATAATGGGGATCAACGCCAGCAATGCCCCAAGAAATAATTTCTGCCATTGGGAGAATGTCATGTTCAAGGACATAGTCTTCTGTCGCGAGAACAAGTGAAGCTGCACCATCATTAATACCACTGGAGTTGCCCGCTGTGACCGTCCCCCTCTCAACGAAGGACGGACGCAAATTAGATAATTTTTCCTGAGAAGTATCTTCGCGGATATGTTCATCGTGCTCTAATTTAAGCTTTTTTGTGGTCACAGATATCATTTCTTCAGCTAATCTTCCAGATTGCCGAGCATCTGCTGCCCGTTGATGACTGAGAACACTGAAGTCATCCTGAGCCTCGCGAGAAATCGCGTATTTTTTTGCAAGATTTTCAGCCGTTATTCCCATACCCTCTCCTATATATTCATCGGTAAGAGTCGCCAGTAGCATATCTTCTAACTTAAGAGACCCAAGCTTTCCAGCATTAGACCTTGAGGTAAAATCAGCGCGTGGACTCATCGACATGTTTTCAACGCCTCCGACCAACGCTACCTCAGATTCCCCAAGTAGCATCGATTGCACGGCTGAAACAACCGCTTGCAATCCAGAACCACACAGTCGATTCACGATGAGCGCGGGCACCTTTTCGTATACCCCTACATTTAACCCAATATGACGGGCGACGTATGCCGCATTGGTATGGGTCTGAATGACATTGCCGAATACAACATTGTCGATTACTTCTGGAGAGATCTGTGCGCGCCTAATGGCTTCCCTGGCCGCTAGCGTTCCTAACTGTGTCGTATTCAAGGCCCTTAAATGACCACCAAAGCTACCAAAGGGCGTACGTGCGCCCTCAACAATAACCACTTTTTTCATCACCGATTTTCCTCCCCTTTTTAAAACGCTTACATCCAATTCAAGAAATAAGCCTTTCTATTCAAAACGACGAACGGCCGGAATAGAAAGAGCAGCCATAATAATGACGGTCATCACACTTGCCAGTAAAATTGAGGTTTTGACACCACCAATAACCTCGGCAAGCCAGCCCGTAAAAAGGTACCCTAGTGGCATTAATCCAATTGAACCCAAAATATCTAAGCTCACGACACGCCCAAAGGCCTCCTCAGGAACAAGCTCCTGAAGACTTGTCTCCCATATAATTCCGAAAAACATCGATCCCATTCCACCAAGAGCAATCACCATTAAAAGTCCTGGTACCCAGCTGATTTCAACCATAAGGAATAAGGATAGCGCTTCAAGACTCATGCCTAAGTAAGCCAGAATCCCTCTGTGTCGCCACGTTTTCTTTAGCCCAAAAAGCAGACCACCAATTAAAGACCCGACTCCTGAAGCCGAAACAACGAGACCATATATTGATGAGCTATACTCATAATGGACATTAATAAGCCATGGTAAAATAACAACGACAACGCCAGAGGTACAGACATTAATAATAGCAAAGGCACTAATCGTCACCCATAACCAAGCGTGCTTTTTCAATTCTACAAACCCACCCAATAAGTCTTTCCCAAACGTTTTAAGCCGTGGCTGGTTTTCCAGTTTGCCAGTGGGCTTCACTCGCTTTGTCGCGCAAGCTACTTTTATAAAGAGAAGAAAAATAAAGGATATAATAAAAGTGAGTCCATCAATACCAAAAACAATGGCCGCTGTGAACAGCGAAATCAACACTCCACCAATAGAAGGTCCAATGAGTCGCATGCCTTGCATTCCCAGCTGAGTCAGTGAATTAGCAGCCCCTCGAATATCCGGTGTGAACACTTGCTGTCTTAGGGCGCTATAAGCCGGCTGAAAAACAGCACTCATGGTCCCCGTGACGATGGCGTAACCCCATAACCAAACCATCGAGAGATGATCACTTAAGACTAATATTGTGATTAGGATTGCAAGAAAGCCTTGAATTAAATCTGAAGTCATCATGAGTTTGACACGATGTAATTTGTCCACTAATACCCCTGTAAAAGGTAAAAGGATGACCGTAGGTAACAAATTCAGCATCATAATGAATCCCATTGAAAGGGTGGACTGCGTTAGATGAAAGACAATAATCGGAAGTGCCACCGAAGAAAGCGAATTGCCGAAAAGTGAAAGTAACTGTCCTAGCCAAAGCATCCGAAAGTTACGAGAAACGATGAGCGGCTGAATAAGTGGAAGAGAAAGGACTTTCTTTTTCTTATTCAATATGACGGGCTGTTCTTCTGCTATTTTGATCCCCTCACTTATATATTTAATTATTTAATAAGTGAATCAATTATACCCTTTAAAATGGTGAAGTGACAATAACCTTAAAAAATGTGGATTGCTCCGCTCACTCCTGAGATTCCCCCCGAGCATTCACCTTCTGCCTGTGCCCTTTTTTTGGTACAATAGAAAAAAAGTGAAGGGAAGATTTTTATGAAATCAATCGAAACTTTAGAAGCTTTTGAACAAGCTATTCATGGTGATAAACGTGCATTAATTAAATTTGAAGCTGATTGGTGCCCTGATTGCAAACGTCTTAATATGTTTATTGATGAGATTATTGAAGATCACAACGAGTTTAACTGGTACGAAATCAACCGTGATCACTTTCCTGAGCTTGGAGAAAAATATGAAGTTATGGGGATTCCGAGTTTACTCGTGTTTGATAAAGGTGAGAAAAAGGCCCATCTTCATAGCGCGAATGCGAAAAGCCCAGAGGAAGTACGTGCGTTCTTGGATTCAGTAGAATAACAGAAGTCCATACCCTTCTACAGGAGTAAAACAAAAAGAGAGGCTTGTGCAAAAGCCCCTCTTTTTGTATGCTTATTCTTTAAGTTGACGGACGGTCTGGTCCTTCAATTTTTTTATCGCCATAACCAGGTGCAGTTTCCTTTTGTCCGTTTTTTGCCATAACATCATTACGTTTTTTATCTTCGCTTCTTTTATTTTGTGGCAAATCACTCACCTCCACTGTTAGGTTTTACAATTGGCCACATTTCATACCTGTAATTCTTTTCACTTGAACATTTAAATTCCCCTGAAAACTAACGAAAACTTGGGCATACCCAAGTTTTCAAGGAACAGAAAAGCCTACCATATTTCGAATAATTTGACGATACCAGCGCCTCCCATTGTAGCCAAGAATGCAGCGACAAGCGTTCCCAAGCTAACGCTTGACATCACAAGGATTGGACGAAAGCGTAATGCTACCCCAACCGCAATGCTGACAAACACACCAACAATAGGCGCTAAAATTGCAAGAATCCAGACTCCATATTTTCCGTATTTATCGCTCAATTTCTCTGCTTTTTCAAGCTTTGATCGAAGCCAGCTCCATTTTCGAACAATGGTATCAAAGCCAGTAATCAACGTTGGGGCTAATGCTAAATGAGCAATCGACGCTATAAGAGCACCTGAAATCGGATCAAAACCAGCAGTAACAGAAGCCGTAGCCCCAAGGACTACCTCTAAAGGAATGGAGACTAAGACAACATAAAGTGTTGAGCCTATGCCGTGCATGGCAAACCCTATACATAAAACAATAAATAACAGAAGGACTGTTGTCGTGATTCCCCAACCTACGCCATAGAATCTTCGTCTAGGCTTTTCTCTTTTCATATGTTGTTGTGTATCAGAGCTATTTTCCACGCGCAGGCCACCCTTCCTTAATTCTATTTTACATCATTTTTTCGTTTGATGTTAGTGTTTGGTTTACCAAATTTACCAGACATATCGGCATATTTCTTTCGTAGTCATTATTCGAATGTATTGACAAAATTACCCAAGCGCGCAAACTTCGTTAGAAAACCCGACTTTGTGCCCGGATTTAATGGCAAAAGTCATAGTTACACTTATAGGATCTTCCACAAAGATATACATTCTAACACGATAAAAATGCTGAAGCCTTGGCAAAGCACTTCCAGCAAAAGGAGAACGATCCACTTATATTCTATGATGACTGCCATAGATGAGCACCTTATCTACAAATCCCTTTTCAGAAAATCCTCCAAGCGCTTTTCATTTTTTATTTAAATCGTTTAGGTTCGAAATATAAAACGTTTCAACCAATGCTATCTAACAAGTATCCATACTCGTTTGAAGATACCAATACACTCGTTCAATGCTTCCTGAAAAAAGGTCAAGAAAAGGGCATCTTTTCCTTCAAAGTGAGCATAGAAAAACGGTTTCTTAAGAGCCAATCCTTAGCAATTTCCGATAAAGCTGCTCCTTCATAGCCTTTTTAGCAAAGCACAATTTCACGATCGTTCGTTAATTTTAGTCTATGACAATTTCACACCAAAAGAAAGCAGGTGCTCATTTCTTTTTGTTTCCCGTACTAACCTCTAGAAAGAGGCAATCTACGAAGAAGATACATGGATGAGCCACATAGGACGTGGCAAACGTTTGTTTCGAATGCTATGGAAATATTATTTTTTGTTTATATAAAAATTCTGATAAGGGCATTTATTTAAAAAGTAAATGTTGTATAATATTATCTATCCATAACAAAGGAGGCATTATCAATGAAAAATCAAAAAAATGCTTTAGAGGTATATAAGGGTGTAACGCTTAATTAGTCACATAACAGGCGTCCCCTTATGTGCAAGTGAGCCACTTATTCTTTTCTGCGTAAGTGATAAATCGAACATAAAGGGGTAAATCTGTGAAATATCGAATAAAGAAGTTTCTATCTTATTATAAACCGTATCTTAAATTATTCTTTGCGATCATGACCTGTACCCTTGCCGTGTCGGGCATTTCCTTGCTCTATCCCTTATTAACACGATACATTACCAAACACGTTTTAGAGCATAATCTTTCGCAGGCATTGAGTCAGATATATGTCGTGGGGGCTTTAATGGTCATGCTCGTGTTAATACAAACACTGGCTAATTATTTTGTGGACTATCATGGTCACAGAATGGGAGCTATGATGGAAAGTGATATGCGAAGTGAACTCTTTTCGCATTATCAAAAGCTCTCTTTCAATTTTTATGATAAGCAAAAAACAGGTCAACTTATGTCAAGAGTAACTAATGATTTACTTTTGCTGTCAGAACTGTATCATCATGGACCAGAAGATTATCTTCGGTATTGCGTTAAATTTATAGGGGCCTTTGTCATCCTGTTTCTGATCAATGCAAAACTAACCTTGGTCGTTTTTGCATTTTTACCCTTGATGGGCATTTACGCCCTTTATTTCAATAAAAAGATGAACATTGCCTTAAAAAGAAACAAAGCAAGAATTGCTGATATTAATGCCCAGGTCGAAGATACTCTTTCGGGGATTAGAGTTGTTAAATCATTTGCCAATGAAGCCTTAGAACAGAAAAAATTTGCTAACGCAAACGATCGTTTTCTTGAAAGTAGAAAAAACAGTTATAGAAATGAAGCCTACCTCTCCAATGGGATCGAGACGTTCATTCAGCTGATTACGATTGCCGTTATTGTTTTTGGCGGTGTTAGCATTGTCCACGCTTCATTAGATTTAGCTGATTTAATTACCTTTTTATTATACATTGGGTATCTGATCGAACCTGTACAAAAATTGACCCACTTGACCATGCAGTACCAAGAAGGCATTACTGGCTTTGAACGTTTTATGGAGATTATAGAAACTGAGCCTGATATCAAAGACACTGCCAGTGCTATTGACTTAAAACCTGTATACGGCAACATAGAGTTTCGAAATGTTGGATTCAAGTATAACGAAAACCCTGATCTCGTTTTAAACAACCTTTCCCTAAAGGTTAAATCCGGTGATTATCTTGCGTTGGTAGGACCATCAGGTGTTGGTAAAACAACTTTATGCTCCCTTCTGCCTCGCTTTTATGATGTTAATGAAGGCGAGATATTCCTTGATGGTATCAATATCAAGGACATCCAGCTTCAGTCTTTAAGAAGAAATATATAGGCATTGTTCAACAGGACGTTTACCTATTCGCTGGGACGGTAAGAGACAATATTCGTTACGGAAATCCTCACTCGAGTGATGAGGACATAATTGAAGCCGCTAAACGTGCCAATGCCCATGAATTTATAATGAAGTTACCAAATGGCTACCACACAGATATTGGTCAACGCGGGGTCAAATTATCTGGTGGGCAAAAGCAAAGATTAAGCATTGCCCGTGTTTTCTTAAAAGATCCACCCATACTTATCTTTGACGAAGCCACGAGTGCTTTGGATAACGAAAGCGAAAAAGTAGTCAAAGAGGCGCTAGAGACCTTGACGGAAAACCGCACGACTTTTGTCATTGCCCATCGCCTATCCACCGTGAGGAATGCCAAAAGAATTATTGTACTTATGAATGGCAACATCAGTGAACAAGGGACTCATGAGGCATTACTAGCGCTTAATGGCACTTATGCCCGGCTGTATAACATGCAATTTAGTTTTTAAACTAAAGTTTAAAGTCTTACGAAGCCCACTTCATTTTTTGAAGTGGGCTAAAAAGATAGACGACAAATAAGGCAACTCATGAGAATTGAGCTGCCTTACCGCTAAACATCTTTCCCTTTGCTGTCACATAGCCATTATCTATTTCTCGTAAGGTTTAAAGCTTTCCACTAATGAACGAGCCTCTTCCTTAGTGAGAGAATGTTTCAAAACGATTTCAAAAGCATAGTCGGCTTTTTCCCCTAACATGGCTGTCTTCCCCTGATAGTCTTTATAAAAACTCCACTTCACACCATTCGACTCAAACGAATCTGTCGGCACGGCCGGCTGGTACATGGCATTTGAATCTTTAGCAGTTGTCGTACCCTTTCGATCGCTTGGAAGTGTCGTTTTAAAGGTAAACAAAGTCCGAGCAGCTTCTGCCTTACTTTCGCGATATTCTTTTAGCGAGAGCGACACATCCTGCTGCCCGCTAACGTCCCGAATAGTGTAATTGATGAACACCCCCGGCCCCCACTCTTCTTTATACTCAGCTAATTTTAAAGAAGCCTGTGAACTTGAAAAAACATAAAGGCTAATGGATTGGCTCGCTTTTTGCAAGACCTGCTGCATTGCATCAGATTGGTCCTTTGCCCCCTCCTGACCCTCTGGATTTTGATCCCGTTCAAACACAAGATAATGAGGTGTATCTTTATCACCAATGCTTATTGCGATGGCTGAAATGAGTTCTTTTCCTTTAACAGTATAAACAAGGGTGGTCTTCATGGCTTTCTTCTCTTGACTTTCATCACTTAAATTAACCTTACCCACGCTTTCACCGATACCGGAAGGACCTATATGATTCCCCGTGTTTTTATACGTATAGTGATTGAAAGATAAAGTCTTAGGCACACTTTGTTTGGGGTTCGCTAAGTCCTCAGAGTATTTATAAGGCATCACGTCCTTTTTCTCAGCATTGACGGTACCTGCCTTATTCGCTTTCACTTCAGGCTGTTGTTCGGAACTTGCTTTCTTTAGACTAGTCTCCGTAAGTGAGGGCGATGACTGCTGACTCGCCTGTTGTTCAGTCCCTTGAAAAAAGATGGAGTAGGAAAGAACCATAAGCAGTCCAAGACATAAAACGGTTGAAAATGTAGCGATCCATGTTTTTCTCACACTGCTTTTTCTATTGTGAATACGATTCAACACGCGAAGTCTATCTTTTTCCTGAAAGGCACCTTCTTTTAGAATCGTTTGATCCATAATCTCCTTTAACCTTTCCAACTGTTCATCCAATGTCCTTCCCTCCTTTTTCCTCATACATTTTTCGAAGCAATCCCCTCGCCCGCCTTAAACGTGTTTTAATCGTTGATAATTTCAGTTGGGTATAGAGCTCAATTTCCTCAAGTTTAAGCCCTTCATAATAATATAAAATAATGACTTCTCGATATTTTAAAGGTAATGCCATCACACGCTCGCCTAGGGCTTTATCCTCATCCTTAATCATAGCCACTTCTTCTGCAGATTGTTCATGGCGCTGTTCATGTGTTTTTAGCTTTTTTAAGAGCTTATCTGGGCGTAAATATCGAGTCTTCAAGGCGTCTTTACTTTTATTAATCGCAATTTTATAGAGCCATGTTTTATAAGAAGCCTCACCGCGAAAGCGATGAAGGTTTTTATAGACCGAAAGAAAGACTTCTTGAGTTATATCCTCTGCTATAGACCAATTACGAACGTATGTATAGGCAAGCTTTTTGATGGCACCACCATATTGAACCATCAGGTTTTCAAGCAATTGTTCATTATCCATGGATTCCGGAGTCTCATCTAATCCCCTACTCATGCCTGCCTCCCTCCCCCATCCTTTGTAAGGACGACGCATTCACCAAAAGAGTTTCATTTATAGAGTACATAATTTTATATCAAATTGAAATAGTTGCAGGAAAAAGAATACAAATTGTCGAAAGAAGTCTATAGAGAGTTTGTAAAGGAGTGGTAAAACATGAAAAACTTTTATAGGACATTTTCTCCGTCAACGGTGAGTGGAAAATAGAAAGAATCTGGAGGTATTCGGTGAACAGCTTAGAAAAGAAAAAAAATTTATTTAATGAGTGGGCCAAAACATACGACCAAAATGTTGCCACACTTTCTGGTCCCTTAGATGGTTATAAGGAAAGCTTAACACGGGCAGCCCAAACGGTGCCTATCAAAGAAAATGAGTCGTTGCTTGATATTGGTATCGGGACAGGTAGCTTTGCTGAGCATTTTATCTCAAAAAAAGTTCACATTCATGGGATCGATTTGTCAACAAAAATGCTGGAGGCTTGTGAGAAAAAGTTTCCTAGCTTTACGCTTAAGGAAGGTGTTTTTACTTCCATAGATTATGAGAATGAAAGCTTTCAAGCTGTGATTTCAAGCTTTTGTTTTCACGAGGTGGCCCGCGAGGAAAGACAAAAAGCCTGCAATGAAGTCTATCGAGTGTTAAAGCCTGGTGGTCAGCTCACCTTATTAGACTTGATCTTCGCCTCATCTCCAGCAATGAAAAGGGCAAGTGAGGACCTTCGTGGTCATTGGGATCCTACCGAAGATTACGCACTAGTCGAAGAGCTTGATACATTGCTGTACAATTCCGGATTTAGAGACATTAAATGGATACAAAGTGCCCGTTGTCACTGGATTGTGACCGCTATAAAATAAATGCTTCTTAAATACCATTGAACAGGGATAGATAAGCTTAAAACGCTTGGATGTTTATAAAACTTCATCCAAGCGTTATTCGTCTTCTTATATGTAAGTGTAATCAACCTTATATTCTAAGACTATTTGAAATCATAGACTTTATATTCACCATTATTCGATGAATAGCTTAAAATATTTCCATCCTCAGGTATCCCTTTGAAATAAGCACCGATACATCCTGTCGTATCCCTGTGACCCGCTAATAAAATGTTTATCTCTCTATGAGCATATCGATTCTCTAGTTCACGCATAAAGTTAAAGATTCTATGAATATAGCTATACATGTCTTCAATGCCTTTATACACATTAGGGTCAGGGAGTATTCCCATCCTTTTTACCTCTTCAACCTTTAATCCATCAGCTTCTCCTAAATCAAAAACATCGAGCCTTGTATCTGTGATAACTTGTGCACCTGTGACTATCTCGGCAGTTTGAACAGCTCTTTCTTGTGGTGAAGAGAAGACGAATTCAAATGTTATACCCTTCAGTTTGTCTTTTAACACTTTGGCCTGCTTAATCCCCGTCTCATTTAATGGGAGCCCAATTCTTCCTTGCCATCTTCTTTCTTTATTCAAATCCGTTTGCCCGTGCCTAATAACATATATCACCAGTAGGCCCTCCTTTATTGTCGTCAGTCCCCTTGGATCTTAATATTAAAAATAGCCTCCCTAGTTACACCTTCAGCACTTCTTCTTTAACAGCTATCTAGTTACTTCTTATTTAATAGTCCCCCAGCAATCTTTTCAACTGTACGCGGAAACATCTGATAGAGCTTAGCTCCCGCATGCATGGCAAAGGGAAGATTGATCTCACGCTTATTCGTGCCAATGGCCGCCACAACTTTTTCGGCCACACTTTCAGGAGAAACCATCCAACGTTCCACATTTTTAACGTAGTTTCCCTCAGGATCAGCGATTTTAAAAAAGTTTGTTTTTATGGGTCCTGGATTAACCGCAGTCACTTTAATGCCTTGACGGCGAACTTCAGAACGCAGGCCGTTAGTAAAACCTAGCACCGCTGCCTTGGTGGCCGAATAAACAGAAGACTTGGGTGTTGCCATTTTTCCAGCAATCGAAGCTACATTAATAATATGCCCTTCGCCTTGCTGACGCATTTTCGGCAATAACATCCGTGTTGCCGCCATCATGCCAAGGACATTAACATCTAACATCGTCTTCATATCTAGAAAACTTGCTTCTTCGAATAACGAGAAGATTCCAAACCCTGCATTATTAATCAGGACATCAATGGTGGAATATTGCCATTTGATCGCCTCAAAGGTGTTTTGTAGGGCTTCTAAATTTCCGATATCAAGTGGGTATACATCCACCGTTACCTCGTCGTATTGCATCCCTAATTCCGCCTTCAGTCTTTCCAGCTTATCTTCAGAACGGGCAATAATAATGAGCGTACTGGCGCCTTGCTTCGCACATTCGCGAACCATATGACGCCCTATACCTGCTGAGGCACCTGTTACAATAATGGTTTTTCCATGCAACTTTCCCTTTGCCATATGATCACTCCTTAAGGGCTTTTATAATAATAAGTTCCCTCTTTCATTTCAATCGTAACTTCATTATTTTTAGCCAACCACTCAAGATAACCTTGGACTTCAAAAAGCACAAGATCCATTTGCTTGAAAAAGACAAATCGAAACATCCTTTTCCCGATCTCAAAGACAGTCTGCGGTTTTTCTTTAATATAGCGTTTTAGTGTGTCAAAGCGCTTGTCCTGATTGTGTAACCGTTCTTCAATAAAAGATCTGGGATAGAGAAAAGGCTTCCCATGACCTGGAAGGACTTTCCGAATATCAAGGGTTAAGCACCGTATTAATGACTCCCGATATCGTAAAAATGTTTTTGGAGCTTCCTCCTTATCGTTATAAGGGGGTTCTAGAAGAGCATTAGTAGAAATATGTTCTAAAAGAAAGTCGCCACTCATAAACACCCCATCTGTTGCTCTATATAAACTGATGTGACTTTGAGCGTGACCGGGCGTGTAAAGGATTTGCCATTCTTCAAAACCGGGGATCTCATCTCCCTCATTTATAGTCCTTTTCAACTCACTTGTGCCTCCCATTGATAGGTACCCTTTGAATGTAGGGAGTTTATCATAATAACGCTCAGGAACCCCCATCTTCACAGCTTGTTCCTGGAAAAACGTTTGGAAACGTCTCATAAAATGAGTATCATGGCTTATCCAAGGTGTATTACGCCAATGTCCATAAAGATCAATGGATGTTGGTAAATAGCGGAGGAATCCCGTGTGATCCGGATGGTGATGGGTCAGAACCAAACAATCAATAGAAGCCGTCGTTAAGTTCAATTGGTGTAAAGCGGTTTGAAAATCCCTCCAAGCAGGGTAGGTTGAGACACCTGCATCAACCATCATCACCCGATTATTTTTGATGATAATATATATATTTACAGGACCCACGGCATAAGGGGTTTCTAACTCGATTTGCCATATGTCCTGTTCGATCTGATTCAATTGCATGAATTAAAGACTCCTTACGCTTACGCAAAAAAATGAAATGAAGTGCATATTATTGTTATACTCAAGATAATGCATTCGCATAAATTCTTGGGACCCTTAGTCTATAGGATTCATATACTATATGGATTCGGGATTTTATTTCAATATTCCTCTGTTTTTATTAAATCCCTCCGACACATGACCATAACAAGATACAATAGAAATGCTTCAATGTAAACCCGAGGTAAGACGATGACTTTATCGGCTTCTCATAATTTATGAATCTGTAAGAAATGGAGTGGTATTGGTGAGAACCAAAATTTTTGCTCATAGAGGAGCAAGTGGAAAATATCCAGAGAACACAATGACGGCCTTTAAACAAGCAGAAAAAGAAGGTGCTGACGGTATAGAACTTGATGTTCATCTCACCCGTGACCGTATTCCCATTGTGATTCATGATGAAACCGTAGACCGTACGACCGATGGCTATGGCTTTGTCAAAGACTATTCCATCGAAGGATTAAAAAAACTTAGCGCAGGCCACTGGAAAGGTTGGAAATTCAGAAACGCTCAAATTCCTACACTTGAAGAGGTCTTACAGTGGATGTCTCAAACCTCTCTTACCTTACTTGTAGAATTTAAAAATAATATCCTTCCTTATAAAGGGTTGGAACACAAAACCATTGATCTGTTAAGAAAATATAATATGTTAGAACGAACGATCTTTTCATCTTTTAATCATGAAAGTCTTTTAAAAGTGAAACAAATATACAACGGTGCTGAAACCGCTGCACTTTATGGTAAACCGATGGCTTCTGCTGCCCATTACGCAACCTCTATGGGATTGGATGGTCTCCACCCTTCCTACAGAATTGTAAATGAAAAATTGGTACATGAACTCCATGCCAACAACATAAAAATCCGGCCCTATACCGTCAATTCCCCCCAAGTAATGGAAGTCCTCTTCGATTGGCAGATTGATGGAATAATTACTGATTATCCGCAAAGAGCAAATGAAGTTCTCAACCGAATGTGGATATAGGGAATATGATGTCCTTTTCTATACCCCCGCACGCATCTTTATGCTTGGGATCCCTCGTGAAAGGATGTTCATCACTAAAAATCTGATCCCGAGCAAGTTACTCCTCTCATGAGCAATGAGCAACCTTAACTTGCCCCGAGTGTGCTATAATAGCGTCCATTAGGGCATAGTACACTATGTTAATAAGTAAGTAAAAGGATGTGCACTTTATAATGACAACTAAAGCATTATTTTCTCCCTTTACCCTGAAAAACGTGACCTTTAAAAACCGTATTGTCATGTCACCCATGTGTATGTATTCTTGTTCTGACCAAGACGGTAAGGTAAACCATTGGCATCTTACCCATTATACGAGTCGAGCGGTAGGACAAGTCGGTCTCATTATTGTGGAATCAACAGCAGTTACCCCTCAAGGACGCATCTCACCTCAAGACCTTGGGATTTGGGATGACGTACATATCGAAGGACTGAAAAAACTCGTGGATCTCAACCATGAACACGGAAGTAAAATCGGCATCCAATTAGGACATGCTGGAAGGAAAGCGAATTTAGAAGAAACCATTATTGCCCCATCTGCCATTGCTTTTGATCAGATGAAAACCCCTGAAGAGATGACAACAAAACAAATAAAAGATACCATTACAGCGTTTAAAGATGCTGCACGACGCGCCAAAGAGGCGGGATTCGATGTCATTGAACTCCATGGTGCCCATGGTTATTTGCTTCACCAATTCTTATCACCGATCGCAAATCATCGCACGGATGAATATGGGGGAGAACGCGATAACCGTTACAGAATGTTATCAGAAGTAATCGATGCTGTAAAATCAGTATGGGATGGTCCCCTCTTTGTTCGCGTCTCTGCAAATGACTATTTAGAAAATGGTCTGACACCTGATGACCATGTCTATTTTGCGAAAAAGATGAAGGCCCAAGGCGTTGATTTAATCGATACAAGCTCTGGCGCCATTGCCCCGGCAAAGATTGATGCTTTTCCTGGGTACCAAGTTCCCTACGCTGAGAAAATTCGTAAGGAAGCAGGTATACCTACAGGCGCCGTCGGCCTGATTCTCAATGCCACTCAGGCGGAAGAAATCTTAAAAAATGACCGCGCCGATCTTGTCTTCCTTGCTCGCGAGTTATTACGTGACCCTTACTGGCCTTATCATGCAGCCAAAGAACTGCGTACAGAAATTGAAGGCCCGAGACAATATGCGCGTGGCTGGAACGCTTAATCAAATCATGTTTTCAAACTCCAAAGGGCTGTCGCGATCGACAGCCCTTTATAATCGCATAACTCAATGATATATCTTTTTGCCCCTTGGATTATATAATCCTCTCACCGACTCGCCCCAATTTAATTTATAAGGTATAGGACCAAAAATCTTCTGCTAAAAAACACGGATTAAAAATCAAACGGGCTTCATCTAATAATTCTGTCACATCCTCTTGGTAGCGAGAGCTGATGTGGGTCAGTATTAATGTTCGAGCGGCTGCGTTTTTCGCTAAGGTTGCCGCTTGTCTTGCTGTAGAATGACCAAAGGTGTTAGCCCCTTCTTCTTTATCACTCCGAAAAGTACTCTCATGGACCACTACATCAGCCTCTCTGGCCAATTCTAAAGCTTCGGGACACGGTTTAGTATCACCCAAAATGGTAAGGATTCTGCCTTGTTTTTCCGGACCTAAATAGTGTGCACTTTCAACCTGGCTTCCATCGGCTAGTTTAACAATCGGCTCTTCTTTAAATTTTTTTAATTCAGGACCAGGGATAACACCTAAATCATGTTTAATTTTGTCGACCAAAAGTTTTCCTGGTTTATTTTTTTCTTGAATTCGAAACCCATAACTATCGATGACATGAGCTAATTTGTCTGTTGAAATCCGAAAAGTCTCATCCTCGTATATCACCCCTTTAACCAGTTCAATAATTTTTAGCGGATAAGTTAAATGAGTTCCTGATAGTGCTAAACTTGTTTCAATATATGTTCGTAATCCAGGTGGTCCATAGATTTCTAAGGGGTGATCTTCACCCTGGAATGAGCGACTGCCCAATAATCCCGGAAGTCCAAAGATGTGGTCGCCATGAAGATGAGAAATAAAAATTTTCTTTATCCTTGGCAGTTTGACCTTGGTATGTAAAATTTGATGTTGGGTCGCCTCACCACAATCAAAAAGCCAGGTTTCTCCTTTATATTCGGGCATTATTAACGCTAATGCTGAGACATTGCGGTGCTTAGCTGGCACCCCTGCGCCCGTCCCTAAAAAAAGTAATTCCATTGGTTCACTCCTTTCTTAAACGTAAGACATCTCTCAAAGGCAGACAACCTTTACCTTCTCTGATCAACACTTTAAAAAACGCTTGTAAGCCAATCCCAATTTTAGACAAAAAGTCAAAAAACTTCTTAAATCTACCTCTCTGTACTCACAATTATGCTATAATACTAGAGATGTCAAGATATCACAAGAATTATAGGGGGTGACATCATGATTATACCCGATCGCATTGATCATACGTTAAAACGCGCAAAGGCACAATCTGCAAATGCCATAACGATTATAAATCTTAGTCTGGGGATAACAGCTTTAGTTTTAATTATGGAACATCGCTTACACATGAGTTTGGTCCTGATCTTTCTTGCCGCACTTTGCGACAGATTCGATGGAATGGTTGCCCGCAAATTTGATGTTGAATCAAGTTTCGGCAAAGAATTAGACTCATTATGTGATTTGGTTTCTTTTGGTATAGCGCCTGTTATGTTAATTTTTAAAGGTATTATGGATCAATCCCATTTTATGGGGTTACTCGCAACCATTTTATTTATTCTCTGTGGAGCAATTCGACTCGCTCGATTTAATGTCACAGAATTTGACGGTAAGTTTCAAGGACTTCCTATTACAGTCGCCGGTTGTCTGTTGACCTTAAGCTTTGTCGTGATCCATTTCTTACCTCTTTCCTTTTTTGTCCTTTTAACCATCATTTTATCCCTCTTAATGATCAGCACTTTTAAAATAAATAAAATTTAAGGACGCACACTCAAAGAAAAACCCAATGAAATCTCATTGGGCTTTTTCTATTTCTGCTCTTCATTTGTTTGCGATAGTGCTCTTACACGTTCAATCGCTTCCCTATATTTAAGAAGTTCTTGTCCAGTAATAACCGCTGAACCATATCGCGCCTTTTCATAAACACTTCTAATCAGATGTTTATCCTTATCGCTCGCAGGTAATCGGCTTAGCCATTCCGATAGTGTTTCATTAGCCACACGTCCAAGGTCTCCTTTTAGCAGTTTCTTTTGTAATTGAAAGACTTGTGCTCTTACAGGATCCTTTGGAGCTTTGAAACGTTTTTTGGTATTATGATTGACTGAAGCGCTTGGCTTTTGACCTATAGGAGATATCGCAACATCCGTAGAACTCAGCACAAATGCATTAAGATTCAAACGTTTTTTTCTCATATAAAGAAAAACAACAAAGATAACAAGCACAACGACACCAACTCCGATAACGAGACCGGCATAAGAATGATTGCCCGTCATCTGTGCCCATGTTTCCGCTTGTTCTTTCCCATGCTTAAGATCACTGTCATCAACGAGTTGGCCTTCATTATGCCCCTTTAATGACATGAGGAACGTAATAAAGCCTTCAACAGCAACAAAAACAACAAAACCAATCCCTTTGAGTACCCAACTGATCGCCCAGCCAACATAAGGTCCAATCCATGCGATGATTAAACCCGTAATGAGCGTACCCCCTAAAACAAGACCGTATGAAGACGATAAAAGGATATTTCCCTTTTTCTCAGATCTTGCAAAGAGATTTAATGCAATAACGAGGAGCAACTGAAGAATAAAAAGAAGAATAAACAAAAAACGATACGGAAAACTAGGGATATAGAATTTCAATATAAAGTCATAGACCAATCCCAAACCCATTGTCGCAATGAAGAACTTCCACATATGCTCCTGTGTATTACCTTCTAATACTTCAAGCATCCTCCAAAACAAAAGGATGGACATAACGAAAGCAGCAAAAAACGTTAAGCCTAAAATATATCCGAGACCTAAAATAATCAAGGCAATGAAGAGAAAAAGCACCGCCTTGAGCTGCTTTATCTTTAAATGGACAAGATAATACAAGGCAAAAGTAGTCAACATTAGCAAGGCCAATGGTCCAGCAAGCCCCCATGGATTATGATGATCACTATAATTAAAAGGGACAGCAGCAACATAAATAAACACATATTCAATGGCAAGTGTAAAAAAGAGAGGGATCAGATGCCTTTTATTCAACATAGCGTTCCCTCCGTATTCCTATCGGACTGAGAATACCTTCAGCCTCTAATGTAAACACACGATGACCTTTTTTCCTCCATTTTTGTCGCATTTCCGAAGTTAAAGCTTGGTTCGTATGATCCATCATAATGATCAATCGCTTCTGTCTCATTTCTTGATTAATATCTCTTATAATATAAGGAGGTGGGGTCTTGAGTTGATTAGTATTGATAAAAGCCAAAAATTCCATCGCTTTTACGAGTTGAATACTTCCGTGCCCAGGAGGAAGCTTCATAAACATCCCTTGTCCCACTGTTCTTGTATTGACATAAAGTTCAAAATCAACACCTTGTTTTTGTGCTATTTGACAGATGGCCGTCACCCGACTCAATTCTTCCTCCAGGCGCTCTTTCTGCCCCTTTTTCCCATACATATCAAGAAAAATAACAAAGGTCCAGATCATCCCCATCGTTTTATCAAATATTTTTGTTTGTAATTGCCCGGTTCTGGCACTTGCTTTCCAATGCACATTTTTAATTGGATCTGTTGGCACATAAGAACGCGTTCCCACTGGAGAAGTTCTGTCTTCATATAATGAGTGCTGGTGCGTTTGATCTCCTTCAATAGGAAGAATAAGTTGATCTAATCCTGTAACAGCTTGACTTTTTGGGTAGACAACAATTTCTTTTTTAACAAAGCCCGTAGACAAGGTAATTGAAGCTAAATGCAATGGATCATGGACCACTACTTTTAATTCTTTCATTTTCACAACACCCCGGGCAACAGCCTCAATCTCCAATGTGACTTCGGTCGTTTGTTTTGGGGGCATAAACAAATGAAGGGCATAAGGACGTCTTGGTATATTCAAAACAGTAACGTTTTTATCCAGTGAAAAGAACAGCTCGGCATTGACAATGGGTAATCGACTGCTATTTTCAAAAACGAGATGAAGCCTGCCTTTCTCGCCCTGTGAGAGTCGTAGCTTTTCCTTATCATTTAAGAGTCCAAAGTGCTGGACTATATAATTAAGGTAAAGACGGGGATATACCCCTAATACAAGCAAGAAAGCAGCAGCAAAAAAGAGTAAGGATTGACCAATCAATAAGCTAAAAATGAGCAGAGCGCCCCCGAACCAAACAAAACCATCAATAATAGTTGAAGCGATACCGCTCCCTCTTCCCATCATTGCTTTGCGGCTCCTGCCTCTACCGGTGTTTCAACACTCTTCAAGATCTCTTTTAACACTTTCTGCTTTGTTGTTCTCATTTCACCCTCCATAGTAAGGACAAGTCGATGGGAGAGAATGTAAGGCGCCAAGCTTTTAACATCATCTGGAATCACATAATCACGATCATGGAGAAAAGCACGTGCTTGTACACCACGCATGAATGCCAAGGTCCCTCTCGGACTCACACCTGTTTCTACCCACTCATGATGCCTAGTCGCCTGTACGACATTTAATAAGTACTCTTCTACATCTTCTGTTAAAGTCACTTGTTTGATCTTGTCCTGAATACCTAAGATCTCTTCTTTTGAAAAGATCGCTTGAATACTTTCAATAGGTTCATCTTGGCGATACATATGAAGCATCTGTTTTTCTTCCTGTAACGAAGGATACCCTACATTAATTTGCATAAAAAAACGGTCCATTTGCGCTTCGGGTAGTGGGAAAGTCCCTTGTTGTTCGATAGGGTTTTGCGTTGCAATAACAATAAAAGGCGGTTCAACTTTTATTGTTTCACCTTCAATGGTGACTTGGCGTTCTTCCATAACCTCTAAGAGACTTGCCTGGGTTCTTGGCGTTGCCCGGTTGATCTCATCCGTAAGTAAAATATTTGTTAGCACTGGACCTGGTTTTAACTCAAAGTTCTGACTCTTCGGATTGAAATATTGTATGCCTGTAATATCACTTGGTAAAACATCTGGAGTCAATTGAATTCTCTTAAAGGAACCATCAATCGATTTGGCAAGAGCCTTAGCGAGCATGGTTTTGCCTGTTCCCGGAACATCTTCTAATAACACATGCCCCTTTCCAATCAAGGCCACCATTAATAGCTCAACAATATTGTCCTTTCCAACGAGAACCCGTCCAATGTTATCTTGTAATTTTTGCAATTCCTGTTTCATTCAAAGACCCCCGAATTGATTTATATTTCTATCAATATCATACCATAATGAATGCAAGAATTAATGAAAAAATTGTAAAATACAAAAAAGCTGATTATTTCTGATCCCGAGGGTCTTCCTTCCACCCCAGATGAATCGCGGAAGGGCCAAACTTTTTCTCAAGAGAATATAACGTATCATAGAGAGGTTCCTTCTGAGCATCCTTTTCATAGGTAAAAAGATCTAATTGTTTTGTCGCTTTATTCATTGGCTCTAAACTTTGCACTGTTATTCCCAATAAGCGAATGGGCTGTCCATTCCAATGTTGATAAAAAATGGCGATCGCCCGCTGATAAATCTCTTCCTCTGTCTGCAGAGGTTGCTGAACACTCTGAACGCGTGTGACATTGCGCCAATTATTATAACGAATGGAAAGAGACAACTGATAGCTCATCGATTTCTTTTCTTTTAATTTTCTCTCTAAGCGCGCGGCTAATCTTCGAAGAACAGGCTGAACTTCCTCTTCCTCAGTTAAATCCTTGGGCAAGGTTATCGACTGACTGATGCTTTTAAACTCATGTTCTGATTGGGGATCTACTTCTCTCTCATCGATCCCATTCGCTCGATCATGAAGCTTCTCCCCATACTTTCCAAACTGTTCAATAAAAGCAGGTTTAGGGTAATGGGCGATGTCTCCAATGGTTTGAAGTCCTATCTTTTTGAGCTTTTCGGCTGTCTTTTGCCCTACACCATGCATCTCATCTACCGGAAGTGGCCATAAGGTTTGATTCATTTCGCGTTTTCTTAATATCGTAATTCCCATCGGTTTTTTCATATCAGAGGCCATCTTAGCCATAAATTTATTCGGCGCAATGCCAATGCTAGAAGGGAGCTGCAAATGATGGAACACTTGTTGCTGAATCTCTTGGGCAAGTTTTACCGGATGGTGCCGGGAAGCCAGTGCTGTTACATCCATATATCCCTCATCGACAGACACCTTTTCAACTTTCTCAGTATAGGTCCTAAGTAAATCAAAAAGCTGGCGCGAAACTTTTCGATAGAGATCAAAATCGGGGGTTTTAACTATAAGTTGAGGACATTTTCTACGTGCTTCCCACACTTGCATCGTCGTTTTCACACCATGTGCTCTCGCCTCGTAACTACTCGTGACCACAATCCCACGACGGTCTTCAACTTTTCCAGCAATGGCAAGAGGTTTTCCTCGAAGTTCCGGATGCCTAGCCATCTCAACAGAGGCATAGAAGCTATTCATATCTATATGAAAGATGACCCTAGACTGATTCATCATTGCCCCTCCGTTCCCAACAATTCTCCTCTTATTATAAAACACCTGTTCGGTAATGGGAACTCTTTCAGCCCATCATAAGTTTATTACTCGCTAAAGAAACCACGGTGCGAAGGCTATTGGCATGATTGAAAAAGTTTTTATATAAAAGGCACTATCAGCAACAAGTGGATTGAAGCGAGAACGCTTTGGCTCCTTCGGGAGTGGGGCGACCGTTCCTATGGTCATGGGAAAGCGAGCGTTCTGAAGCAAGAATCTACACCTTTCCTCGTTGACAAAATTTTATGCATTCTGATGCATAAAAAAAGAGCGTAAATCTGTCTAACAGACTTACACTCTCTTCATTCGCTCACACTTCAAGTGCTAGCATTAATGTTTCAATATTTTAGCGTGACGGATATCTGTCCCCATGCCTAATGATTGATGCACAAGACCTTTGACATAAGGTTTAATTAATTGCGCACCGCCTGCTTGGTATTCTGGGACAATCGGCATATCCTCCATGAAGACTTTTTCTGCTTCTTTTAACTTTTCCCAACGTTCTTGAGGCTTATCACCAAGATTATCTGCTTCTTTGATCAATTGATCATACTTAGGATTCTTCCAACCTGAGGTATTACTCTCATTTGAAGAGGTCCACATATCAAGGAAGGTCATTGGGTCTTGATAGTCAGGACCCCATCCAGAACCCCCTGCTATATCATAATCTCCCTTTTGAGTTAGATCGAGATAATTATTCCATGGCTGTTGATTAATTTTGATTTTAACCCCATCTAGCTGCTCAATCTGGTTCGCAAAGAACTCTGCCACGGTTTTTTGTTGTGGTGTATCCGTCGTTTTAAATTCCCAAGTGACGGATTTTGTCCCCGTGTCTTTTTTATACTCATCCCAAAGCTTCTTAGCCGCCTTCGGATCATACTTGAAATAGCTTTCAGGCGCATCACCACGGAAATCCTTATTTCCATCTGGGCTAAACACAAAGTTCTTCGGTATCAAGGCCTGAGCTGGAACCGAGCCATCCTTTTTGATGTTGTCAACATAGCTCTGCTCATCAATGACCATGGCAATGGCTTTACGCACTCTCTTATCCTTAAATTCCGGAACTTTATTTTCATTTAATGTGAGATAAAAAACACTATTATCCAAAAATTGATGGTATTCATCAGAATCCTTATACTGATCAATAAAATCCTCCGATAGATCAACCATATCAATTTTATCAGTGGTATATAAATTCACTCTCGTTGATAAATCTTTAACAATGGATATATTCACTTTATCCATCGTGATATCTTTAGCGTCCCAGTAATCAGGATTCTTCTCAAAACTCCAACCTTCTCCTTGGTTCCATGAAGTCATTTTATATGGACCATTATAGAGGAATGAGTCTGGACTTAATCCATAGTTTTTACCTTGCTCCTCAACAAATTTTTGATTTTGTGGGAAAAAGGAAGCAAAAGCCATCATGGCTGTGAAATAAGGCGTTGCTTTGTCTAGTGTCACCTGAAGCGTCTTATCATCAATAGCCTTCACACCTAAATTTTCTGTTTTCCCATACATATCACTGTTTTCATCTTGGATGGCTGCTGCATTTTTAATATGGGCGGTCGGAACGATATAGGCATATTGACTCTTTGTTTTTGGATCATCGAGCTTTCGCCAAGCATACACGAAGTCGTCTGCGGTAACAGGATCTCCGTTAGACCAATTGGCATCCTCTCGAATTTTAAAAGTGTATACCTTGCCATCATCAGATATTTTTGGCTCACCATCAGATAAATCTGGTACGGCCTTATTATTATAATAAGTATACAAGCCCGAGACCATTCTTAAAATCTGGTCAAAAGAAACAGTATCAGTTGCGAGTGTTGAATCTAGCGTTGGAATATCTTGTGTCGTTGCCAAATTCAGAACTTGTTCATCTGCTAGTGCTTCTTTCCCACTTCCTGATTTCTTGGCATTTGTTGAAGATTCCTTACTGTCACCACCAGAACACGCTGTTAGAAACAGACTGACAACAAGCAGAATAGCGACAAGTGGCGCTGACCATTTTGCCTTTCTTCTCATGAAGATGACCTCCCTAAGTCTTAACATCCTTCTATCTCTTATTTTAGTGATTTTCTGATTATACAGTAAAATCACTATTTACCGTATTATACAAGTTTTCAGTTAGGTATTTCATCTCTTTTTTTTGAAAACTTTTGAAAAGGCTTATTGAAGCTTTCTTTACGAGCGAAAAATAAGAAAATAGGACTAGGTAAGGTTATCGAGCCTTAAAACAGTATCAAAGACCTAGATATATAGAACCGCCATTCATAGCCATACATCCTGTTGTTGGCATGAGGAAAGCAAGCATTCTCGATCAGAAATCAATACCGTTCCTTATGACCAAAAATTCTACTTCCTAACCTTAATATAGAGACTAGGATAAAAGTATATAAGACAAAGAAAAAATCGAACAATAGTTCGATTTTTTCTTTGTGCGTAAGGTCGCTCCGTCAAAACACTTCGCTTTCCGCAGGCATAGCCAAAAGCTCACTCGGGATTGAAATATGTTTTCCCGAGTGGATCTTCAGCTCGTGCTATTCCCGCAAAAATACGTATTTTGACTCCGCTTTATATTTGCGTTATGACACTTACTTATATTTAAAAATATGATTGTTCGTCCTTTGACTTGGAGTATTTCTTTATGTCCCAGCCTCCATCTTGACTTTCTTAACTCTTTTTGGCCACTTCATTAATAATAGCGATGACCATCTCAGCTGTTTTCCCTAACTCTTCAACAGACATTTTTTCGTTAGTCGTATGAATATCTTCATAACCCACAGCAAGATTGACTGTAGGAATGCCTAATCCCGCAATCACATTCCCATCAGAGCCACCCCCACTCTGAAGAATACGTGGGTTTCGACCAATGGCTTGAGCCGCCACTTGAGCAACTTGCACAAGATGATCAGAGGCATCAAACTTAAAATTAGGATACATAATTTCGACCTTAACTTCTGCTTTCCCGCCCATTGCTTCAGCAGTTTCTTCAAAGGCTTTCTTCATTTTTTCCACTTGGGCTTCCATTTTTTCTTGCACAAGTGAACGGGCTTCAGCTAAAATATCCACCCGATCACAAACAATATTTGTTTTTTGCCCACCAGCAAAGCGGCCGATATTCGCCGTTGTTTCTTCATCTATACGGCCTAATGGCATTTTAGCAATTGATTTTGCGGCAACAGTGATAGCTGAAACGCCTTTTTCCGGTGCCACACCCGCATGCGCGGTCTTACCAAATATTGTGGCTGTTATTCTCGCTTGAGTAGGTGCCGCTGTAATGATATCTCCAACGGGACCGTCACTATCTAATGCATAGCCAAATTTCGCCTTAATTTTTTCCTTTTGTAAAGCTTTAGCCCCAACAAGTCCAGATTCTTCACCTACTGTGATAATGAATTGAATGGTCCCATGAGGAATATCCTTTTCCTTTAGAACACGAATGGCCTCAAACATGGCAGAGAGTCCAGCTTTATCATCCGCACCTAAAATGGTTGTGCCATCTGAAACAATTTTCCCCTCTTGTATTGACGGCTTAATCCCCTTTCCCGGTACCACCGTATCCATATGAGAAGTAAAATAAATCGGATCACAGTCCACTGTGCCCTCTAATGTGCAGATTAAATTATTAGCACCGTGACCGGTCACCTCTTTGGCATTGTCTTCTTCAACCGTAAGACCTAAAGCTGTAAACTTTTCTTTTAAAACTTTAGAGATCTTCTCTTCTTCCCCTGTCTCAGAGTCAATTTGTACAAGTTCCATAAATTCATTTACTAATCGTTCTTGATTAATCATTTTGGTCACCATCCTATGTATAAAGCTGATTTCATTATACTCCTCTATAAATCTTCGAGCAAAAAGAAGTGGATTCATTTCCCGGTGCCACTGAAAACATGAATTTGATATTTAAAATCAGAAATATACTCGCGATCCGCAAGCCTCCACGGAGCCAGATATTATGTGCTATGTGGGATCTCGCCTATTTCTGCAATTCTATTTTTGAATGCGACGTTTTCAGTGACTTCCATTTTCCTCCCTGATTTTTTATAATTTCGTGGCAATTTTCCCAAAGTCCTTGTCCATCATCTCATTTCCTTATACACTAAAAGGACCATGTTCAAAATTGGAGGGTGTTCTATGCGTGCAAAAACTTTAAAAACAGTCGTGATCATTATGATGCTCTGTCTTATTCTCACGACCCTCTTCTCAGGTATCGGTATTTTATTTAGTCACTAACTCATGGCTTTAAAGCACCGTACTCTATCGCAAGTTTTTGAGCAGACTGATTACTTTTAATGATCAGAATCCGAGTTCCAAGAGGTGCTTGATTGTACAGGGTCTCTAAATCTTTCTTCTGCATTCTTATACAGCCAGCAGTCAGCCTTTCTCCTATAGACTTCGGTTGATTTGTCCCATGGATACCGTATATACGGCCATCAGTACCTTTCGCATCAAAGCCCATCCACCGTGAACCTAATGGGTTTTTAGGATCTCCTCCAGGAATATTCTTTTTGCGATAATAGGGATTGATCGCCTTTACAGTCATTGTGAAAAGTCCTTCTGGCGTCAGTCCCTCTGATTTCCCCGTTGCCACAGGCACTTCCATCACCATTTGGTTGTCTTTCACAAAAGCGAGCCGATTGGTCTCCTTATTAACAATAATGAAGGGATCCCCATATGTCGGATTTTGCCCAAGTGGCCAAATAGGCGAAAAACTGACTACAAGACTCATCAATAGAGTTATAAGCGTATTCATCCAAAAACTCCTAGAACATCAATTTCTATTAGTGTTTGATGACTTTCCTCTTTCCATACAAAAATAAGGAGAAAACCCAAGGGCTTTCTCCTTATTTTTTCAATAGATTATTTTGCGCAATGCTCATCTAAAAGCTGTTCAAGCTTTGTTGCGACGACATGAGGTTCATATCCCTCAATGTCATGGCGTTCTACCATTGTCACAAGCTCACCGTCTTTTAATAAGGCAAATGAAGGTGAAGAAGGTGGAAATCCAGTGAAATATTCACGGGCGCGTGCTGTGGCTTCCTTATCCTGTCCTGCAAAGACAGTGACTAATTGATCAGGTTTACTGACACAATTTGCGGCATAAGCTGCTGCAGGTCGAGCAATGCCACCAGCGCAACCACAAGTGGAGTTTACCATGACCAGCGTCGTCCCTTTTTGGGTCAAAGCCTCATCCACTTCCTCTGGTGTATGAAGCTCTTTATAACCTGCACCTGTAATTTCACGACGTGCGGTATTAATGATATCATTCATAAAAATATTATAGTCCATGCTCATCACATGTCACCTCTCATCTATAGCATTTAGAGGACTGCCTACCTCTGTTAAAGCTATTTTACCGCGTTTGACCTCGAAATTCAAAAAGGAGCGCTTAAGAAATAGATTTCGTTATCTGGCTTAGTCATTGAACAGCCTATAGTCAGTCGACGCTTGCCCTATCAACCACTAGCCAAGCTTAGCTCAGCAGGAATGCCCCTCAACTTTTTTTCACTCTCTTTTAAATTTATTGTCTAAGCCTCTATCTTGTAAGTAACGGAATCAACAAAGCGATGACAATAATCACAAGTAAACTTCCCCAACCAATGGGATTTGCGAAATTTATCGTCCAACCCACACCAAAACGTTTTTCCACCCAGATGGATGGGTCCTTACGATTAAAATAGAACAATCCTAATTTCCAATAGCGATCATCCTCACGATGGATGACTTCTCCCTGTTTTCCCTCGCCCACTTTTATGCGACTGCCACCTTGACCTGTCATAAAAGAAAGAACGACGGCGCCTATCACAATCAGCCCAACAACGGACAATGTAACAACCAAAGTTAAGGTTAAGCTTATCTCTATGAAATAAGAGAGCTGCATAAATGAAAACATTAAGACAAGCAAAACACCTGTTAGAAAATTAAATCTTGCCCATTTCAACCGAAAAAGTTGATTCCTTTTAACGGACATCTCTGGGTTTTCTCGGTCAATCTGTTGCTTACTCTTGCCAATAATACTGTTAATAAATAAAAATAAAGCGGTCATATAGAGCTGTAAAATCGGAAAAGACATCACTGTACGATAGGACTTGTCAGCCCAGCGATCCACATGGCCCTTCATGTCGTAATGCATCGGGATCCTTGTCGGAAGGTGCTGATAAAAGATAAAAGAACAGATTAAAGTAACAAGCGCAATCCCAAGGGGAATAGTGAACCAACCAAGCGAGACCATGATTTTCCCATGACGAAAAGCTGTATCAATGGCCACGACCTCTGATCGGGGTTCTCCCCAAGCTTTTCTCGCTTTCAACGTTTTCATACGGTGATGATAAATAAGATAAAGGACAAAGGAACCGAATAGAAATGTAAACAATGCACATACAAAAACGACGGTTTCAACTTCTAGCGAAACAGGAATGGAAACAAGCCACCATAAAAGAACTAAAACAAGACCCAATAGTGCTGTCTGCCAGGCAAATCTCTTCCTCATGCTGCGTAGTTCTTCGCTATAATAGACAGCTTCTGGAATGCTAACCCCGAAGCTGTCTGTCCTTCTTGTGACATAAGGTATAAAAATGGAAATCAAGATAATTGGTATAAATGAAATGATCATAATCATATATTCCATAATTTTACTCTCCCTTCTCTTCAAATTGGCCAAGGATATCGTGACAAATACGCATAAACTGTTCTGAAGTCATGCCTCGACACACCGATTCAGAAATTAGGGGCTGCAATCGATTTTTTAATTTTTCAAGATAGTCATTATCTACACTTGGCATGCCCTCAGGTTGTATAACAACCCCTTTTTGCCGATGAATCAAGAGATACCCGTCCTGCTTCAATAATTGATACGCCTTATTCACCGTATGCATATTCACACCTAAGTCGGAGGCTAGTGCCCGTACAGAAGGCAATCCCTCTCCAGGGACTAATTGCTTCAAGGCAATCCCTTCAATTATTTTTTCTTTAATTTGTAAGTAAATGGGCGTATCTGAGTTCAGATCAAGCTCTAATATCACCATTCATCATCTCTTTTCTATCTGTTATATATATTGTATAACAGATAGAAAAGAAAAACAATGATGATCTCATTTTTGTTTTTTTATCTCAAAAGGGTTTTGGGGATTATTCAAAAAGCCACCGAATTCATATCGGTGGCTTTCTTCATTAATAAATTGAAGTTGTTTCTGCTGACATCTTCTCGAGTTTTTCTTTCACACGCGCAAGGAAGCGCCCTGCAATTAAACCGTCTAAAATCCGATGGTCCAAGGATAAACAGAGGTTAACCATATCACGGGCGGCAATCATGCCGCCCTCCATGATCACAGGGCGTTTAACAATCGATTCAACAGAGAGGATCGCCGCTTGTGGGTAGTTGATAATCGGCTGCGATAGGATCGATCCAAAAGACCCCGTATTATTAACCGTAAATGTTCCCCCTTGCATGTCCTCTGCTGATAATTTATTGCTGCGGACCTTTTGCGCTAAGTCATTCACACTTCTGCCAATGCCTTTAATACTTAACTCATCGGCCTGTTTAATCACTGGCACATATAAAGCCTCTTCCGTCGCAACGGCAATTGAAATATTGATATCTTTTTTCTCAATAATTTTATCGCCAGCCCACATGCTATTCATCCGTGGGAATTCACGAAGAGCTTCAACCGTTGCTTTAATAAAGAAAGGTAAGAAAGTGAGGCTAAAGCCCTCTTTCGCCTTAAATTCATTTTTAAGGGCATTGCGATAGTTCACCAAGTTTGTCACATCAACTTCCATCATCGTCCATGCATGTGGTGCCTCATGCTTACTCTTTAACATATTATTGGCAATCGCCCGTCTGACGCCTGTAATGGGAATCTCCGTATCCCCTTGAGCCGCTGTTATTGAACCGGATGACGTTATTTTTTGAGTTTCCGAATTGGCTACTGTCGGCGCTGTTTGGCTTGCCTGAGGAGCAGTAGTGGCTTCTGATGGTGTGACGCCGCCTTCAGCGATGAGCTTTTGCACATCTTTACGAGTAATCCGCCCACTCTTTCCCGTTCCTTCGACATGCTCTAAATCAATATTGTGTTCTTGAGCGAGACGAAGGACAGCTGGTGAATAACGCTTTTTCATGGATTGGTCTTCATTTAATGATGCCGTTTGACTCGTCGCTACCTCTTGTTGTGCAGGGGGGTGTTGCTCTTTAGTGGGAGCCTCTGATGCTCCTTCAACTTCTATTAAGCAAATAACCTCGCCAACCTGGAGGGTCTCCCCCTCTTCAGCAATGAGCTCCTTTATTGTTCCTTGAAAAGAGGTCGGCACCTCAGAGTTGACTTTATCTGTCGTGACTTCAGCGATAGGGTCATATTTATCAACTTTATCTCCTACTGAAACAAGCCAACGCCCAATCGTCCCCTCAGTGACACTTTCACCGAGCTGAGGCATGAGAATTTTCTCTGTTGCCATTCTTATCCCTCCTGCAAATTAAAATTCGGCTAAGTCGCGCATTGCATTTTCGACTTTTTCTGGATTAATCATAAAGAATTTTTCCATTGGTGGCGCATAAGGCATCGCTGGAATATCAGGTCCCGCCAGTCTCCTTATCGGCGCGTCCAAATCAAAGAGACAGTGCTCAGCGATGATTGCCGAAACTTCACCAATAATGCTTCCTTCTTTATTATCTTCTGTAATGAGAAGGACTTTGCCTGTTTTAGAGGCCGCTTCAATGATCGCTTCTTGGTCTAAAGGATAAACGGTACGAAGATCAAGAATATGAGCAGAGATCCCTTCCTCAGCTAATTTTTCAGCGGCTTGCAAGGCAAAATGAACAGCTAAGCCGTATGTAATGACTGTGATATCCTCGCCTTCACGTTTAACGTCTGCCTTACCGATCGGAAGGGTGTAGTCCTCATCTGGCACTTCCCCTTTTATTAAACGATAGGCCCGCTTATGTTCAAGGAAAAGCACAGGATCGTTTGAACGAACAGCCGCCTTTAAAAGACCTTTTACATCGTAAGGCGTTGATGGCATAACAATCTTTAGACCCGGCTGATTGGCAAAAATGGACTCGATCGATTGTGAATGATAAAGGGCTCCATGAACACCGCCCCCGTATGGTGCACGAATCGTTAACGGGACAGTCCAATCATTGTTAGAGCGATAACGTGTCTTTGCCGCTTCAGAGATAATTTGATTGACTGCCGGAAGAATGAAATCGGCAAATTGCATCTCGGCAACTGGGCGCGTCCCATACATTGCCGCTCCAATCCCCACCCCAGCAATCGCTGATTCTGTTAAAGGCGTATCCATCACACGGGCTTCGCCAAATTGCTCAAAGAGCCCAGCAGTCGCCCGAAAGACTCCGCCCCGGACACCCACGTCTTCTCCTAGAATAAAGACATTTTCATCTCTTTGCATTTCTTCTCGTAACGCAAGGGTTACAGCTTCGATATATGAACGTACTGGCATACCTATCCCCTCCTATTCCTCATAGACATAAAGAAGCGCACTTTCTGGCTCAGCATAAGGAGCAGCTTCAGCATAATCCGTCGCGTCTTCTACCCATTGATCGACACGATCATGAATCGCCTTTTCTTTTTCTTCTGTCAGAACGTTTACCGATTGTAGGTAAGTTGAAAACTGAAAAAGGCCATCCTTTTTCTTGGCTTCTTCCACTTCATCAACAGTCCTATAGGTTTTGTCATCATCATCGCTGGAGTGAGGGGTTAATCGATAAGATACTGTTTCTATTAAAGAAGGTCCCTCACCTCTTAGCGCTCGCTCTCGTGCTTCTTTTACAGCTTCGTACACCGCAAGAGGATCATTGCCATCAATCGTCTTCCCTTGCATCCCATAGCCTACCGCTCGATCTGACACTCGTTCACAAGCTAATTGCTTTTTTACCGGCACGGAAATGGCATATTGATTATTTTCGCACATAAAAATAACAGGAAGCTTGTGCACACCCGCAAAGTTTGCTGATTCATGGAAATCACCTTGGTTAGAGGACCCTTCTCCAAACGTAGTAAAAGTGACGATCTCTTCTCCCTTCATGCGGCTGGCAAGAGCCGCCCCCACAGCATGGGCAACTTGTGTGGTTACAGGTGAAGACTGTGTAAGAATCCGTAGCTTTTTAGAGCCAAAATGCCCCGGCATTTGTCTTCCTCCAGAATTCGGATCCTCAGCCTTAGCAAAACCTGAAAGCATCAAATCACGTGCCGTCATTCCAAAGCTCAAAACAACGCCAAGATCGCGATAGTATGGAGCGATGACATCTTTCTCACGATCTAGGGCAAAAGCAGCTCCCACCTGAGCAGCTTCTTGCCCTTGGCAGGAAATAACAAATGGAATTTTACCTGCACGATTTAATTTCCACATCCGCTCATCTACTTTTCTTGCAAGTAGCATCGTTTCATACATCTCTAACACCTGATCATCTGATAATCCAAGCGCCTGATGGCGATTTTCTACCATTACCATTCTAATACCCCCTTCAGAAAGCTACTTACTATCTATGTCAAAAATGAAGCGCTCGTCCGTCAACAGCCAAAGCCGCCTCACCAATGACTTCGGATAATGTCGGATGAGGATGGATGGTTTCGGCCACTTCCCAAGGTGTGGCATCAAGAACCCGTGCTAAAGCCGCTTCAGAAATCATATCGGTCACGTGTGGACCAATCATGTGAATGCCCACAAGATCGTTGGTTTTCTTATCAGCAATTAGCTTGACAAATCCATCAGTTTCTCCATGAACAAGGGCTTTACCAATAGCTTGAAAAGGAAACTTCCCAATTTTAATGTCTAGCCCTTTTTGTTTTGCTGCTTCTTCTGTAAGGCCAACCGAAGCCGCTTCAGGATGTGTATAAATACATTTGGCTACATCGATAGCCTTTAATGGTGCAGGATTTTCCCCAGCAATATGCTCAACCGCCTTGATTCCTTCATGGGAGGCCACATGGGCAAGTTGAAGACCCCCAATCACATCACCGATGGCATAAATATGACTTTCTGCTGTTTGATAGTGTTCATTTGTTAAGATAAAGCCTTTTTCGGTTTTAATGGTCGTATTTTGCAGTCCAATGTCTTCCACATTAGGCGCACGGCCAACAGATACTAATATTTTTTCTGCGCTATAAGTTTGCTGCTGACCATTCACTTCAGCTTGAATGCTGGCTTGTGCTGTTTTCGACACTGTCTCCGGAAGGACTTTGGCTTCAGTAACCACGGTTATGCCCTTTTTCTCAAGTTGACGCTGCATTTCCTTGGAAATGTCTCTATCCTCTGTAGGTATTACACGATCGGCGTATTCTAGAATGGTTACTTCCACTCCAAAATCGGCAAATAACGATGCCCATTCCACACCAATGACACCACCACCGACAATCATGATTGATTTCGGAAGTGATGTTAACGCTACAGCATCATCCGAAGTAAGAACAAAATCACCGTCAATCTCTAAACCAGGAAGCGTCCTTGGCTTTGAACCGGTGGCTATGATGAGATGTTCAGGGATGACAATATCATTTTCCTTACCATCGCTGTATTCCACAGAAATTGCACCTGCAAGTGGAGAAAAAATGGATGGACCCAGAATCCGCCCATGACCTTCATAAATGTCGATCTTACCTTTTTTCATTAATCGTTGAACACCATTGTGCAATTGCTCTACAATTTTTTGCTTTCTTAAGTGTACTTTCTCAAAATCAAATGAGACATTCTCAGTTAAAATGCCATAATCTTCAGCTGAACACGCTGTTGTATAAACTTCAGCACTTCGGAGTAAGGCCTTACTTGGAATACATCCTCTATGAAGGCAGGTCCCTCCTAATTTGCTAGCCTCAATAATTGCGGTTTTAATACCCAGTTGGGCAGCACGGATGGCAGCAACATAGCCACCCGTTCCACCTCCTAGGATCACAAGCTGATAACTTTCAGCCACGAATAAGCACTCCTTCCAATCCTATTCTTTACTTTATTAACGGTAAGATAACAAGTGCTTTTCATTTTGCAAGAACGTGCTTCGTGATTGTTTCAACTGAGCAATTCGACCCTCAGCAAGGCGGTCTGCTGCTATATAAGTCGGGACATTCTCACGTTCAGCGATCGCAAAGATTTCTAGAAGTTTGTCATATAGACCTTCTACCTTTTTCATCGCACGGTCGCGATTATACCCGAGTAATTCGTCAGCAACATTGATGACGCCACCAGCATTGATCACATAGTCTGGAGCATAAATAATCCCTTTCTCATGAACAATATCGCCGTGACGCTCCTCTTTGAGTTGGTTATTGGCACTCCCGGCGATGACCTTTGCTTTAAGCTGAGGAATGGTTTCATCGTTAATGATGGCACCTAAAGCACAAGGCGCAAAGACATCACAATCGACACCATAGATATCGTCAGGATCCACTGCCGTTGCATTAAAAGCTTCTACAGCTCGGCTAACAGAGTCCTTATTAATATCGGTTACGATTAATTTCGCTCCTTCTTTATGGAGCAGTTCACAAAGAATATAAGCAACATGCCCAACCCCTTGAACAGCCACTTTTTTACCTTCTAAAGAATCGGTTCCAAAAGCCACTTTAGCCGCAGCCTTCATGCCTTTATAAACGCCGTATGCCGTAACCGGTGATGGGTTACCTGAAGAACCAAATGCAGGTGAAATCCCAGTCACATAATTGGTTTCTTGATGAATAACATCCATATCTTCCACTGTTGTCCCTACATCTTCAGCAGTTATGTATCTTCCATTTAAACCTTGAATAAAACGTCCTAAAGCTCTGAACATAGCTTCGTTCTTATCTTTTCTAGGATCACCCATAATGACTGTTTTCCCGCCTCCAAGATTTAAACCTGCAGCCGCATTTTTATAAGTCATGCCCTTGGCGAGTCTTAGCGCATCTTCAATAGCCGCTTCTTCAGACTTGTAGGTCCACATCCGTAAACCACCTAGAGCTGGACCTAAAGTAGTATCATGTATGGCAATAAAGGCCTTCAAGCCAGATTCTTTATCCTGACAGATGACAAGTTGCTCATAGTCATATTTCTCCATATATTTCATTATTTCCATGCTAAATGACCTCCTTGAATTCTTAGAAGAAGTGTTTTCATGTGACCCCATGTATTCAAAAAAATGACCCCCTAAATGATTCCTTCTCTTTCTATTATAGATTAACATCAATCCCATTATAAATGAAAGCGCTTTATTTTTCCATTCCCAAATATATCCTCTTATCATTTTGAGAGAATCCCAAATATCTGCTAACGGTTGAGGCTTGTTCGCATGTCTCTTCTTATCACTTTACTCATTTAAATGTGAGGGGATGAAACTTAACCAAGTGGGGCACCATCCAACGCTTTACTTTCTTTCTTTTGTTGTTTATTATCTTTTGTAAATCTTAAGGGTCTTATCAGTTCTTGCCTTTTAAAGGGGGAAATTAAATAGACGTGATGAACTGCAATCATATTAAAAGAGTTTTTTCTCTTTATACCAGTCTTTACAAATAGATTCATCTTATATTGTACCCAATTTTCATCAACTACACAAATGGACACTTTTCTTGAGATCCGCTAGAATTATATAAAGAATGCAATAAATATATTTCGATTTATAAAGGAGTACACTATGGCAAAATATATGGCACTCATTATTATCGTTATTCCCATTGTTTTAGCTGTTATTGGGGTTAAGCTCATGCGTGATACTGTTTTTGATATTATTAATACCCCCTTCACTAATCTGTGGCTTCAATTTATAACCGGTCTCCTTTTATTTATTATAGGAATTGCTTTTATAGGCGGTTGGATCTTTTATCGTGATCGGAAAAGAAATTACGTCGCCAAACGTTTCAAGAAAAAGAAATAAGTGTGTTTAACCATGCACGTTAAAAACCGTATTAAAGGTTAAATGTTCATTGGAGGATCAATATGACGCAAGAAATTATGAATTGGGTAACTAGCCTCACCTGGAAAGACGGGCTCATTTCCTTAGGGATATGCATTGTCTTTGTCGTCTTGGGACGGCCCTTCACCACCTTTCTTCTAAAAATCGTGACGCATTTCACACAAAAAACAAGGACTAAAATAGATGATCATTTTATCGAAAGTTTTCATAAACCAATCTATTATTTGATCGGACTATCTGGACTTTATTTCGCATTAAACTACCTGGGGCTTCCTCCAAAATTGGATCAGGTCCTTTTAAAACTTTATCGCACGAGTATTATTCTTTGTATTGGTGCTGGACTCTTTAAATTATGTAATTCAACTGAACTCTTTTTTGGGCATTTCAATAAAAGGCTAAACTTGCAGTTTGACCGTATTGTCATCCCTTTTTTGACAAGAATATTAAAATTTATTGTTATAGCGCTTATGGTCACAATGGCTTTAGCAGAATGGGGTTACAGTATAAATGGCTTTGTCGCCGGCCTCGGTCTTGCCGGATTAGCAATATCTTTAGCCGCCAAAGATACAGCAAGTAATTTTATTGGAGGCTTCATCATCATTACCGAGACACCTTTTTCCATTGGTGATTGGATCATGACGCCTAGTGTTGAAGGTGTAGTGGAGGATATTTCCTTTCGATCCACAAAGATTAGAACCTTTGCCGATGCCTTAGTAGCTATCCCGAATTCCACACTTGCAAATGAAGCTATTACAAACTGGACAAAGATGAACAAACGACAATTAACCTTTGAAATTGAACTGGATCTTCGAACACCCAGGGACCGCATCGAAGCTTGTCTCAAGGATATCAGAGAGATGCTACATAACAATGAAGCAATAGATAAAGATGCCATCTTTGTTCATTTTAAAGACATGAAGACCACCGGCTATACGTTGTACTTTTATTTTTTCACTAAGACTACTGTTTGGGAAGAATGGCTCACAATCCGAGAAAGCGTCAATTTAGAGGTGTTAAAAATTCTTGAAGCTCACCATGTCGAGCTCTCAATACCGGGGCGCACCGTTTTTTACCAAAACGATCACCCTTCTGACGCCCTTGAACGTTCCCGAGATTCATAAAAAGCTGCCTTTTAAGCAACATTTAACTGTGGTAAATCACGAGCACATTCAAAAAGGGTCTAAAAAATTCGATGAATGAATTTTTTAGACCTTTTTTATATTTCTATAAAAATAAATGATGGTAATAACTTTCTCTTGTCACTATGCTTATGCCCCTCTCCTTTGCTCCTGTAAAGAATGTTTATTTTTCGTTGAGCGCCCCGATAACGTTGTGACCAAAATATAGAGAAGGATAAAGACAAAAATAAGGACTGAAGAGGTTCCAAACATTTTATGAAAACTTGTGGCATCGGCTACGGTTCCTAATGAGACAGCACCAAGGGCCATCCCTAAATCCATAAAATTAAGGGTCATGGCATTCGCTGTACCTTTTTTATCTGGAGCTACCCGACTCACTGCCCAGGCTTGAAGTGTAGGCTGAATGACCCCATAGGCGATACCATAAAATACTGCAGATAAGATTAATCCTCCTGTCGTCCCTGTCTGTGATAAGCATAAAAGTCCAACAATCCCACAAATCGCTGAAGGAATAATAAGAAATTTGTGTCCGAAACGGTCATAAATTCTTCCTGAAAACGGACGTGTTACAATCATCGCAACAGCGGTAACCAAGAAAAACAAGGAGGTATGATCCTGAATATGAGATTCTTTTCCTAGGCCATCGATAAAATTGACGATTCCTGAAAACGTAATATAAAATAACATCACCAAAAAGGTCGGCATAAAGGCTTTTTTATCAAAAGCATAAGAAAGAACGGATCCTCTTGGTGTCTTAGTTTGCGCAAGGGGTTCTGAACGTTTATTCTTTATAAAAAAGCTACCCACTAAGGTCAATAGGGCCAATACAATGGTCAGACCTAACAACCAAATAAAAGGCGTTGATTGTAAAAGCGCTAAGGCTAGCATTGGCGCTAAACTGGTTCCGAGACTTGTAGCCAGACCAAAATAACCAATGCCCTCACCAAGCCTTTTCGTGGGAATTAATTGCGTCGCGAAGGTCGCTAGAAGCGTCGTCGCAATACCAAAGGTCATACCCTGTAAAAACCGAAGTAGCATTAATAAAGAAAAAGACTCTTGACCTAAACTTGCCGCAAGAGTAAGTGTTAAGAATATTAATGTTGAAATTAATGTGATTTTCATGTTGATTTTATGAACGAATATACCAATAAATGGACGAATAACAATAGCCCCTAACATAAAAAAGGTCGTCATCAGCCCACCTTTTGATGAACTTCCGGTTGTTCCTGTTATAAATATGGGAAACCCCGCTGTTAATGATTGTAAACATAGAAAAAATAAAAATGTTAAAACGATGACCATTACAAATTGGGTGGTCCATAGCTTTGATGATTGATCTGTCATGTATTATCCCTCTTAATCTTTGATGTCTTGAATATTATGAATGATTTTTCTTAACACGTCTTGGTAGTTGCTTAATTCCTCAGTAGAGAGTCCTGCTACTATTTGTTCAAAGATCTCTTCGATAACAGTATATATGCTTTTCGTGAGTTCGCGTCCCTTTGGCGTCAGACAAACAAGAAAAGAACGGCGATCATTAGGATTTTTCACCCTCTCAATAAATGCATGGGACTCCAGCAAATCTAAAATTTTTGTAAGTGTCGCCTGGTCCTTATCCGAAGCCTCTGCAAGCCTCTTTTGGCTACTATCCCCCTGTTGATCCAATCGTTTTAAAACCGTCCACTGCTCAGCTGTCAGATTATAAGGCTTTAAACGCGAATTAAGTAAGCGCGTTATGTGCTTCCCGGTTTTTACAGTATTAAATCCAATGGCTTCATCATAATCCACCATAATTAATCCCACCTTTTTCAACTTCCTTTATTATATCAACGGACTTATATGGTGTAAATATAATTTGTGCACTAATTATTTTTATACAAATAAAATGCACCCTTACTAATGGAGGGCTTCCAATAAAAAAAACACCTCTATCTACTGAATTCTTTCCAAATCCAATAAATAAAGGTGTTTAATTGTATTAAAAAAGTCCAGTAGTTGACTTTCCAAACAGCTTAGTTGGCTCCTTGCTTTGGTTACTAATTATTAACAAGCACTATTGATCCTTATGTAGCAATGCGGGTTACCTACTATCCTGCCTTATGTTCAATTCTCAGTTTGTCAGCAACCATCGCAATAAACTCTGAATTGGTTGGCTTTGCCTTTGTCATGGAGACGGTGTAACCAAAGAGATCGGAGATGGAATCAATGTTACCCCGACTCCAAGCGACTTCTATAGCATGGCGGATCGCTCGTTCAACACGGCTAGCGGTTGTTTTATATTTTTTGGCAATATCCGGATAAAGAACCTTAGTAATGGATCCGAGAAGCTCAATGTCGTTATAAACCATCGAAATCGCCTCTCTTAAATACATATAGCCCTTAATATGAGCGGGTACACCAATCTCATGAATTATACTTGTGATATTCGCATCTAAATTATGCGATTTTTGAACAGGCGGTTGTTGTGTAGTGGTAACAAGTGGACGGCTAGGCTTCAAAGTTGGAACCTTTTTTCCATGAACCTGACGAATATTATTGATCAAATTCTCAATATCAAAAGGTTTAAGTATGAAATATGACGCTCCGAGTTCAACCGCTTTCTTTGTCACATCCTCCTGGCCAAAAGCCGTGAGCATAATGACACTCGGTTGTGGTGATGTGATGTCTTCGCGCATGCTCTTAAGGACACCGAGTCCATCGAGATGAGGCATAATTATATCTAAAACCAAAATATCTGGTTTTGTTTCTTTAACAACAGATAAACAATCCTGCCCGTTATTTGCTACACCAACGATTTCAATATCTTCTGTTGCCTCACAATATTCCTGTATAAGATGAATAAGTTCTTGATTATCATCAGTTAAACACACCCTGATCTTTTCCAATTTGCTGCTCCTCCTTGAGTTCTTCTATTTTCTCTGTGATATAAACTTCGACAATCACTTTCCTGTTCCCTTTTAATCATAACATTAAATAGAGTGGCGTTAAGGGGCACTCGATTCTATTTTTATCACTTTATTTCGACAATTATTTACATTTAAAGAGAAATTCTATTCTGAAATGACTTGATTGCCTATCACAATTTCGACGGATTGTTCTTAAAATCTGTTTTTTAATTCTTTAAGTTTGTTGTTTCAATTGAGGTTTTGTCGAAAATTATTTTAATTGTTTTTCGAAAAAAGCATCAAAAAAGACAGGAAATAGGAGAAAAACGATTCAACGTCTAATTATTGGAATAAAGAGGTGATCCCTAAAGAGAATGGCTCCCATAACTAAGACAAGCAAAAAGGTGCAAAAGAAAAAGCGAGCTGCCATTTAGCTCGCTTTCTTCTTCTCATGTTGATCATTATAAATATCAATACCCGCTTCTTTTAACATCCATTCGATATGACATCCATACCCACTGGTCGGATCATTGACAAAAACATGGGTGACCGCTCCAATGAGTTTGCCATTTTGAATAATGGGACTGCCGCTCATCCCTTGGACAATACCTCCTGTTTTGTTCAGAAGTTCTGGATCTGTAACCTTAATGACCAATCCCTTCGTGGCAGGGAAATCTTGTTTCACCGAATTAAGGATTTTTACATCATAAGCCTCGACTTTACTTCCATTCACTACCGTTAAGATTTTGGCTGGCCCTTCCTTGACTTCATCTTCTAAAGCAATTGGCAGACCCTTTTCAAACATTCCATTCGAAATGTCTTGATTAAGTTTACCAAAAATGCCAAACGGTGTGTTTTTATCTACACTTCCTATTGGCTTTTCATCAGAAGGAAAGCTCGCAATTTTCTCTCCTGGATGACCATCCTTGCCTTTATCAATTGCGCTCACTTGAGAATTTACAATTTGTCCATTATGGACACGGATCGGTTCCTTGGTATCAATATCTGAAATCACATGGCCTAAGGCCCCGTATTTACCTGATCTAGGATCGTAGAATGACATGGTGCCTATACCTGCTGCCGAATCTCTAATGTATAAACCAATTCTATACTTTTGATCATTCTGATCCTTTAATGGCTGCAAAGTAAGTGTCTTCTGTCCTCCATCGCTACGCACTACCACAAGTTTTAACGCTTTTCCTTCAGCATCATTGATGGCATTTTTTACATCTGCCATTTTCTCAATTGTTTCACCGTTTATCTTAGTTATAATATCGCCAACCTTAACACCGGCTTCTTCCCCTGGCGATTTTTCTCCAGCCTTTGTATCCACTAAATGATAGCCCACAACAAGAACGCCAACAGAATTCAACTTAATTCCAATTGACTCTCCACCTGGAACTAAACGAATATCTGGTACCACATTAACTCCCACCTTTTTTACGGGAATGTGTCCGACGGATACCATCATATCAGTTTGACCTGTCTGTTTTCCGTGTAGAGTTCCTTTGGTTTGACCGCTAACGGTTATGACCTTGGGGTTTTGACTTGTGACATGGGTAGCTGTTGGTAATTGAGATGCTAAAGATGATGTTTCTTGACTGAAGATAGTTAAGTGATGCGGTATTGCAAGATACTCGTGTACGGGTTTAAAAAATCCTAGGCTTATTAAGAAGCCAAGGAGAACCAAACCAATCGTGCGTCTTATTACCTCCGACTTCTTCATGATTCACTCTCCTCGCTCCTAACCTACACCTTATTGCATTTATTAACTTTGCCTTTTATGGGGAGAAATATAACTGCTTCGATGAAAAAAAGCTATCCAAAAGGTGGATAGCTAGTCATGTCATGCTTTTACTTCCTTTGCAAGCCCTAACAACTCGTAGGCGTGTTGTTTCGTCAAATCCGTCATTTCTACCCCCGAAATCATCCTGGCAATTTCTGATGCTTGATCATCCTCATTTAAACGGGTCACGGTCGTCTTCGTGCGGTTTCCTTTAACCTCTTTGGAAATAAACAAATGATGATCTGCCATGGCTGCGACTTGAGGCAAGTGCGTAATACAAAAAATTTGTGAGGCCTGTGATAATTGAAAGATTTTTTCTGCCATCGCCTGAGCCACTCGACCGCTCACTCCAGTATCAACTTCATCAAAGATAATGGAAGTGATGCCTTGGAAGGACTTGAAATGAGACTTTAACGCCAGCATAATACGTGACATTTCTCCACCTGATGCAATACGCGCCAACGGCTTTAATGGCTCTCCTGGATTAGTTGCAATGTAAAATTCGACGCGATCAATGCCTTCACGTGAATAAGTATTCAAATCCTCAGGGGCTTTGTTGGATGCTTTGACAACAACATCAAACCTGGCCTTCTCCATATATAGATCCTTAAGTTCACGATTAATGGCTTTGGTTAATTTCTGTGCAGCCTGCTTCCGAATGGAAGAAAGAGCCTCAGCGTGGGTGCGGAGCTTGTCCATATACGTTTTTAATTGTCCGCTTAAATCCTCAATCGTTTGGTCACGATCCATTAAATCATCATACTCACGCTTGATGTCTTCATAATACGCCAGCACATCGGATAGCGTTCGTCCATATTTTCTCTTTAAATTATTGAATTCATTCAAACGGGCTTCCACTTGATCGATTCGACCTGGCTCATATTCCATCTGATCAAGATAATCACGCAGGCGATACATCTGATCCTCAAGTGTATAAAAATGATTTGATATCGCATGGGTCATTTCATCTAAATCAGATTCAAGTGCTTGAACATGTTCGAGCTCATTGACTGCTATTCTTAACCAATCTAAGCCTTTTTGTTCACCACTTAATGCTTCATAACTTGTGGCAACGGCTTCATGAATACGTTCAAAGTTATTGAGTTTTCGCTTCTCCTCCATCAGAAAGGTTTCTTCGTCTTCCTTAATAGCAGCCTCTTCAATCTCTTTCATCTGATAACGTAAAAGATCTAATCTTTGCGCAATATGACGTTCATTATCACTAAATTGTTGTATTTTAGAATAAATTTCCCTAGCCTCATGATAATAAGCACTATATTCCTTTTTGAGGCTCTCGAGTTTGGGGCCGCCAAATCGATCAAGTAGCTGAATATGATTTTCTGAATGCAACAATTCCTGGTGTTCATTCTGACCATGGATATCAATAAGATATTGACCCACTTCTCGCAAATGAGAAAGTGTCACCATTTTGCCATTCACTCGACATACACTTTTGCCATTGCTATAGATCTGTCTTCTCAGAATGACCATATCATCTCCATCATCAATCCCAATATCCTTAAGAACAGCTTTACAAGCATTGGATCCTGTAATGTCAAACAAGGCTTCAATCTCGGCTTTTTGGGCGCCATGTCTGACATATTCAGAGGAACCTCTTCCCCCAACCAAGAGAGTAATAGCATCTATGATGATGGACTTACCAGCTCCAGTCTCACCTGTGATCACCGTTAATCCGTCTTCAAAAGAAATATTTAACTTCTCTATAATCGCAAAATTTTCCACTCGAAGTTCGACAAGCATATCCCTTCCCCTTTCCAACTCCTAACCCTTTACAAAAGGAGGTGTTATACTTTATGAATGAAAAGACCGATGAGCCAGCTGAATGACTTCTTGAAGACGACCTGGTTCAAGAGTACTCTGCCCCTGGTCATCTGCTCCCGACCACTTAAGATGGGCTAGAAATTCTATATTTCCTTCTCCCCCCGTGATCGGTGAAAAGTCCACACCCATGACACTATAGCCTTCCTGGATAGCAAAGGAAAGAATCTCCTCAAGCACTCGAAGATGAATTTTGGGATCACGTACAATCCCTTTCTTTCCAACTTCTTCGCGCCCGGCCTCAAATTGAGGTTTGACGAGAACCACCGCTTCACCTTGAGGAATGAGGATTTCTTTTAACGGGACAAGAATTTTCTTTAAAGATATAAATGATACGTCTGCCGTTGCAACATCAGGAAGACCCACTTCAAAATCCTCTGGCCTTGAATATCGAAAATTTGTCTTTTCCATAACGATAACACGTGGATCATTACGTAATTTCCACGCCAACTGATTATAGCCTACATCAAGGGCATAAACGCTTAACGCCCCATTTTGCAAGGCACAATCAGTAAACCCACCTGTGGAAGAACCAATATCCAACATTTTTTTGCCATTGACTGAAAAAGAAAAAACTTTCAAGGCTTTTTCAAGTTTTAGTCCGCCTCGACCGACGTAAGGCAATGGATCCCCCTTTACACGTAAGGCAACATCGGCACTTAACTTAGTCCCTGGCTTATCAATACGCTCATTTTCATGGAAAACAAGCCCGGCCATAATTGCACGCCGAGCTTTCTCTCTTGATTCAAAGAATCCATTTTGCACTAGTAATATGTCCACACGTTCCTTCATCATTTATAAGCCCTTTCTGTACTATTTTGGGGCAATAAATGTTGGATACGAGCAACAACATCGTCTGATGTCAGCGCAATTTCCTTTAGAAGCTTCTTCACACTGCCATGCTCAATAAACCGATCAGGAATCCCCATGCATTCGATTAGGTGGTGATGATACCCATGTTCATGGAAAAATTCTAAAACACCACTGCCAAATCCACCCTTAAGGACCCCTTCCTCCAGTGTGAGTATGGGGATATTTTCTTCAGCTAAATGTTCAAGCATTTTTTCGTCCATTGGCTTTATAAAACGAGCATTGATGACTCTAACAGAGATGCCTTCCTTCTGTAGGCTTTTTGCAGCCTCTAACGCTTCCTGAAGCATCGGCCCAAAGCTAAGAATAGCGACATCATGCCCTTCACGAAGAACCTCCCATGAACCAAAAGGAATGGGGTGAAGTTCTGTGTCCATTTTAACCCCTAGTCCGTTCCCTCGCGGCAAACGTACAGATACAGGTCCATGTTGATCCTTTATAGCGGTATAAACCATATGTCTAAGCTCATTCTCGTCTTTGCCCATCATGATTGCCATGTTAGGAATACTTCTCAAAAAGGCAATATCAAAAACGCCCTGATGTGTTTCTCCATCAGCACCGACTAATCCAGAACGATCAACTGTGAACACAACATTGAGATTTTGTCGGCAAACATCATGTAAAATTTGGTCATAAGCTCTTTGCATAAATGTTGAATATATTGAAACAACTGGCTTCATATTTTGAGTAGCCAGACCCGCGGCCATTGTTGTAGCATGCTGCTCAGCAATGCCAACATCGAAAAGGCGTTTGGGAAACCGTTTTTGGAAGCCCTCCAATTTTGAACCGACAACCATGGCAGGTGTAATCACAACAACTTTTTCGTCTTTTTCAGCAAGCTCTGTTAACGTATCTCCTACAACCTGACTATATGAAGGAGCCGAATCGACCGGTTTAATAAAAGCACCAGATTCAATTTTATAAGGCCCAGGTCCGTGCCATTTCCCTGTTGCATCGGATTCCGCAGGTTGATACCCCTTCCCTTTTTGGGTTAACACATGGACGATCACGGGACCGTTAGTCTTTTTAGCATAATTCAAATTATCCCTAAGATCATCAAAGTTATGACCATCTACTGGACCTAAATAGGTAATACCAAGTTCTTCAAAAAAGATGCCCGAAACCAATAAATACTTAAGGGTATCCTTTACACGTTCAGCTGCAGCTGAAATTTTCCCACCAAAGGCAGGGATCTTTTTCATTAGATATTCCAAATCTTCTTTGACCTTTTGATATCTTCCGGCTGTTCGCAAACGCCCTAACATATTATTTAATGCACCTACGTTAGGCGCAATGGACATTTTATTATCATTAAGGATAATAATCATGTTTTTTTGTTCATGTCCGATGTGATCTAGGGCTTCTAAGGCCATCCCTCCGGTTAATGCACCATCACCAATAATAGGGATAATATACTCATCAGTTCCTCTTAAATCACGCGCGATCGCCATTCCCATAGCGGCAGACAATGAAGTCGAACTATGCCCTGCTTCCCAAACATCATGAACGCTTTCATTTCTTTTAGGAAAGCCACATAATCCTTTATATTGTCTCAATGTATCAAATTGATCGGCGCGCCCTGTTAATATTTTATGGACATAAGCTTGGTGTCCCACATCCCATAAAAATTTGTCCTTAGGGCTATCAAAGATTTTATGAAGCATAAGGGTTAATTCAACGACACCTAAATTAGGTGCGATATGCCCTCCGGTGACGGAAAGTTTCTCCACAAGAAATTGGCGGATATCACTTGCCAAAGCTTCTAACTCTTGCTTGCTCGTATTTTTTAAAAACGTCGGATCCTTAATTGTATTTACGTCCATTTTTGAACACTCACTTCATTTCGCATTCTAAGCTATTTGAAAAAATAGCCGCTAACACAAGCGTGATAACGGCAATGCATATGACTCCATTTAAGTGACTTCTGTATATCAACCTGAGCCTAATCAATTTCTCGACCCCGAATCTACACACTATGTAGATAAGGTGGTCATTTAGAGAGTAAACGCTGCGGCTTAGGTCCAGTAGGTTTTCCCGTAAAGCTACCCGAGCGTCGCCACTCTGGCAGTTTCCCTTTAAAGCTTTACCAATGCCGTCACCGAACATTGAACTAGATCACCACTTAGTCCGCACTATAATCCCCTCTAAATGTCTTACGAACAGTCTAGGAGTTTTCCTCAGGCAGTCCGCTGCCATTTCCTAGCCTCTTTTGCAGGATTGATTTCATATGTCATAAAGTGCCGTTGTTGGCCGACAAGCGCCAAATTATGAACATAATCCCCTCAGGACCCCACTCAAGGCAGGCTACGCTGTCCGATCCATAGGACCCAAGACAGGTTTTCCAATGCTACTTGCCCTTGGGCAGCAGCAAAGTCTCCGCGAATGCAGGGTCATCGCCCACATGCCATTGTGGATCGCCCTACATTCTTTACTCCCAGAATTAACCCAAGGCTGGGCGCCCCGAGCCAATACTAAGAACTTCATCGATGTGCCCTTTGGCGGATTTTTAGGCCCGCCCTCAGAAATGGTGGACTGACTAGAATACTGCACCACCTTCTAACTAAGTATATTATACCATAAATCTTAATGGGTCTCAATGAATGGTGATGGCTTGATAGGGCTTATAAATGGATCATCTACTGATAGTACTGCCATTGATTCCATACATTTGAGGAGATTTTAGATTTATTCACAAGGTCCATTGAATCATCATAACCTGTCAATTCATCCTCATCCCAGATAACATCTCCAGGATGCTCTTGATAGGTTTGAGATTCAGATTGGATCCAATCATTAAGCTCTATTGAATCTCCGCCTTGTTCTCTCATTTTATAAACGTGTTGACGTCTTATCTGACTCATTCCTACCACTCCTTTTCCCCTTAGTTTGTCTGTTTTTCAATAAAAATACGCATAAGAGTGGATAAGAAAAACCGGCAAAGAGCACCCGGTCCCATTTAGACATTGAAAAAGTTTTTAACCAAAGGCAGCGTCAGCAACCCAGTTGATTGGAACGGAAGGTGTGAGACTCCTTCGGGAATAGCACGCGTCCGAAGATCCACTTGGGAAATCTTATAGAACATCCCAAGTTAGCTGAGGCCACTAAGGACGATCGGCTAAAAGCGTCACGTCCTGTGACAACGCCGACCCTACCCACATCGAAAAATCGTAAAAACACAATTTTTCTGCGAGGATTATCCTCTTAGAAGCTTTCCTTAGTCGTGTGGGCATGAGGAAAGCGAGCAGCCTGGAGTGGAGATCAACACCTATTTGATGACCAAAAGTTATACTTTCTTACTTCTCAACAAAGGAGTCAAGAGAGGTCGTTTTAATAGGTACGTTCAATAATAAAGCGAGCGATGCCTTCTAAAGCTGTATCATTGATCTTCGCATCCTCTAATGCGTCCAAGGCTTTTTCAAAATGCGCTGCTAATTGTTCTTTAGCGCCTTCTATACCTAGAATTTTTGGGTAAGTATTTTTTTTATTGCCTTCGTCACTTCCGATGGGTTTCCCCATACGTTCTTCTTCTCCTTCAACATCCAAAATATCATCTTGGATTTGAAAAGCGAGACCGAGATGGCGAGCAAACATTTTTAGTTTCTCTTTTGTTTGCGCATCTGCACCTGCAATAACTGCGCCTGCCATCACAGCATATTCAAGCAGACGGCCTGTTTTTTTCTGATGCACACGTTCTAATGCAATCAGATTGAGATCAGCGCCTTCCGCTTCAATGTCCTCGATCTGGCCACCGACCATTCCAGCAGGTCCAGCAGCAGATGAAAGGGCTTGTACGAGCCATACTTTTTGTTCAGCCTCTAAATGTGGCGCCCGTGTAAGACACTCAAAGGCAAAGGTTAATAATCCATCCCCTGCTAATATAGCGGTAGCCTCATTGAATTTTTTATGGTTGGTTGGAAGACCGCGACGCAAATCATCATTATCCATTGCCGGGAGGTCATCATGTATAAGCGAATAGGTATGAATGTACTCCAAAGCACAGGCGGGTTGAATCCCTTTGCTAATCTCACTATTTAAAGCCTCAATAACCGCGAGCATTAAAATGGGTCGAAGCCGTTTTCCACCAGCCTCAACCGAGTACAACATCGCTTCTTTAAGTTGTTTAGGGGCTTCTGCCATTTTAAGCAATTGGATCAGTTGATAATCAACCAATTTCTTTTTGTCATCAAGATACCCTTGAATAGTCACATTCATTATTGATCATCCTTGTCTAACTGAAAAGGTTCTTCTGTGCCATCTTCGCGAAGAATTTGATCCATTTGCTCTTCGACCTTCTGTAATTTTTGATGACAGGTTTTAGAGAGGGTGACCCCTTTTTGGAACAAATTAATGGCCTTTTCTAGTGGCACCTCATTTTCTTCAAGTTGCTTTACAATGATTTCAAGTTCACGCATGGCGTCCTCGAAGCTAGCCTCACCCTTATTCTCCTCTTGTGTTTCTAATTCAAATGGCTCACTCATCCTTTATCTCCTTCCTCAATTCCCCATACCTGGCAATCCACAACACCATCTTGTAAACGGACACTCATACTTTCTCCAGGGTTAATATGTTTAACAGATTTAACGAGTTGCTGGTCAGCGTTATAAGCTAAGGCATACCCACGTTCCATAATACTTAAGGGGCTCAAGGCATTTAATTGACGGATTAATGTTTGCAATTGCGTTTCCTTTTTTTCCTCATGCTGCTTAAATGCCCGTTCTAGCCTTTGAGAGAGATTCTCTCTATCTTTTGCCGCTTGTCTTAATTGCTCTTCCGGATGATGTTTATAAATTAATCGCGTAGCATGCTCTGTTCGTTGTCTCCATTGATGAAGAATGCGCTGTGACTGATGGGTTATTCTTTCAAATGCGCGATCGAGATCTTGTTCTTTTTGTCGTACAAGCTGCATAGGATATCTAAAAGCATACGAATTTCTTAGGACAGATAACCGCTCACGTTCATTGGCCAGCCGCCGTTTCATTGCCTGAAGTAAGCGTTTCGTACGATCATCTACTTTTTCTTGTAATTCCAATATATGAGGAACGACAAGTTCACCCGCCGCTGTTGGGGTGGCCGCGCGTAAGTCAGCAACAAAATCAGAAATAGTAAAATCCGTTTCGTGACCAACAGCTGAAATTATCGGAAGGTTCGAGGCGTGAATCGAGCGCGCAACACTTTCTTCGTTAAAAGCCCAAAGCTCCTCAATCGAGCCTCCCCCACGACCAATAATCAAGACATCCACATTTTTTTTGGCGTTCGCAAGATTAATGGCTTGGACAATCGAGGGAGCCGCATACTCTCCTTGAACAAGGACTGGAAAAACAGTGATCCCCGCCACAGGATAACGCCTTTTTATTGTTGTGAAAATATCACGGATTGCAGCACCTGTAGGCGATGTGACTACGCCAATTCTTCTCGGATAAGTGGGGAGGGGTTTTTTTAAACGTTGATCAAAAAGACCTTCTTGTTCAAGCTTGTTCTTTAATTGTTCAAAAGCTAAAAATAGATTCCCAATCCCATCTTGCTGCATTTCTTTGATATAAATTTGATATTGCCCATACGGTTCATAAACAGAAATCTCACCACGCACAAGTACCTTCATCCCATTTTCCGGATTAAAAAGTAACCGCCGATTATCAGCAGCAAACATCACTCCAGATATGCGTGATTGCGTGTCCTTTAGGGTTAAATACATATGTCCACGACTATGTTTTTTAAAGTTAGATATTTCTGCACGTATCCACACATCTTGAAGACGCCTGTCATGATCAAATAAAGTTTTTATATACCGTGTTAACGCCGTCACACTTACATAACGTCTCTCAGCCATGAAACCCTTCCTTTTAGTAGTTATCTCCGTTTTGCTTTTATAAAAATTTTTCTTTATTGATCCAATTCCTGATTCGCAATCTTTGAAAGAACCCCATTTGTAAACCGACGTGTATCATCATCACCAAAAGTTTTTGCCATTTCAATCGCTTCATTTAAAGTGACATTTGTCGGAATATCCTTGATATATTTAAGTTCACATACCGCCAGGCGCATAACTGCCTTATCAATATTCCCAAGCCGTTCAAACGGCCATTTAATAAGATATTTTTTGATAAGGGCATCGATTTCATCTAAATGTTCAAGTGATTGATTCACAAGATTTTCTAAAAACGGGTCACTTTTTTGCCCATCTAAAGCACTTTCGAGTGCATCTCTAGCAGAATGCTTTCCCACGTCAATTTGGAAGAGCACTTGTATAGCCTTTTCTCTTGCCTTTCTCCGGTTCATCCTATTAAGTCTTCCCTTCTCTAGCTGCACATAGGTCCATTAAACTTACGATGGCTTCCATCATTATATTTAACATATTGTGCTTGTCCTAAAACATAGTGAAAAAATCAAAGGGGGACCCCCTTTGATTTATTGAAAGTGATCTGTACTTACGCTACCCGTTTGTTCAAATTCTACACCCACAACGTGAATGTTTATTGCGTTCACTTCTAGGGCTGTCATCGTCCGTAAGGTTTGGGCGATATTCTCCTGTACGGCACGCCCAACCTCTGGAATAGAGACACCGAACTTCATTCGGAGTTGAACATCGATAGAGATGCCCTCCTCTTTCAGGTCGACTTTAACCCCTTTTCCCAAATTTTTTCGGCCCATTTTTTCAGCAACACCCGAAGCAAAACCGCCTTGCATAGAGGCTACGCCAGCCACTTCATTTGCAGCCATCCCAGCGATAACCTCAATAACCTCTGGAGAAATTTCCACTTTACCCAAATCTGTTTGGCTTTCTTCCATTTCAAACATCGGTGTCGTGTCTACATCATCAAAAAAGTGATTTTTCTCATCCATCACTCTTCACCTCCGAAGTTTTCTTGACCAGTAATAGGATATTTCTCTAAGAATTTCGTATTAAAATCTCCTTTTACGAAAACCGGATGATTAAACAAACTCAAATGGAAAGGAATCGTTGTGTGAATACCATCTACGACCGTTTCCCCAAGTGCGCGTTTCATTTTGGCAACGGCTTCTTCCCGTGTAGCGCCATAAGTGATAATTTTCGCGACCATGGAATCATAAAAAGGAGGAATCTTATAGCCAGGATAAACAGCAGAATCCACACGAACCCCTGGTCCACCTGGTGGAAGGTACATGGTGACTTCCCCTGGGGAAGGCATAAAGTTTTTAGCCGGATTTTCAGCGTTAATTCGGCACTCAATAGCCCAACCTGTAAATGTCACATCCTCTTGCTTAATCGTTAACTTTTCACCAGAAGCCACGCGGATTTGTTCTTTGATAAGATCAATTCCTGTGACGTACTCGGTCACCGGATGCTCCACTTGAATACGCGTATTCATTTCCATGAAGTAAAAAGAACCGCTCGCATCGTAAATAAATTCAATTGTTCCTGCTCCAGAATAATTGACAGCCTGTGCTGCTTTAACTGCCGCGTCACCCATTTCTTGGCGTTTTTCCGGCGTTAAAGCTGGCGACGGTGATTCTTCAACTAATTTTTGCAAGCGACGTTGTATGGAGCAGTCCCTTTCACCTAAGTGAATGGTGTGACCATAATTGTCAGCTAACACTTGAATTTCGACATGGCGAAAATCTTCAATGAATTTTTCAATATAAACCCCAGGGTTTCCAAAAGCTGTTGCGGCTTCTTGTTGGGTAATTGAAACCCCTTTTCTTAATTCCTCTTCATTTCTCGCGATTCTTATCCCTTTACCTCCACCACCAGCCGTGGCTTTAATGATGACCGGATAGTGAATATCTTCGGCAACTAAGAGCGCATCTTCAATGGTTTCCACTACACCCTCGGAACCAGGAACAACCGGAACTCCCGCTTGTTTCATTGTACTCTTAGCAACGTCTTTTATTCCCATTTTACTAATCGCTTCAGGGCTAGGACCTATAAACGTAATCTTGCATTCTTCGCACAGCTCCGCAAAATCTGCGTTTTCTGCAAGGAAACCATACCCTGGGTGAATAGCGTCTACACCTGTAAGTATAGCCACACTCATGATACTCGTGAGATTAAGATAGCTGTCCTTTGAAGCGGTGGGTCCAATACAGTAAGCTTCGTCAGCCAACTGAACATGTAGGGCTTCCTTATCTGCTTCTGAATAGACAGCCACTGTTTCAATATCCATTTCTTTACATGCTCTGATAATCCGAACTGCAATTTCACCACGGTTAGCAACAAGTATTTTTTTTATCATATGTAAAACCCCTATTCTGCTTTAACAAGGAAAAGTGGTTGTCCATATTCAACGAGCTGGCCATCTTCAACGAGCACTTCAACTATTTCGCCTTTAACATCTGCCTCTATTTCGTTGAATAATTTCATGGCTTCAATGATACAAACCACTGAATCTGCATCGACCTTGGAACCTTTTTTAACAAAGTTTTCTTTTTCTGGTGAAGGCTTTGCATAAAAAGTCCCAACCATTGGAGATTCGATTTTATGTAGATTAGAATCTGTGTTCAAGTCCTCTTGTGCGTTATTGTCCACTGGCTTTTGTGTGGATTGAGAAACCTGGGTTGGTTGTGCTGGTGATTGTGGTGCTACATGTTGGACGACTGGTTCAGCCACCGTTGTAACCACAACTTCTTTATTCTTTTTTAAAACAACTTTAGAATTCTCAACTTCATATTCAAATTCATCGATCGATGAGTCATCGATTAACTGGATAAGCTCCTTTAATTCTTCAACTTTCAACAAGGTTTTGCACTCCTTTTTCATCTCTCATATTAAACCTTCTTAGCTTGATGCCTAATGGTAAAAATGAGAGTATTCACTTTTCTTATCTCTTGTCCTATACTTTGCCTCTAAGGCATTATAAAACCTTATACTAGTAAAAGCAAAGATAATTATACTATATCACTATTTTGCCTGTGTGAAAACGTCTGACCTCTTCTCAAAATAATTAAATAGAAAAAAATAAAGAGACTGCGGTTAGACCAACAGCCTCTTAGGGTCAATCAATGCCATTACTTAACAGGTTCACGGGTAACCGTGACTTGAACATCTCCTAGCTCGCTATTGACCATACGCATGATCTCATTTGTTTGCTTATTGGAGAGGCTCCCTGCTTTAACATAAACACTCACCGTCGAACCTGAAGTACTCACCACTGCATCTTTATAGCCTTTGGCCATAATTTCATCTTCTAACTTAGATTCTGTTTGACTCATTGTTTGTAATGATTCGAGACCATCTTGTGCTTTACTCACTTCAGCAGCTGTACTATCATCGGAAGCCATCGTGGCCTCATATTGTTGAGCTGTTTTTCTGTCTTCATCGTCCTTAGCTAAACGGTATTCGGAAAGTGCGTCATCACTAGTGGCATCGCTAGTCGTCAGTCCATCTTTTACATCAGAGCTTGCTGTGGCTTGATCTTTCGTCTTTGAAGACTGTGCTGTGGGTGTATTTGTCGTCGGAGACGAAGTGATATAGTATACCGATAAGACAACAATTAAACTCAACATCGTTAATAACCACACCGTTTGTTTTTTTAACACCATTATTATTCCTCCTTAGATTTCGCTTGTGTCACAGACACTTTATATGAAGGGATACTAAGCACTGAACTTACAGCATCGACAATCCATGATTTTACCGTTGGATTATCTACCCCATAAGCCACCACCCAAACCCCTTTAACAACAGGACTCTTTTGTGTCACAACTAATGGCTTTCCGTCAATAATGACCACGTCATGCTTGCTGCTTTTTTCATTAGAAACCCTTGTCCCTCCATCTTTATCCTCCTCATTGGTTTGATTTGTTTGTGTATCTGTGTTTTCTCCATAGACATTTTGCATGGTCGTGTCAATGGTCACCCACACATGAACATTAGAAACTCCCATCACTTCATTTAAAATATTTGTAAGATGGTCCTCGTAGTAAGAGGCATAATCTTCAAATGAAGAAAAGGTCTTTTGCTTTGTCGTCTTAAAAGTGGCCATATCTTGTTCAGCAGTCTGGCTTGTTGTCTCTACCGCTTTCTGCTCTGTGCTTTTACCAGAACCTGACCCATAAAAATGACTCATGAGCATTAAACCAACACCAATGACAAGTAATATTACGAGTGTTTGGAGTGGCGACTTTTTCTTTTTCTGCGCAGGCTTCTCAGACTTCTCTGTCAAAAAAAGCGACTTCAGATACTGCAGCAGTTTTTGCAAGGACATAGATTAAGAACCGCCTCCTTCCAGCTGGAGCGTTAAACTATCCGGCGGTATTTCCCATTTCTTTGCTAGAAATTGTTTAACTTCCTTAAGCGTGGCTTTTTCCTTCGAAGTAGGTTCTGTTTTTGTTTTACTTACTGACGCCACTTGAATCTCAACCTTTTTAACAGGTTGGATGGTATCCTCATCTTTTGATTTTGCTTGTGTCTGATCCTTCTCGGATTGATCTGCATGTCCTAAAACAACAACGGCATGTTTGATAGGGTTAGTGTCATCACTAGAGTCAGAAGCATCGTAATGAGAGTTAAGTTCCAAATCAATATCGCCGACAATGGCTAAATCATATTGATCCATCAACTCCTCTTGTACATAGTTTTTCATTTGGACAGCCACCATGTTAGATTTATATGCAGCTTGGTCATCTTCTATTTCACTTTTATACTGATTTATTGAATTTTTTAAAGGATCATCGTCATCAGGCTTAGAAAACTCCGATAAAATATGGTCAATCGGCATATGCAAGACTTTCATAATAGGACTCAGAAGGGCAACAATCAGCACGAGTCCAATGACGAGTTTGACGTACTTTTGAAAACTATCATTTGGTAATAACAATTCAAGAACAATCGCCAGTAAAATTAAGAGAACGATTTGTGAGATCCAGCTAGATATAGCAGACATCAAGAACCTCCTTACCGCACCATTAAAGATAAGTTTCCCGAAGCGATAATAATCGTGATCGCAAGAAAAAACATGAGACTGACAATCGCTAATGCGGCAAAAATATAAATCATACTTCTTCCTATGACGGACAGACATTCTATAATAGGACCACCGCCTAAGGGTTGTAAAATGGCTGAGGCCAGATTATAGATAAAGGCTAGGGCAAAGACCTTCAAAACCGGAAAAATAACAATGCCTACTAAAATAATGAGACCGGCAATTCCGACGGTATTTTTCACAAGTGCAGAAGCATTAAGAACGGTATCCGCCGCATCGGTAAACATTCGCCCAATGACTGGGACGAAATTGCCCGTTACAAATTTGGCCGTTCTTACGACAAGCCCATCTGAGATTGCCGTGGCTGCTCCTTGAACGGATAAGACTCCTAGGAAAACGGCGAAGAAAGCGGCCAGTACACCGATGCCCACATTCCGTAATAATTTGGCAAGTTGGGTCACCTTATAGTGTTCTGACAAAGAACTGACGATCAATAATAGAGCCGATAAAAATAATAACGGCATCACAATGGTAGAAATCAGCCAGCCGCTGACGTTGATCAGGAAAACAATAATGGGATGAAAAAAGGCAACGGAGGTTAATCCTCCTGAGCTGGCCATCAACGCTAAAATCAACGGCATTAATGCCAAAAGAAAGTGACTCATATCACTTATGGCATCAGTAGTATAGGAAATAGCAACTTTAAAAGAATTTAAGGCGAGAATGACCAAGACAATATAGACAATGGCATAAGCCACCTTAGACACCGATTTATTTTCAAAGGCATTCTGTATATTTTGTAAGATCATTGAAAACACCGTTAGCAATATTAAGGTCCCGAGGAGTTTCCCATTCACAAGGAGTTCATGAAATAAAAAACGTAACGTCCCAGATAACCAATCCTTTAATAAGTTTCCTTTATCTGCTTTAAGAAAATCACTAAAACTCATATGAGTACTTTCGGGCAAAAAGCCATTATACTGTGTGACCACTTTTTCCCAATAAGCTTTAATATCATCTGTATTTAAAGTTGAAATCTGCTTGTCCACCCATTCATCCGTCATCGCTTCAGCATGAACCTCTGTTGGAAACGTTAAAAAGGTGACAAAAAGAAGGACCATGAATAACAGTTTGTGTGTCAATTTAAATGGATGCCACATAGCGCAGCTCCTTTATTGAGGGATAAGGCCCAATACCGCTTTTATGATGGCGGTTATAATTGGAATCGCCATAACAAGGATCAATATTTTTCCTGCAAGTTCTATTTTGGAAGCTAGAGCCCCTTGTCCGGCGTCACGAGCAATTTGTACACCAAATTCCGCGATATAGGCTACCCCAATGATTTTCAATATTGTTTTGACGTAAACGAGATCAAGATGCGCATTGACTGCTAATCTCTGAAGCATCGTGATGATTTCATTGATTTTTCCGATCAGCATCAAGAAGATGGATACACCTACGAAGACAACGAGTAGAAAGGCAAAAGCGGGCTTTTGTTCTTTTAGAATTAATGCTAAAAACGTTGCAGTTAACCCAATGCCTACAATCTGTAGGATTTCGATCGCTCATCCCTCCTACCCTTGAAACAAAAAAACGTCCTTGATCTTGTCAAATAAATCTCCGATTAAGGAAGCAACCATATAAAGAATGACGACAAATCCAATTAAGGTCACCCATTGGGCCCAATCGTCTTTTCCCATTTGTTTCAGTACTGTCTGTATCATGGCAACAATGATGCCAATCCCCGCAATTTGAAAAATTGTATTGACGTCTAACGACATGGTCCTTCCTCTCCTTATCTATCCACCCGATACTCAGCCATTTATATAAAATGGATCGCTCTAAAAAAGCACTAAAACGACCAAGATCCCCGCTAAAAAGCCCATCGTATTAAGTAACTTTTCATAGGTCGCTTGCGCCTCACGCGCTTCTATCTCTTCGCGTTCAAGATGCGTTAAGGCTAAATGAATTTGTTTTTGCTGATTTTCTCTATCTGAAAGGCCTAAAGTGGTGCCAAATTGTTTCATAATTTCTTGTTCATTCTTTTTCAAGGCAGTGTACGGCCAAAATTGAGTCATCGTTGCATTCCAAGCCTCCTGTAAGGAGAGACGTTGCTTATTTTTTAACTGTTCTTGTAACAAAACGAAAAATTGATTTATAGGTTTGGGCATTTGCCCCGCTAATCGAGCCGCAGCTTCACTTATGGGTGTGAGACTATAGGTAATTTCAGTTTCTAACGCTTGTAAAGCCGATCGTAATTGTCTTAATTGTCGGGGGCGTTCTCTATATCCTTTTGCAAATAGGCGCCCTATCGCGGTTGAAGCCAAGATAATAAGTAGTGAACCAATGATCTTCATGAAAGTCTCAACTCGCTTACCGTCTGTAGTGGTTTCCCTTCAGCATTGTAGATGTGTTCTACCCCACCCGGTCCTCTCCGTCTGGATAAAACAACATAACGATCAAACAATCGGTGCTCCATTAAGGGTTTGAGATTAGGACGTGTTAAGAGTTGCTCGTAACTGAAGGCGTGTGCGCTTGCAATGACGCTGACCCCGGCATTAAGTGCCTCTAAAAGCGCTTCGGTATCCTCTTTTCGCCCTATTTCATCAACAATCAAGAGTTCTGGACTCATGGAACGGATAAGCATCATCATGCCCTCTGCTTTCGGACACGCATCAAGAACATCCACCCGAACGCCAAAATCATTTTGCGGAACGCCTTTTACACAGCCAGCTATTTCTGAGCGCTCGTCCACTATCCCGACCTTAGTAAGAGGGGCAGCACCTTCTCCAATACTTGCTATTCTTGCAATATCTCGGAGCAATGTCGTTTTCCCGGTTTGCGGAGGGCCAATAAGAAGTGTATTAAACCAGCGCGATTGTTTTAACAATTTCGGAATCATTGCTCGAGCGGCCCCTATTTTCTGTCTCGCGATACGGATATTAAATGAAGCAACGTCACGGATCAGCTTCACTTGACCATCATCGGTAACAACCTTTCCGGCAAGTCCGACCCTATGCCCCCCTTTAATCGTGATATACCCCCGCCTCAATTCCTCTTCAAGCGTATATAGGGAATAATCGCTAAGCTTTCCTAATAATTGTCTCGCATCGTTAAACGTAAAAGGATGATCCTTATCTAAAAAAAGGATGTCGGTCCCCATAATCAATTCAATAGGTCGGCCAATGCGTAACCTAATTTCTTCTAAAGCCTCTAGATGTTGTATTGATTGTTTTTGCATACTCTCACAGACATGCTCTGGTAAAAGGGCTAACACTTCTTCCATTAAAACCTCACCCTTTTTCTTACTTTTTGTTTTGCGCTTGTTCATATCTACATTCTGAAGCCTGACTGGTCTTATACTCCCCAGCTTGTCTCAAAGGCTTGTGGCCCCGAGGGGGGTTTTCTTTATCACCAATATATGCGCGCTTGTACACTTTATGCTTTTCTTTTACTAGAAATAATAGAAGAGTGAAGAGATTCAATAGAACAATAAACTGAGAGGAAAAAGAAGGAAAACAATTGAGGTAAGCTTAAGTTGCACTTAGAAGGGCTTCCGCAAAGTTCTAAATTGCGCACCTAAAAAAAGAACTTGGCAAAATGGCCAAGTTCTTTTAACTTTAATATAAAATTAAGCACGAGAGATATAGGCACCCGTTCTTGTATCAATATTAAGAACGTCCCCTTGGTTAACAAAGAAAGGCACTTGAACGGTATAGCCCGTTTCAAGAATGGCTGGTTTTGTTCCACCTGAAGCCGTATCCCCTTTAATTCCAGGTTCTGTTTCAGTTACTTCTAACTGAACAGTATTTGGAAGTTCAACACCAAGGGTTTCACCCTCAAACGTTTGAATATGAACTTCCATATTTTCCTTAAGAAATCGGAGTTCATCTTGAATTTGATTCTCGTTCAATTCAATCTGTTCATAGGACTCTAAGTCCATAAACGTATGTTGATTACCATTGGCATAAAGATATTGCATTTTACGGTTCTCAATGTGTGCTCGTTCCACTTTTTCTCCGCCACGGAACGTTTTTTCTTGAATTGAACCTGTGCGTAGGTTACGTAATTTTGAACGAACGAATGCCGCTCCTTTACCTGGCTTAACGTGTTGGAACTCCAATACGGACCATATCCCATCATCCACTTGGATGGTTAATCCTGTTCGAAAATCATTAACTGAAATCATGTATATTTTCCCCTTTCACCCTGGGAGTGAAGACCGATTTTTTAAGAGGTTTTCAAAAAGATGAGCTCAAAAATGTTAAACAAAATATTGTTTTTGAAAACGCCCTTATCGTCCTAATTTTACCTTAATCATTCACCTAAGTCATTATGGTTAAGGAGTGTTTCCTCTAAATACCTTAAGGCTAATCGGTAGCCTTGAAATCCAAGTCCAACAATTTGCCCTGAGACAACCGGTGCGGTTACCGATTGATGTCTAAAAGGCTCTCTCGTATGAATATTGGATATATGAACTTCCACAACAGGAAGGCTTTGCCCAGATAAAGCGTCTCGGATCGCATAGCTATAATGCGTAAAAGCGCCTGGATTAATGACAATTCCTTGATACTGGGAAGCGGCTTGTTGTATCCATCCAATAATCTCCCCTTCATAATTACTCTGACAACACGTTACGGTAAAATTATTTTGGCTTGCAAAGTCAATTAACCCTTTTTCAAGGTCTTTTAATGTCTGCACTCCATAAATGCCCGGCTCTCTTTGTCCTAACGCATTAAGATTAGGACCATTAATCACTAAGTAATGATGCATCGGCGGTCACCCTATTCCCAGAAAGTATTCCACTTCAACATTCTACCATAGCCTTATTCGTTTGAGTAGTCAGTATCTTCATCCTCATGGCTGTTGATATCGAATGAGATAGAGTACCCCACAAAGAGTCCATAAAGTGCATATAAGCAAAGCGTTGTCGATATTGTATTTTTCCCAAGCTCAGTTACTGGGTCTAACCCGCTAATCCACGGCTGAAGTATGTAAAAGACAATCACCCAAAGCACTAAGCCAAATCCGACACTAATCCATAGATTTTTGATCCTCGACAGAGTAAGTTTATACGCAAATGCTATAAAAATAGAGACGATACAGATGAGCAAAATACCCAAAAACTGTTTTCCAACCGATTCTTTCCAATGATAAGCGGGAAAAGGCGCGAGTATAAGGGCAGGGCCGAATTTTGAAAAGTTCAAGGTATAAAAGACGAAGCCAAGCAAACTCCATATCCCCCCACCAAAAATACCAATGATGGCGACCCGAATGTAAGTAATGATTTTTCTTTGGTTTTTCTTATGTTCTGACTGCGATTGTTTGCTCACGATTTCACCTCCAAAAGTTAGTATGACCCAGAAGAAGCTGATATTTTCATCTAAAACGATGTTTTCTCCAAAAAACTTACTTTTATTTATAGGTGTATATTTTTGAAATTAAGGGAAATGAATAAATATATCGTCTCTCTCTAGTGTCTTTCATGTTTTTCTAGTAAAATAAAAGGAAACATTAAAGTGAGTTGGTGATTCCGATTGGAAAAACGACCTATTTACGGTGGTCAAGCTGTGATAGAAGGGGTCATGATGGGTGGTAGACATACCACTGTTACTGCTATTCGTAGAAAAGATGGTACCCTTGAATACTATGAAGTAAGAAAAGAACAAAAACCTTTAATAAATGCATTAAAAAAGATTCCCTTTGTGAGAGGGATCGTAGGGATATTAGATTCAAGCATCCTTGGGACAAAACATTTGAATTTTGCTTCAGAAAAATATGATGTTGATCCTGCTGACGACACTGACCACATAGAAGACACTGTTGAGGAAAAAGGAAAATGGGCGATGATCCTTGGTGTCAGCGTTCTTGCTGTCCTATCCTTTTTATTTGGAAAGTTCATTTTAACCCTTGTCCCTACTTTTCTAGCAGAGGCGCTTACCTTTATTTTTCCTGGTTATGTCGCTCAAATTCTTCTTGAAGGTTTCTTTAAGCTGTTATTGATTTTTGGCTATATTTACTTTATATCTTTAACACCTATGGTCAAACGACTGTTTCAATATCACGGTGCCGAGCATAAAGTGATTAATACTTTTGAAAACGATCAGCTACTGACCGTTGAAAATGTAAAAAAGAATTCCCGTCTTCATTATCGATGTGGAAGTAGTTTTATTCTTTTCACTGCAGTTATAAGTATTTTTTTATATTTCCTTGTGCCTATTCACCCCCTTTGGTTAAGAGTCGTGTCCCGAATCCTTCTCATCCCTGTGGATTTAGGTATTGCATATGAAGTCTTACAAGGCACAAATAAGTTGAGAGGCATTCCTGTCCTACGTTGGTTAGGGTATCCTGGCCTATGGCTACAATTACTCACAACAAAAGAGCCTGATGCTGAGCAGATCGAAGTTGCTATTGCAGCGTTTAATGAGATGAAGGATCGAGAAAATGGGTACATTAAAGAGAAGCATAGTGTCATAAGTTAGAAATAAAACAGCTGACTAGGAGGTGTCATGAACGTGAAGAAATCGTGGACTATCATTTTCTATCTCATCCTGTCATTTGGTGCTATCGGTTTATTAAGTATGTTGATTTCCAACCCTGTCTCTTTAGTTAAAAATCTTTTGATCATCGCTGTTGTTGCTGGTGTTATTTATTTTATTTATAGACTTTATCTTCGAAAATCCCCAAAGGATTATGCGAGGTATCGTCGTGCAGTCAAACAAACAAAAAAAAGAGCCAAAGACAAAGAACGTTCTCCATCAAGACCTGCCCACTTACAAGTGATTCAATCTCAATCTGTGCGTAAAACAACTCCGGTAACTAAGTCGCATAAACGTGCCACCAATCATCTTACTGTGATTGACGGAAAAAAACGACGGAGAAAAAAACTTTTCTTTCTAGAATAAAAAAACGACAAGTTTGTGTTCTTGTCGTTTTTTTTATTGCCGTATGTTAAATTTTAGGCTTGTCATTCTCAAGTGTTCAAATTTTACAGGGAGATTAATAAGTCCAATGCTTTAAAAATTTCTTTGTACGCTTCCTGCCAATTGCCACCAGCTTGTCGATTTCTTCTTTTGAAAGCTTGAAATTAGCAGTTTCAATATTCTCAACCGGTAAAAAGACAATGTTTGAGGCGGCATACTTCGAAATGTACTTCGCGTCATGAGCCTCCTTCATCGTCGTAAATAAACCGTGAAAAAGATCAAAAGCATTTTTAATCCGGCGAGATACATAAAAATCTGCTCTTGAGCTTAGCTGAAATCCCAAAAAAGGGCGCAGAGGTAATTGATTTTCTTCATCGTACAGCCACACAGGAAAATTACTCAAAACGCCTCCGTCAACAATAATGCACTTCTCACTCTTTTTATTAAACAAGGTTGTCGGCTCAAAGAAAAAGGGTAAACTACAGCTCATTCGAATGGCTCGTGCCACTGAAAAATTTTCTGGATGAATGCCATAATAGACGAGATCATCAGGGATTACAACCATCTTTCCTCTAGATAAGTCAGAGGCAATGATTTTTAATGAGTCTGGAGGAAGGTCGCTAAATCGTTCGACACCTTTGGCTTTTAAAACCTCTTTTAGCCACGCTTCAAACTTATTCCCTTTATATAAACCCATTCGCCAATACAAGGTTAGCCATTTAATAAATGGAAAATGATAAATCATTTTCGACTGGTCAAGAAAGATCGAAGGGTGCATTTCTTCCATGAGTTTGAAAATTTCTTTACTGTTGTAGCCCGCCGCAATAAAGGCCGCGATAATCGAGCCAGCACTCGTGCCTGCAACCCGTCGAAATTTAAAGCCCGCTTCCTCTGCCACTTCATACGCTCCCACAAAGGCAAAAGCTTTGACACCGCCCCCAGAAAACACACCGTCAATCCACACCATCATCCCTCCCCTAGCGATACAACCTATTCGGCCATCATTCACAATAAGGTTCCATTGCTATTTTAGTTGTAAAAGGAGAAATTTAGACCATATGTTTCAAAGAACAACCCTCTTCAAGTTATAAAAGTCTGAATAGCTATAGATTGCGACGTAAATTCGATCGGCGTTGGCATCTCATACCTTACTTTATTTGGTGCTAAATTACCGCTTCAGCAGAATACTTCGCTTTCCGTGGGCACGTCTTCAGCCTCCTCACGGACACCCCACCACTGAGGCCGTGCCCGAGGAAAGCGAGCGACCTGAAGCTCAAATCCACACCATAAGCAAGCAGTAATCACTTGTGAACTCTTAGCTTAATAGTTACGTCGCAATTTCCTTCTACTTATGCCACGGATCTTTTACTATTTATTATCGATACTGTCCGCTTTTTCACACTAAACAAACTTATTAATTTTTCTATAAAAATTTCTAAACATAGAAAAAAACCGTGAATCACGGTTTTAACCTATGCTTAAGCATCTTCCTTGTTCTTAAGCTGAATATTCTCCAAATCCTTTGCTCGACCTGGGTCTTCTTCAAAATACTGCACGAGGTCACCAATGCGATCAATTGCATCCCAACTGAGATGATGCTCGATGCCCTCGACATCCTCATAGATATGCTCTTGATTGACTCCTATGACTTTTAAAAAGTCCTCAAGTAATTCATGGCGATAAACCAATCTTTTTCCTAACTTCTTTCCTTTTGGCGTCAGTCCAAACCCTCTATATTTTTCATAGACAAGATAATCGTCTTTATCCAACTTTTGAATCATTTTGGTCACGGAGGAAGGATGTACTGCTAAAGCCTCAGCGATATCTGAAACACGTGCGTATCCCTTGTCTTCGATGAGTAAATAAATTCGCTCAATATAATCTTCCATACTGGGTGTCGGCAGCATGCATTTCCCCCCTATTTTCTCTAGAACCTGTCCCAACATCTATTGAAATGTTCGTAAGTTTGCCCTATGTAATAACCATACTATAAAAATCATACACCAGAAAAAATTGAATGACAAGTCATGATGAAACAAGCTCAAAAAATACAAGGATGGAGATAACGCTCTCCATGTTGCTTTTAAATAAAGTTTGATGATTTTGTTATGGTGAATCAATAATATTTCCAGATGATTGAAGAATCCTTAAGCCTTATAATCGATTAATTGTTCTTATACTAATGCAACCACTAATTTTTCACAATGAATAGGTGAAGAACGACTAATAAATTCAAATTAATAAAAATAAAAACTATGTATTTGATAAAATTCTAAGTACTTGGTAAATCGGTAAGTTCTTGGACCAATTATTCAAGTTTGTCCTGGCATTGTGTTCTTATTATTATTTAACTCAGAAGCCCCTATTACTGCGTTCCTTGCATAATTGTTTTAAATTGTTGCCTAATTCTATCACCTAGCTTTAACTGAGAAGGGGCATACATTAGAATGAGGGGTTAAGAACAAAAGTTATTTAGGAGGATTTTATGTTTGACCAAATCAATCACTTACAAAATGAGCTTGCTGAACTCATTGATCGTCATACTGACAGGGACGGCTATCAGCCTACAAAAATTCCATACCTTGGCTTCTCTCGTTATTCGACCTCTCATTACTCCACCTTAGCTGGACCTCCCTATGGACTCTATAACCCTTCGATCGGTATAGTCGTTCAGGGCTCAAAGGATGTAATCCTTGGTGGTGATCGCTTTAGGTATGATCCATCAAATTACTTTGTAACATCAATGGATTTACCCATTATCTTTGAAGCACTTGGAGCATCCTCTGAAGTCCCCAACTTATCATGTAAAATTGAATTTACTCCAAGCCTTATTTTTGAGTTATTAAGTCTTGAGGAATTTAAGGTAACCTCCAAAAAAATAGCTAAACGTGGTAAGGACGCTGCCAAGCTAGATGTATCCATGTTAGATGCTGTTGTAAGGCTTGTTCGTTTGCTCGATAAACCAGTCGATATTCCTGTACTTGCACCACTCTATACAAAAGAAATATTATACAAAACATTGCATAGTGAGCATGGTGGTTCATTAAAAAAATAATCACTGATAGGGGATCATCCATTCATATCCAAAACGCAATCCAATACATCCTGCAGCATTTTCATGACTCTTTTCGTATTGAGGATCTGGCAGATCTCGCCAAGATGAGTGTCCCATCATTCCACAGACATTTTAAAGATATAACCACCATGAGTCCCATTCAATTTCAAAAACAGTTGAGGCTTCAGGAGGCCCGACGTCTAATAATATCCGAGTCAACGGACGTCGCAGATGCAGCATTTCGGGTTGGCTATGAAAGTCCAACTCAATTCAGCAGAGAATACTCACGGATGTTCGGCTTTCCCCCTAAAGAAGATAGGAAACGACTTAAAGGGCTGATTTAGAAAAATAGTGATGCCTAAGAAACTAATCTAAATATCAAAGAGCGTGCATTGTTTCAATCACGCTTTTTTTGCTTCTATTATGTATGTTGTCCCAAGAACCCAGATTCGAGAATTCTGGGTTCTCTTTTCGCACTAAAGAAAAGAAAAAACCTGCATATTCTCCTTCTTTTAAACGTAAAAAGTACCTCTTCAGATCATAAAATCCAAAGAGGCATTTCTTCACAATCTTTTTAATAACATCACGGCTTCTTTCAAATCCACATCCATTGTTGATTTGAAAGAAAGTTTGATCAAAAATACCTCACAAACCCGTATTTTATGATAAATAAGAAGAACCTATTTTGAAAAAAAGATTGATCAAAATGGGCTCTTTCTTTGTGAAGTATTGTTCAATTTTTATAAAAAAGTTTGATCATTTCCTATCTAAGTTGTTCAACAATCGCGCCCTTTAACGGCACAACGTTTTTTTGAAGTTTGAACAAACTTTATTCCAAATCAGTTCTTAAGAGATCGTGTAAAAGACTTGAGATCGGTGTAGGTGACTCCACCTGTTGTGCTGTCTTTTTCAAAAGACCAACATCCTTCAGTGGTATCTCACTCTGATTTGCCTCTTTTTTCTCGGCAATCCTATTTCCAATGCTTTGATAAATCGGAGCAGGAAACAACGTTTGTGTCAGCATATCGACGACGGCTTTTGGATCGACACCGTTTTTCTCAGATATCGTAAGTGCTTCCCTTAGAGAATATGAAGCAGAAGAAAGCAAGAAGTTTCCCAAGAGCTTGACAAGCGTTGCCGCTCCGACCTCCTCCCCAAAATCGAAGATACCCTGTCCTCCCATCGCTTTTAGAAGGGGTTGGACTCGTTTCTTAGCTTGCTGCGACCCTGCAAAAGGAATCCAAAGCTTTTTGGCAGCCGCTGCTTCAGGTCTCCCAAAAATGGGAGCCTCAACGTAGGCACTGCCATGTTGTGCGTGCATGGCTGCAAGTTTCTTTGCTGTTTCTGGCATCACTGTACTCATAGAAATATGGATCCCATCTGGTCCCAGTTGTCCTAAAAATCCCGGACTTGTCACAATGCTTTCCAGAGCCGCATCATCCCATAAAAGAGTTACAACAATTCCACCGGTTGTCACGGCGTCAGTCGGTCGGTTCACCTGTTGCGCCCCCTCAGCAACCAGTGGTTCCGCTTTGCTTGCAGTCCGGTTATACACCCGGAGTGCATACCCAGCATTTAAAAGATTGGACGCCACAGGGAGACCCAAATTACCAAGTCCAATAAATCCGATCATTTCACTCATTTGCATCAATCCTCCTGAATTAGTTGGTTTAAAAACATTACGTTAACGTTATGTTTTGGGTAAAAAAAAACCTATCGAGGTTTTTTTTCTTCTAACCAGCGCTCAAAACGTTCAATATGATCCTCTAACTCAGCACGAAATTGCTGGTACTCTCTGATCTTCTGATCTACTTCAGCGAGATGTTGGCGCAGAACAACGAGCACTTTCTGTTTAGCCTGTACGCCACTAGGATCAATGAAATAGAAATCGATAACGTCCCGAATTTCATCAAGGCTAAGTCTAAGCTTCTTTAACTGGTTAATTTTCCTTAGGCGTGCGAGCGTCTCCTCTGTGTAATAGTGTTGCCCTTGGCCTTCACGCTCTCCTGGAGGGATCAATCCAATGCTTTCATAATATCGAACGGTGCGCGGAGTCACTCCGGCTCGTTCCGTCAATTCACCTATCCGCATGCGGCCATTCATCGCTCATCCCCCAAACATTACGTTAACGTTATGTTTATAGTATCATTTGAGCAAGCCATTGTCAAAACCATGCGCTTGTGTAGGATCTCTTGTGATAATTTCTCATGTTATTTCTGCCGGTTTACTTTTTGGCCAGTTTAACCATTTAAAGTAGCGACTTTTGGAAACTCCCAGGACTTTTCACATCTTCTCCTCTCGGAATCGGGAGCGATTTTCATGAATAAATTCATATTTTACCGAAGGCTTTTCGCAAAGTAGTGCATCGTCTTATTTAAAATTTCATTTTCCTCCTTGCGATCACGATTTCCTTCTAAAAAGCTCTCAATTCAGCTGCTTCTGAGGGAGAAGATTTTACAGCCTTTATCTCTGGCTGTGGGCCATATTCTTCATCCAACCATGTAAAGTATTCGCGTTCACGCCCACTTCTCTAGCTACTTGAGCTACGGGCTTATTTTTTACACTTATATACTTTACTGTTTCAATTTTAATTGCTCCCTCGAATTCCCTGCCTCTTGCCATATAGACATACCCTGTTATAGTTGATAAATTTATTATAACAATCTGTGTCTACTATTTAGACTAGCATCAGTGCATTCATTTCACGAAATGCATCGTAATCGTGAATATAACTGGTGCTTCTTGCCATTGTTTTAGGTATTTCTTCTTCTGTTACGATACCCCAATCAATTTCTTTTCGATGCCAATACTCACGTTCAATCTCAAACTTTTCAAGTATAAGCTCTTTTAATAATTCATCCTTCATTTTAATTGTACGAGCCTTCAAATACACCTTGTCCATTATTAATTGTTAATAAAAAATCCGTTGTCATCACAATTGGTTCACTTGTTTTAGGATCAGTAGGATGTTTAATACCTAACTCATCTGCAGTGACAATTGTTTCTTCCAACGGCAATAAAGGAAATTGTTCTCTAATACCAACAACAAAATCTGGGTATTCAGATAAGTAAAAGTAGTTTCGTTCTAAATCTGACAAAAATTCATGCTTTCTTTTTATTTTATACCTTTTAAACGGTGGGAGCGACCTAACGAGGATACATCTTGAATTCTTATCCACGGTTTATAATCTGAATCAATTCCAGAACCTCGATCTTCTTTAATCCACTTCTCAATTTGAGATAATCGTTTTGTTTTGGACATAAAAAATACCCCTTTAGATAATTTTATCCAAAGGGGTATAACGGTGCAACTTTTTATAAACAGTACAACTTTATTTTAAACGGTACATCTTTTTTATAAACGGTACGACTTTATTCAAATCCACATCCATCCTTGCAATAGGTGCTTATAGTCCACATTTCAGTTGTGCATTACAATTCGTGCACGTATTACAGCCACCTAATTCTTCAACCGTCCCTTGTCTACAAACCGGACACGTATCGCCGACTTCTGAACCATATGTGACATTGGTTTTATCTAATTCATTAATCGTATCCACGAGGACGACTTTGGCCTTCCTGTCTTCTTGTGGGGTATCATTGACTTCTGCTTCATCATCGAAAGCATTATCTTCTGCTTTCAAGGTCAATACTTGAGCATCACGACTGCCGTCTACGTAGACAGTTCCCCCCTTGGCTCCCCCTTTAAAGAGACGCTCATACACTTTCTTCACTTGGTCAACCGTATAACCTTTTGGTGCATTTACTGTCTTACTGATCGAACTATCCACCCAACGTTGAATGACGCATTGAGTATCTGCATGAGCCTCAGGAGAGAGTTCCATAGCTGTGACGAACCAGTGCGGAAGATTATCTGCATCGGCTTCAGGATGCGCTTCTAGATATTCACTCACGATGTCTGCCTTCACTTCAATGAACTTTCCTAAGCGGCCACTTCTGAAATAAGAGAAGGAGAAGTAAGGTTCAAGACCTGTTGAGACACCAACCATTGTCCCCGTTGACCCAGTAGGTGCCACAGTTAATAAATGAGAATTTCGGATCCCATGAGTTAAAATAGCTTCACGAATATCTTCAGGTAAACTCTCAACATAACCTGTATTGATGAAGTTTTCGCGTAATTGCTGTTGTTCTTTAGCAGTTTTTCCTTCTAGGAATGGGAAGCTGCCTTTTTCTTTTGCTAATTCTACCGATACGCGATAGGCTGTCGTAGCAATCGTTTCAAAGATTTTATCAACAAGCTTATTGCCTTCTTCAGAACCATATTCGGTTTCACAATAAATCAGCAAATCATGAAGACCCATCACACCAAGACCCACGCGGCGTTCGCCAAGGGCTTGAATACGATTTTCTTCAAGGAAATAAGGCGTTGCATCGATGACATTGTCCTGCATACGGACACCCACTGCAACGGTTTCTTTCAATTTCTCAAAGTTAACGCATTTGTTTTCTTTATCAGCCATTTCAGCTAAGTTCACCGCTGCTAAGTTACAAACAGAGTATGGTGCTAAAGGTTGTTCACCACATGGATTTGTGGCTACAACTTTTTGACCGTATGCTTTGGCGTTCGTTTTTTCGTTAGCATTATCGATAAAGAAGATACCCGGCTCTGCTGAATAAGTCGCACATACATTAATAAGATTCCAAAGTTCACGCGCTTTAATTGTACGATAGGTCCGCACTGCAAACCCTTTGGCTTCCCATTCTCTTACATCTCCACATTCGTGCCACTCATTATTGTAAATCTCCATTTCTTCTGGAGAATAGTGCTCCACATCTGGGAAACGCAACGCAAAGTCACCGTCGTTCTCTACTGCATCCATAAAGTCCTTCGTTAAACACACAGAGATATTTGCCCCTGTTAAAAATTCAGAGTTATTCACAGAATAATGGCCACCCTCGCGCAGCTTTAATTCTGCTTCTTTAAACACCTTGTCTGTGAAGCCACCTTGACCAGGAATATGCTTATAATTGACAATCCCTTGATACATGTCAATTTCTGACGGACTTAATGGTGTAAACTTTAATTTGTCTTTCGCTAGGCTACGAATCTGCTCATCTTGCGAATTTTCGATGAGATAGCGCAAAATACGTGGATTTTGCATTTTTGAGATGATGAATTCGATAATATCAGGGTGGGAATCAACGAGCATGATCATTTGTGCCCCGCGTCTTGAGCCGCCTTGTTCAACTAAATGGGTTAATTTTGCAATATCATCAAGCCAGGAAACTGAGCCTGAAGATTTACCGTTAACTCCTCTTGCCAAGGTATTACGCGGGCGAAGCGTTGAACCATTCGTTCCCACACCACCTCCACGTGACATGATTTCCATAACCTTCTTACGATGTTCGGCAATGCCCTCACGAGAATCTTTAACATAAGGCATGACATAACAGTTAAAATAAGTCACTTCTGTATCGGCACCAGCACCGTATAACACACGTCCAGCTGGGACAAAGTTCATAGAAACGAGCTGTTCATAGAACTTTTTGAAGGATTCCTTGCGTTTTTCCTCTGTCTTTTCTACAGCAGCTAAGCCCTTGGCATTTCGTTTAGCAATCTGCTCATAAAAAACTTCAAGAGGCTTGTCTATAATATCAAGGGAGCGACGAATAAGCCCTGTCTCTTGCTCATCCTCTTCTAAGACATGACGATACTCCTCGTCAACCAAAACAGTCGCTTCGTTAGTTTCCCAGTGTATCTCTTGAATTTTCCCTAGACCTCTTGCGGGAAATTTCGGATCTGACTTCACCGTCAAGACCACAAAGTCACCGGGTTTAATGGTCTTCTTTTCTGTATCTTTAAACGCATAACGATCTAACATTACCAGGCGAGATACCCCTGATTTCGTAATCGTCATATCATTTGTAATGGGAAAAACTTGCGGGAATTCAGCGATATCTTGATTTAACTCCTCAGTATTCACATTGATTTGTGTCTTAGTTACCACACTCATTCATTCTCCTCCTCCATGAAATTAAAACAGTCGATGTCTTACTAAAAGAAAGTCCACAAAAAAGAAGCTAATCAAAGTCCACCCTTTTGACCTCTCAAAACTAGTAAACAACCGCTTTATGTATGTCGATCATTGTTGTTTGTGTTCATCTGTCTCTTATTGTAGCTCTAATTTAAGCAAAACACAATATATAGTGTTGTATTTTTATCATTCTCCAACATATTGTATAGTCGATCAAAAATTAAATGAAATGTCAAGAGTGGAATTCGTTAATATCCGACGAAATTTGAAGAGATTTTGAGAAATTAACGCCAAAACAAATGAAAACCGACTAATTTATCTCTTGATTTTTTCTATGATTCTTCATGAAAAAGAATAATCTATTTTTCATTTGAAAAGTATCTGGCTCGAAGGTTATAATATATAAAAAGAGGAATAGAGATTGATTAAGAAGAATGAATTAAAGGGGTCCTGAGACAGAATGTTGTGGCAATGGCTAATTTTAATCGCTATTATTGTGATCTTTATCGGTTACACCATCGGTAAAATGCTCTATCAAAGAACGTATTTAAAAACACTCACACAAGAAGAATTTATCAAAGGCTATCGCAAAGCTCAGCTCATCGATGTTCGCGAGCCCAATGAATTTGATAATGGGCATATATTAGGGGCTAGAAATCTCCCAATGACTCAAATGAAAATGCGAAAAGGCGAAGTGCGAAAGGATAAGCCCGTTTACCTCTATTGTCAAAACGGTATGAGAAGCACTCGAGCAGCGGCAATGCTTAAGAAGCAAGGCTGTAAGGAGCTTTATGTATTAAAAGGTGGATTTAAAAAATGGACCGGGAAAGTCAAAACAAAGAACGCTTAAGATTCACTCTTACGTCATGAAAAGATCGTGCAAAACTATTGACATAAATTAAAAAAAATCGTATTGTTATTGACAGAGCCCACTGCTCAAAAGGGCTCTTTTCTTTGACTCTTTCGGGATGTGGCTCAGCTTGGTAGAGCGCAACAATGGGGTTGTTGAGGTCGCAGGTTCAAATCCTGTCATCCCGACCATGAACATATTTACAGTTTTTACATACCAAAATTGATCAAGCCACTTTTCCATAAAGGAAAGGTGGCTTTTGCTATAACTCTTGCGCTTTTAACCTCTTATCTCTTATTTAATTAATGAGTTTGGTTTCTTCTCCATCAAGGTCGTTTATTTATCTCTTTTGCCGATAGGATTTGAATCCAAAACGTCCCTCAACGCTTTATATTCCTGAACATCAATTTCTCCTGAAGCTAATCGCTTTTGTAAGATCCTTTGGGCCGTATTCTGATAAGCTGTATTTGAACACAACCCATTTCTCCTTCGGCGCCAAATGATCATATTAGTTATAAAAAAACCGATAATGATTAAGAAAAACAAGAATCCAAAAGGCGGAAAACATCCCCAATGATGCATTTTTATAACCCTCCTATCTTTTATTCACGGGACTTTTTAATAATTTTGTAGCTCCCTGTGCGATTACGAGTGACTCCCAAAATAAAACCAATGCAAGCACAGGATGCAAAGCTGTCAAATAAGGAGCAGCATCACTTAAGCTCACAGTGATATATTGCAACATAATCATAAGAAACAACCCTAGACAATGCCATTTTATACCCTTGGGCACTTTAGCTAATAATGATAGAAAAAGCATCAATAGTGGAACTAGGGTGAAATAATGAATAAAACTTTCATGATAATCCCACTTCCCTATTTGAACAAATAACGCTATCCCTGCTAAAAGGACTTGAATAATGACGCAAATTAACATGAGCCAGGCTACCCCAGCCAAAAGACCTCTGAAGTATTTCCTCAGCGTCACTATAGATTGATCACTCATCTCTCCTACTCCCTTCATTCGGCTTCACTATGACGCTTAACACCTCCTACTCAAACTTCCTACAACTCATATTTTATACTGCATTTCTAAACACCTAATAAAGCAATTCTTAAGTCTTTATAAACAAAAAATATTATTATGATCTTCATACCCACTGGAATAAATGATGAGTAGCCATCAATTGCTAAGAAAAACCGGGCGAAAGCATGCCCGGTCCTTATTAAAACAATGAAAAAAGTTTTTTACCAAAGGCAGCGTCGCGCACCACAGTTGATTGGAACGGAAGACGCGAGACTCCTTCGGGAATAGCACGTGTCCGAAGATCCATTTTGGAAAACACAGATAAACCATTCCAAAATTAGCTGAGGCCGTGCCCGAGGAAAGCAAGCGTTCTGGAGTGAAGATCAACACCATCTACTCTATCGACGTCCAAAAAAGGACACCCATAAGAATTCAACTTAAAAATTCTGATCATATAAATAAAAACCACTCAAAAAGTGGTTTTATAAACTAACCTCTAAATCTATAGCCGGCACCCCAGACAGTTTCAATAAACTGAGGATGGGCGGGATCAGACTCAACCTTTTCACGAATCTTTTTCACATGGACTGTAACCGTGGCCGTATCTCCCATTGCATCAAGCCCCCAAATCCTTTCAAAAAGATCCTCTTTGCTAAAAACAATATTGGGATGAATGGCCAAGAATACGAGTAAGTCAAATTCCCTAACGGTAAGAAAAACTTCTTTATCTCCTATATAAACCTTTCGGGAAGCACGCTGAATCGACAGCTCCCGGATTTGAATCATATCATCAGGTTCATTTTTTTGATTCCAGCGCTCGTATCTTGTGATATGTGCTTGTACGCGAGCAACCAATTCTCTTGGGCTAAAGGGTTTAACAATATAATCATCGGCGCCTAACCCAAAGGCTTTGACCTTATCTAGATCGTCATTTTTCGCTGTTACCATTAATATCGGTATATCTTTTATCCTCCGTATTTGCGCGCATAAATCCAACCCATTGATTTCAGGCAACATAAGATCTAGTAAAATAAGCTGAAAATCATTTTTCTTTATGCTCTCCAGACCCCTTCTTCCATCTAAAGCAATATCCACAGAAAAACCAGCAATCTCCAAATAATCCCGCTCTAATTCAGCAATGCTTAAATCATCCTCAATGATTAATATCTTTTTCATTTTCCTCACCTTTTGTCTCTGATTTTTGAAGGGTAAAAGAAATCCTTAGTCCTCCACCTGGATTATTCTCAGCCCAAATCGCACCTCCGTGCGCTTTTATAATCTGTTCTGCAATGGCAAGCCCCAGGCCACTCCCACCTGTATCTGCCTGTCGAGCGGGGTCACTTCTATAAAAACGGGTAAAAATGTGCGCCAAAGCCTCTTGAGAGACACCTGGACCATTATCAGAAAGAGTCACTTTTACCCTTTGTTTTTCCTCTGTTATAGCCAATTGAATGAGGCTCTCCTCTTTATCGTTATACTTCACACTATTATAAATAATATTGTTTAGCACGCGAATGAGCTTATCTCTATCTAATGGCACTTTGACGTGAACAGGTTCAGACACCAAAGAAAGCTGAACATTTTTCCCTACTAATTCAAGTCTTATTTCTTCAACATAATCTTTCATAAAACCTAAGAGATCCACCTTTTCAAAATGAAAAGGAAGCCTATTTAGATCAAGCTTTGAATAAAGAAATAATTCATCAATTAAGCGATCCATATATTCTGATTTCGTCTGAATCGTCTCTAAATACTGTTCAAGTTTTCCTTTTGTATCTGCTACACCATCCTTTATTCCCTCGACATACCCACGAATTGACGTCATCGGTGTTTTTAAATCATGGGAAATATTCGCAATGAGCTCCTTTCGATTGCGCTCATATCTATCTCTGAGCTCTATTCCTTCTTTTAATTTCGCACGCATATTTTCGAAAGTATTCACAAGCTTTGCTAGCTCATCCTTCTTGGTTGACTCCATATGAAAATCTAAGTTGCCTTGTTTCACTTGATCAGCAGCCCAGGATAACTGATGTACAGGTTTAAGAATCCCCCGCGATACAATGTAAGAAAGAACAATATTTGTGGTAACAACTATCCCAATTACCCCAAATATAATTAAAGGAAAAAACTTTCGAGCGAATTTATAAAACGCTTCACCTTTTTTTATAACAAAAATAGAGCCTTCTGATCCATCTTTAAAGAAAAAGTCATGCTGACTTATTTCATATTGTTCATGGCCTAGCCATGTTACAGGAGTATAACCTTCGTTTCCAAACTCAGGCAAGGTATGTTGTGAGACTTTTTCAACATCATCGGAAGTATAAATAATTGTGTTGCCATGACGAATAATAAGACCTGCTTGTTCACCATTAAGGCTACTGGCTATTTTATCAAGATATGATACGTTTAATAATTGTTCTGCGTTGAGAGACGCTACTTTTTGAAGTTGGGTGAATACCCTCTGTTCTTTTCCCTTTTGTTGTGCCGTTTTCGGCTCTCCGTGAAAACTATTGGACAGGTATCGTAAATCATTATCAAAAAATAAATGAAGTAAAATAAAGTAGAGAACAAACATGACAATCGGTGTGACTACCATTAGGGCATTAGAAAAAAAGAGACGTTTGCGAATAGACATCATTTTTCACCTTCAATCATGGGATCGTATAAAGCGCAATACTAATAAGATTAAACGATAATATTAAATTTAACATAATCAATTTATAAAATTTTTATAAACTTAAGGGGAACATGAAGGATTAAGAAAATTTATTGAAGAAATTGATTTTATCCATAAGAAAAAGCTTGGGTAGTGTCCCCAAGCTTTTTCTTATAAAATCTATTGTTTAACAGGTGTTGGTTTTTCGTATTTTAACACTGGTTGGCGCGCAGCGAGTGTTTCATCGAGACGGCTGATGACCGTATGGTGGGGTGCCTCTTGAACGACTTCCGGGGTTTCCTCTGCTTCTTTAGCAATTTGAATCATCGTGTCTGCAAAGGCATCTAAAGTTTCCTTTGATTCGGTTTCAGTCGGCTCAATCATCATCGCTTCATCTACAATCAATGGGAAGTAGATCGTTGGTGGATGAAAATCAAAATCAAGCAGGCGTTTCGCAATATCAAGTGTCCGAACGCCAAGTTTCTTCTGACGCTTACCAGAAATAATAAACTCATGCTTACAATGATGGTCAAAAGGTACCTCATAATAAGGGGCAAGCCGACGGAAGAGATAATTAGCATTCAGCACCGCATCCTTTGACACTTGTGCAAGCCCCTCCGGTCCCATTGTGCGAATATAAGTATAAGCTCTCACGTTGATACCGAAATTTCCATAATAAGGCTTCACTCTACCTATTGATTCAGGTCTATCCTCGTCAAAACGATAACCCTCTTCTGTTTTCACGACTTGAGGCTTCGGCAAATATGTCGCGAGTTCTTTTTTAACACCCACAGGACCTGAACCCGGACCACCGCCACCATGAGGGCCTGTGAAAGTTTTATGAAGATTTAAGTGAACCACATCAAATCCCATGTCACCCGGACGCGCAATCCCCATAATTGCATTGGTATTCGCTCCATCGTAATAAAGCTTGCCCCCTGCTTCATGAACAATAGCGGCCAGTTCTTCAATTTCCTCTTCAAAGAAACCTAATGTATTCGGATTCGTGAGCATTAAAGCAGCGGTATCTTCACCGACAACACGTTTTAAATCTTCGAGATCAACAAGACCTTTATCATTTGATTTGACGGTCACCGCTTCAAATCCCGCCACTGTCGCTGATGCTGGGTTCGTACCATGAGCCGAATCTGGCACAATGACTTTCGTTCTATTAAAATCTCCATTCGCTTCATGATAGGCGCGTATAATCATGAGCCCCGTCCATTCCCCATGGGCACCTGCTGCTGGTTGAAGCGTCACTTCGTCCATTCCTGTGATGGCCGCTAAATTTCCCTGAAGTCGGTACATTAATTCCAAAGCACCTTGGACGGTCTCTTCACTCTGATACGGATGAATATGAGCAAATCCATTTAAACGCGCGATATCCTCGTTAATCTTAGGATTATATTTCATCGTACAAGACCCGAGTGGATAAAAGCCAGAATCCACCCCATGATTACGTTTGGATAACGCCGTATAATGCCGGATAATTTGCAGCTCTGAAACTTCAGGAAGCTCCGCATCTTCCTCACGAATATAATCCTGAGGAAGAACGTCTGAAACCTTAACCTCTGGCACATCAAGATCAGGTAAACTATACCCGATGCGTCCAGATTTACTATACTCAAAGATTAATGGTTGATCGCTTTTAGTCATGAAGAACGCCTCCTAATGCACTAACAAAATCTTGTATGTCTTTTGCACTCCGTTGTTCCGTAACTGCAACAAGCATATGGTTTTTATAAAGATCTGACACTCTGCCTAAGTCAAATCCCCCAATAAAGCCTTTCTTCAGCAATTCACGATTGACCTCTGCTACCGGCTGACCACAATTAACCACAAATTCGTTAAAATAGGGCTTGCTGTCCCATACTTCAAAGCCCTTTTCTTTTAACAAGGTTACGGCATAATGAGCCTTTTGGAGATTCTGATAGGCTATCTCTTTAACGCCTTCCTTTCCTAGTGCTGTCATTGCCACAGAAGAGGCAAGCGCATTTAATGCTTGGTTCGAGCAGATGTTTGAGGTTGCCTTATCTCGACGAATATGTTGTTCACGAGCTTGCAGCGTAAGCACAAAGCCTCTCTGTCCCTCTTCATCAACCGTTTGCCCAACTAAACGTCCAGGCACTTTACGCATATTTTTCTTTGTGGTGGCAAAGTAACCACAATGAGGACCGCCAAAAGAAGCGGAAATGCCAAGCGGCTGGCAATCACCGACAACGATATCAGCACCCATGGCCCCAGGAGGCGTTAATAAACCCAAAGATAGAGGATTACTGGATACGATAAACATCGCTTTTTTGCTTGAGTGTGTTAATTGCTCAAGTTCTTTAAGTGGTTCAACATGACCAAAAAAGTTTGGGTATTGCACGATAACGGAAGCCGTCTCATCATCAACTTCCTTATTAAGGGCATCAAGATCCGTAACACCTTCAACCACAGGAATTTCCACCACTTCAAGACGCTGGCCACGAGCATAACTATCAATGACCGCACGTGCTTCAGGATGCACAGCTTCAGAAACAACGATCTTACGCTTTCTCGTCGTTCCAGCACTCATCAGTGCGGCTTCCGCTAAAGCGGTTGGACCATCGTACATCGAAGAGTTGGCGACATCCATTCCGGTTAACTCACAAATCATCGATTGGAATTCAAATATCGCTTGAAGTTCCCCTTGTGAAATTTCAGGTTGATAAGGCGTATACGCAGTATAAAATTCAGATCTAGAAATCACATGATTCACAATTGAAGGAATGTAGTGGTCATAGACACCCGCGCCTAAGAAGGAAGGCGTTTCCTTCGTATTGATATTCTTTGCTGCCAACTGAGACATAAAACGGTAGAGATCCCCCTCAGCTAATGATTCCTCTGCATCCAAATTCCCTCTAAAACGTACGGACGCCGGAACATCGGAAAATAAATCATCCACGGAATCGACACCGATGACTTCAAGCATTTCTTTGCGATCCTGTTCTGTTACAGGCAGATACCTAAACTTTGACATGTTCATCCCCCTATCGTTTATAAAAAGGTGCTTTGACGATTATAGCTTTACGGCGTTTTCCACGAATATCAACGTCCACTTCGGTTCCTAAAGCGGAGTGACTTTTATCGATCAATGCTAACCCTAGATTTTTCTTGAGTGTTGGCGACTGTGTCCCTGTCGTCACTTCACCAATCTTTACTTCTTCCAAATAAACGTCATAATGGGCGCGCGGGATCCCTTTATCAATCATTTCAAGACCAACAAGTTTGCGAGGAATCCCATTTTCTTTTTGCGCCTTCAAAACCGATTTTCCAATAAAATCACTAGGTTTATCGACTTTAACGGCAAAACCAATGCCTGCTTCAAGAGGCGAAATCTCCGGCGTTAGCTCTTGACCATATAAAGCATGTTTGGCTTCAAAGCGTAAAGTATCACGAGCCCCTAACCCACATGGAAGAATCCCTTCCTCTTCCCCTGCGTCAAGAAGAGCGTGCCATAGGTTCACAGCCTCTCCCCATGGACAATAAATCTCAAACCCATCTTCTCCTGTATAACCTGTTCTTGAAACAAGACTTTGTATGCCACCGACATTGACAGCATCCACAAATTTGAAAGCACCTAAAGAGCTTAAATCAATCTTCACAAGCTTCTGAAGTACTTTTTCAGCTAATGGACCTTGAATGGCAATTTGAGCAATGTCATTTGAACTATTTCTGACCGTAACCCCTTCTGGCACATGGGACAAGATCCACTCAAAGTCCTTATCCGTATTTGAAGCATTCACGACAAGTAAAAAATCTTCAGACTCTTTTTTGTAAATAATAAGGTCATCAACGGTACCGCCATTTTCATAACACATCGCTGAATATTGTGCGCCACCCACCTGTAATTTGGAAACGTCATTAGTCATGAGATATTGAAGAAAATTTTCAGCTTCGCTTCCCTTTACTTCGATTTCTCCCATATGTGAAACATCAAAGAGTCCAACACGCTCCCTAACCGCTTGATGCTCTTCTTTAATGCTGGAAAACTGCACCGGCAGGTCCCAACCTCCAAAATCGATGGTCTTGGCCCCTGATTTTTTATACACTTCTGCCAGCGGCGATTGCTTTAAATCACCCATCCAATCCCTCCCTTTCCTATTTCGACAAAAAAAGACACAAAAAAAGACAGTAGGAAACATACTACGTATGTTCCTCTGTCCTTTTAACCGGAAAGTTTACTCCAAGCATCATGGTTTACCTATGATGTCGGGCCTCGTCGGTAGCTACTAGAGCACTCTCCAGAGGTGCGTCTAACAAGAGTCTTTTTGCCTGAGAGATTCACACGTTTTTGGCTTGCTCCTTCGGCGTCGTTTTAGAAACGATCTCTCCCCTTGTCATCATTCGCCCACATATATTTTTTTGTTATAAGCTTTAAAGTATTCGTGAATACTAACTATCATTATCCTATCATTACACTTAGCCGTTGCGCAATAGAATATTTGTTTAAGATGAGAATGGGAGGATCTCGATGACACAATTACCTAAGATCACATTTGATCGTTCTTGGTATGAGCCCTTTATAAAGAATATTGAACAGGATGGACCTTGGGCAGACTGGGAATTATATCGCCTCGCATACGAATCTGAGAAACAATTGTCCGTCCCTCATTTTAGAGGTTTAGTCGCACCTGATCATTTGCCTGAATTACAGCTCTTGCCTCATCAAAGAGAAACAGCAGAAAGAGTCATAGAACAGATGCATGGTAAGGCAATACTCGCTGATGAAGTGGGACTAGGTAAAACCATTGAAGCTGGTCTCATCATGAAGGAGTATATGATTAGAGGATTAGCCAAAAAAATTCTAATCTTAGTGCCGGCCTCTCTCGTCCTACAATGGGCAAAGGAATTAAACGAGAAATTCTATATCCCTGCGGTACCCCAGAGAAAATCCTATGTCTGGGAGCAATGTGATGTTGTGATTTCTTCCATCGATACTGCTAAGAGAAGCCCTCATGCAGATATTATTTTAGAACAAAATTATGACCTCATCATTATTGATGAAGCCCACAAGCTTAAAAATCATAAAACCAAAAACTATCAATTTGCTCAAAAGCTGAAAAAGAAGTTTTGTCTCTTACTCACCGCAACCCCTATTCAGAATCGTTTGAGCGAGCTTTATTATCTCGTTACCTTGCTTAAACCTGGCTATCTTGGAGATGCAGAGTCTTTCTTTGAAGACTACCGTTCTGGAAAAAACAAAGTCAAAAATGAAGAAAAGCTGCGTGAGCTCGTCAATCGGGTCATGGTCCGAAATCGTCGAAGTGAAACAGAGATGGATTGGCCAAAACGACATGTTCAGTCTATTGAAATTCCTTTGACCCCTGAGGAGCGGCAATTGTACGACTCACTCTCTCGTTTGAAAGATACAGACTTTATCCAAGGCTTCTCCCTTCTCACTCTCCAAAGGGAAACCTGTTCGAGTCGGGAAGCGCTCTATATGACGATAAAAAAGATGCTTGAGGCCAACCAAAATTCAGTATTCCATGAAACCCTTGCGCCCATCGTTGAAAATATCCAAGCCGTTACGACGAATTCAAAGGCCGAAAAAGCTTTAGAACTGATCCAATCGATTAATGATAAAGTGATTATTTTTACTGAATACCGCGCCACACAGCTTTATTTGCAATGGTTCCTCAAACAAAAGGGGATTACCTCCGTTCCTTTTAGAGGTGGCTTTAAAAGAAGTAAGAAAGACTGGATGCGGACGCTCTTTCAAAACAATGCTCAGGTTCTCATTGCAACCGAGGCGGGTGGAGAAGGGATCAACCTGCAATTCTGTCACCATGTGATCAATTACGATCTCCCTTGGAATCCCATGCGTATTGAGCAGCGGATTGGTCGTATCCATCGCCTTGGTCAAGAACACGATGTCCATATTTACAACTTTGCGACCAAGGATACTATTGAAGAACATATTTTACATTTGCTTTACGACAAAATTAATCTCTTTGAAAACGTCATCGGGGAACTCGATGAAATTCTTACTCGATTAGACCTAAAGGATATTGATAAAGAAATTGCTGATATCTTTACGCATTCCGAATCGGAAGGAGAGATTCGCATTAAGATGGATAACTTAGCGAGTGTTATTCAGGCTGAAGGTATGGGCTCTGAGGAAGGGGATGAACTCCGTGAAACAGGAAGCGATACATGAGTATTTATTCCATTATTTCAAAGCCAGTGGCTGTGATATCTTAGAGGCTAGACCTGGCTTTTTAAAGGTAAAGCTCACGATTGAGTTGGATAAATTACTAATGAACCGGCCCTTCTATTGGCACTATGTTGAAAAAATTGGGCAAACACCCGAGACTCAGACGTTAATTTTAAAAACAAATCCTAACGAAGAGGAAGGGGAATTTGTTCATTTTGGTTCCCCCCGCCTGCACCAAATTTTCGCCTCAGCGCGGGAACTTTCTCCTTCTATCCGTCTGTATGAGGTCCAAAAGGGTCAAACCGGACAAACCGCCCTCTATCCTTGGCTAGGTCTTAATGCTAAAATTAGCTATTGTTCAGACTGGAAGCGTGATTTTATTCTATCGTTAGGCTTAAATCTTGTTAGTGGCATGGTCGTCAAATCATTCCAAGAAAGTCTGGAAAACATGGCCCTAACACCCAAAATTCCTGATTACTGCTATACCTTATCGCCCATGATCAAACCAATGAGCGGCTTGACCCGGCTTGAACGTGTGATTGAATCCATTATTTCAGAGGATGATCACACTTGGGCCGAAGAGGCAAGAAAAAGATGGGAATCGGATTTAAGTCTCTTAACACAATTTTATGAGGATTACGCCGGCGAAGAGGAGCTTTTAGAAACCTTTGAAAAAGAAAAACAAGCCCTCCAGGAGCAATACGAACCTAATGTAAAAATTAACATTATTAATGGGGGATTATTTTACCTAGGGAACCACTCCATTGCTTAATGGGCATTATACTCAACCTCAAAATGACCGAGTGAAAACCACTCGGTTTCATGCTGTTTGAGACTATTTCTATGAAGCAATAAGACTAACGCTTACCTAACAGAGCATGATACATCCATTGCACCCAGACCTTATTAAGCCATCGAAAGCGTTTTAATACTAACCTGCTCTGGAAGATGGACAAATTGATTGCCCCAGAACCAACACCTCCCACTCTAATGACGCATAAGCTTATCCGTCTAAACTAAAAAACCCGCCCCTCTGTAAACTGCGGGACAGATTTTTTACGCTTTTAATGTCTTCGGTTAAACATTCTTTTGATATTACTGATGTAATGGGAACAGGCATAAGGTAAAAGGCCAAAGAGGTGATAATGCACAGGCCCTCTCATATCTTTTCGTTCCTCACGCTGTGTTTTGCGTTCATCTCGAGGCCGATTCATATATTGCACAAATTGTTCTGTTAAATATTTGACATAATCATTCGAATTCAAAAGACATCACCATGATTATTTTACCCAAAATCTGCTATCTCTAGTCAAGAAGCCCGTGATTTCATCGACAATGGTATCCACCGATTTAAATGAGGTATTTACTGTGTAGTCAGCTTCTAAATAAAGGGGAAGACGCTGATTAAGCAATAAAGTCACCTGTCGTTCTCTGTCTTCATTCAATAATGGTCGGGTAGTATCCTCTGCCGTTCTTTCCAAAACAACTTGAGGATCAGAATGAAGAAAAATCACAATCCCGTTATTCTTCATAAACTTGCGATTCGCCTCAGTAATAATAATGCCACCCCCTGTGGTTACGATCGTACTTGGCCAAGCAAGGGTTTGCAGGACTCTTTGCTCATACTGACGAAAAGCCGCCTCTCCTTCTTCTTTAAAAATAGAACTAATCGATTTTTTACAGGCCTTCTCAATCATCTCATCTGTATCGACAACATTCATTGATAAACGCTGTCCTAATTCACGACCTACCGTTGTCTTCCCGGCGCCCATAAATCCAATGATGAATAAAGTTTCCATTTAATCCACCCACTTTATAATTTTGTCCTTATCAATATTGTAAGAAAATTGAAATGTTGCTTGGTGCTCAGGAGGAACAAGTAGAGTGACCTCTATCTTTTTCTCGTCTTCATCTCCGTCTACCACCTGATAATGAATCGTTCCTACTGTATAGTTCAGATCATCCGTAGTTATTAACATTGGATCTTTGCGTAATCGTTTCACGATATCCCGCGCTGCCATTTTCTTTAATTCCTCTTCTTTGACAAAGAGTGTTCGTTCTTCAACTATTTTCCGATCTAGTGTGAGCTGAGAGATATCGTATAAGATAAAGGCTGAAAAAAAGAACACCATGATTAAGGTGACAGGCAATATAAATCCTGCTTCTTTAATAACACTTTCTTTCTTCATTATTCTATCATGTTTAAGACCGTCCAACGATACATCTTTCCTTTCAAATCGACAACTTCAATAGAAACGAGCGCGGGTTCTTTTTGACAGCTAAAGCGATTTAGCGCTTTAATTACCACTTCATTCCCAGTCGCATTCACCTTTCTTTGAAGATATTGACCTCTCATTTGGAGCGTGATTTCCTGATTATCCTTTCGAAAGTTTAACCTGTTTGAAATACATTCTATATGTGTAGCGCCGACAAGCTCCATTTCGGTTTGATGAAAGAAAAGCCAAATATCCTTTCTACCCACTTCATCATTGGCAGATTGACGAAAGGTAACCGTTGCGATGGAGGCAAGTAAAATGACTAAGAAACAGAGCACAGCCAGCGCAATCATAACGGATAATAAGGTAAAGCCAGTTTGCGAGTTCTTCAGTGTATTCCCTCCCCACATAGCTCCCTCCCCCTCTTTATTTGACTTTGCCACATCACGCATACTTTCCCGTCATCCCCCCGAATATCCCAGTTCAAATGAAAGGACATCCCCGATTGCTTCACAATCGAGGGATGTTTTGAAGGATCGCTTATCCAATGGTTAAGAGCATTATTTAATACGGATAAAGCTTCTTCCTCTTGTACAATGGCCTGTCTTTCTTGAAGGGTATGCATGTAAATCGGAATTAAAAAACTGGAGCAAACCGTAATGACAACAAGAGCAATTAATGTTTCCAAGAGTGTAAAACCTTTTTCATATCGCTTCCACATAAAATCTTCCTTGTCCTATTAAAAATGTCAATTTATAAGCGTAATGAGCCGACTGAAAGATGATTGACCCCGCTTGATCCACAGAACCTTTGTAATTAAATTGAATGGTTAAGCTGTGGGTATTCTCGTTAATATCAACGCCTGGTGGAATAGGTAACCGATAGATCTCATGAAATATATCCGTCTGAACCGTCACCACACGGTCACTTTTATTAAAATGGAGGACCACCTTCCTCTCCTCTGCTATGGCAGTAAACTGTGCTAAATAAACAAGATTCTGGATCTGTAATTCAAAGCTTTTTAACCCTTGATGTTCATGGAGAGTGGCTGATTTTAGGAAAACAAGGGGAAGCACCATGAACATAACCGAGAGGACCAACATGACTTCAATCAAAGTGTAACCTGAAGACTTCTCCTTTTGTTGACGCCATTGCCTATCGTTATGGAACTGCCTCAATTTTCACCTAGAACCACTTGACCGTCAGCATCTAAGACTAATGTCTCATCACTTGGACAAGTAATATTCTCCACGTAACCATCAGTCTTAAGTGTTTCTAAATCTGCCGGCAGTTCACCGGTATCCGCTTGGTAAGCAGCAACTTGGCTCTGTAAGAGATTCATGGTCGCTTCGCAGGTTTTACTGGCCGCAACTTCATGGCTCTTCGTCATGCTAGGGATAACAATCAATAGCAATATGGAAATTATAGCCAAAACTATCATCATTTCAATCAAAGTAAACCCATTCTCCTTTTTAACAATTTTCACTTATCCTTACTCCTCTCAATTTCATTTTTTTATTACTTTAAATGCCATCAATCATATGAAAAATGGGTAACATGATGGCTAAAAACAGAAGGATAATCAGTCCGCCAAATAGGACAAAAAAGAGAGGTTGAATGACGGCCATTGAATGTTTAATTTTTTGTTCCATACTCTTTAAGACAACCGAACTATAATCCGATAACATAGCTCCCAAGCGTCCATAGGCATTCCCATTGGAAATCACAACCGCTAATTCCTGTAAATAAAAAGAGCGTTGCTTTATAACTTCACCGAGCGTTAAGCCTTGATTTAATGTCGCTCTCATCATGACGGCTTCATTTTGAAAAAAAGGTTGGTAATGTTGTTCAGCCATCATCACAAGCGCCTCATTAACAGACATCCCTATTTTCAGTAACCCCCCCAGATGAAGGGAAAATAAATAAGTGAGATATAATTTGGCATAACTTGAAACTACCGGTATCCATAGTAATAAAGCTATTTTTTTCTCGGTAGAAATCACTTTTTTAAGAAAGAGGAAGAGGCTGACGATACAGCCCACAAAGAGAGCAAGGAAGATTAAGATACTTAAAAAATGTCCACTGAAAACAAGGAGATATTTTATAAAACGAGGTTGTGGGAGTGCCATGGAGGCGTAAATTTGTTGAAAGCTGGGCAGAAGATGGTTGATGGCGATATAAAACATAACACCAAAAACCCAGAGGAGAAAAAGCGGATAACGAAGGAGTCTATCTAAGGTCTTCTTTTGTTTAACACGAAAATGCAATAGACGGCCACTCTCTTGAAAACCTTCAGCTAGATCGCCCCGCTTTTCGGCAAAATAAAGATAACTACATATATCTTTTGAAAACTCATGATCATAAAGAACATCTGCAAGCGGGGTTCCACGAGAAAGTTGTCTGAGGATGTTATCAATGGACCGCTGAGTGATTTCGGTTTGTTGGTAAGCTTGCAAGTGGATGGCCGCTGAGAGTGTATAGCCTTTTTCTAAACTTAGTCCAACGTGGGTTAAAAACTGAGCCTGATCCTTCTGCTTCCACTTACGGAAAAACATCTTTATGCTCTCCATAATTTAGGGCATTATCTTGGGGCAAGTAACCTAATGAGGCTGCTTGACGATAGTAATCCTCCAAGCGTTTATACGGTCGCATTGTCTTGATCTCACTTGTTTTCAATAAATCACGAAGAGGCAATCCCGTAAGAATTTCAAATATGGCGGTCTGGCGCTTTTTAAAGGTTTTAAAATGAGGGCAGTCCTTCTTGCAGAAGCTTCCACAACGCGGGCACTGTATATTAATGAGCCGTTGGGCCACGACACCCACGAGTGTTTCTTTGAGATCAAAACGACTGATCCCGAGCTCCATGAGACGTTGAAGGGTGCGAACAGAGTCTGAAGCATGAATGGTAGAAAAGACAAGATGACCGGTTAAACTGGCACGAATCGCAATTTTAGCCGTTTCGCTATCCCGAATTTCTCCAACCATAATGATGTCGGGGTCATGCCGTAAGATCGCTTTAAACCCTGTATCATAGGTGAGGTTAGCCTTTTCATTAACCTCCATCTGGAGAAAATTTTCCGTTTGTTTTTCAACCGGATCTTCCAATGTTACAATCCTTGCATTAAATCGACGTTTGGCAGCAGTCAAAAGGGCATACATCGTAGAAGACTTTCCAGAGCCGGTTGGGCCTGAAAACAGCAATAATCCGTGCTCTACATTAAGAAAACGCATGAGTTGGGCAGTAGACTCAGAAAAGATAGAAAGATCGGAGACTTGGGTGTCCATCGCTTGGGGCAGTAAGCGAATGACAAGACTTTCGTTATATTTCGTCGGTAAGGTAGATAAACGAAGGTTGACAGGTTCATTATGAATAAGCGTATTTAATGCGCCATCCTGTGGCCGACGTCTGTCACCTATATCCATACCTGCACGAAATTTAAAATGGGAAATCATACGTTCAGCAAAATCTGTGGGGAGAAGGTCTAACTCAAAAAGATGATGATTGACACGGAGTTCGATGAGGATGTCCCCTTTGCGTGGGACGAAGTGGATATCTGAGGCATTCATCTCATAGGCAGTTTGTAGAATGTCCTCACTTTTGGCCTCTACTTCATTCAATGAAACACCTACTTTCCATATTAATTTTAACTCACACTTTAGTCATTCGACATCTTTCTCTCTATCCCTTCTTTTTATTTGATTTTTTTAAATTTTATTTTTAAAGTGCCTTAATAAAATGGAACGTGAACTCGTCGCTTTTCACGTTCCACCTCATTTTTTCACCTTAAGAGACATGTTTTGAAGAAATCCTTTTTTGATCATTTAACATTTGCAAACGATTGGGATTAAAACCGACGATTAAGTTTTCACCATCTGTAAGTATGGGGCGTCTCAACAACTTTGGCTTATCATGGAGTAATTGTAAAACTTCACTCACCTTTAGATCATTAATATCGACCTCAAGACTCTTAAACGTTTCACTTCTTGTCGCCAAAATTTCTTTCAATCCATCATTGGTCAGTTTAATAATATTCATTAATTCATCAATATCAGGTGTCTCTTTAAAAATATGGCGTTCTTCGTAACTGATTTGATTCTGTTTCAACCAAGCCTTCGTTTTCCGACATGAGGTACAACTTGGATAGGTGTAAAATACCATCTGTGACATCTGTCAACTCTCCTTACGTTTTCTTCCTTTATTCAAATTGTTCCCCTATTCTTATAGTTTATAAACACAATTGAGACAAAAAATTCCTATTCATTGAATTTTGCAAGAAAAATCTTAGCTTACGCCAAGTCCTTATCCATGAAATAAGTTTTTCTACCGATCTCTTTATTGCTTCGATGGCTTATACTCTCTTATTTTTCAAAAAACCTTGAAAGCTTTTTCGGTTTTGACTGGCTATTTTTATTCTTGTCAGGGTATAATAATTAAAGGGTTTACATTTGTTTTTTTGAAATATTTACATTTAATACACCATTGTTTATAATCACTGTATATGGAATGCGTCAGGAGGGATTTTGCTTATGTCAAATATGTATCGAGTAATGGCATTTTTCACTTGTGCCTTTGCAGTTATGGCTCTTGCCGGTGGCTTATTACCAATGGCTTTCATTTTCTTCGCCAATACTGTGCTTTTCGTCGCTGTAAGCTTCTTGAACTTATCTGAGCGTATGTACATTTATATTTTCGGTGCCTACTTAACTTTATTCTTTGTCCTCTTTACATACTGGTCTGCTTTCATGATGGACACTGCTAGCAGCACCCAATGAAAAAAATACCGCCAGGGTGATTTCTTCCTGGCGGTATTTTTATGCATGAGCAATATAAATGCGATAATTCAATTCGTGATACTTATCCATGATTTTTATATGACTTAACCACACACCAAAGGCTTCTGCATCCATTGATTGTGATAAATCAATAGAGGGTGCACTTGGCATCTCCATGTTATATTTAAGAAAATCCAGACCATTATATATCTTCACCTGTTTAAAGCCCGCTTGTTTCATCGCCGTTTCCCATTGTTGTTCAGTCAGGACATGGTGAATTCCGTACACCTGTTTAATCTCATGTTCTTCCTCAGGGGTCAGCTGGCGTTCAGATGTCATTTCAATATCAATAAGTATCCCCTCGGCTCTCAATACACGATGATATTCCCGCAATGTTTTCTCAATATTAGTAAATACTGTGACCGATTCTGCCAGGACTTTATCAAAGGCATCATTCTTTAATGGAAGATGTTCTACATTTGCTTGTAAAAGTTCTACGTCCGCTGCTTCCTTCTGAATTCTTTCTTTTGCCCGGGCGATCATTAACGGGTGATTATCGACAGCAACAACATCACTTGCATAATGTTTTGCCAGATAAACTGAGGTTTCTCCTGTTCCACAACCGACATCTAAAATACGTTCTCCTGACTTTAATTGTACAAAATCTAAAACGGTTTTAGTTAAAGGAAGGCCACCTGGATGGGCACTAGATATCCCTAACTTGGCCAAGAAGTCTAAATATTTTTTATCGTTCACTTCAATTCAAGTCTCCCCTCCATACATCGTCACACTATCGTATGAAGAAGAAGGCAATTCCGTTCAACGTTTACTAGCATTAGACGAGAAAAGGATTGGTTTGTTTCTCATAGCCTATCGTTGTTTCCATGCCATGACCTGGGGCGACAACCGTGTGGGATGGTAATGAAAATAATTTATCATTAATACTCTGTATAAGAACGTCCTGATCGCCTCCATATAGGTCTGTTCGGCCAATGCTCCCGTAAAACAAAGCGTCTCCTGAAAAAACAACGGCATCATCGTCAAAATAATATGCGACACTGCCTGGAGAGTGTCCAGGGGTTTCTAAAACCCGACAATTAAAATTGCCAATCTGTAGGTTTTGTTCCTCCGTCAATACATGCTCAGCCGGCTGACATCGACAGGCCTCCACCATAGGAAACAAAGTGGAACCATTCTTTTCTGGGTCAGAAAGCCACTCTTGCTCATGAGCATGTAGATATACAGGAAGATGTAACGTGTTTCTAATGGCTTCTAATGCACCGATATGGTCAAAGTGAGCATGAGTTAATAAAATAGCAAGTGGCTTGAGAGCATGATCCTTAATAAACGTCATCACCTTCTCAGCCTCTGCACCAGGATCAATAATAAGTGCCTCTTTATTGTCATTCTCAAGAATATAGGCATTGGTTTGAATCGCTCCCAAGGGCATCTGGGTCCATTTCATTCTCGTAGCCTCCCATAATAATATTTATGTATGAACTTATTTTACTAAGTATATCCTATAGGGTAAAGTCTACCTCCCATTGCAAATACGTTTTATCCCTCGACAAATCTTCAGCAACAGGGTAGAATGAAAGTGTATACATAACGGTTATAAAAGACAAAAGGAGGTTGAAGCTAAATGGTTGTAGGGATTATTTTCTTGTTAATTGCACTATTATGCCTTCTTGCAATTATCCGTGAAGCGAAGAGAAGAAATTTCTTCGGCGCCGGCTATGCTTTCATTTGCTGTATTGTCTTAGGATGGTTTGCCCTTTACACAATTATTGATATCATGCATGGTGGCGGTGTTTCTGTGGCAGGTTGATGACATCAACCTGTCTTTTTGTGCTTTAGGCATTAGAAAAAGCGAGCAAAGTCCGGTCCTATTAAAGCAATGAAAAAGTTTTTAATACCAAAAGGCACCGTCAGCACCAAGTGGATTGGAGCGGAAATCAACACCCTACGCTCTATCAATACCCCAAAAAATTCAACTCATCAATTCTTTATTACAAAAAAGGAGCTATTCTTTTTAGAATGCTCCTTGTGGACTTATTCATCTATAATTTCCGCTAATTGATGGATTTTTTCTTTGACATTTGAATATTCTCTTCTCCGTATAAAGAACGTATGATGTTTTAATTCAAAAGGAATATGTTGATCGGTTAAATAGTGCTTAATCTTGATGCAATCATCGCGTCCATTTTTTACAGAAAAACGCATCATTTCCATCTCATCTGGGAGATGCTCCCGACACCAGGCACGAATACGTGGACGAAGTTTTTTGGGATCGCTTTCATTAAAGAGATGGATGCCTTCTGTCTGATTTTGTTCCACTTTGTAGACCCTATAGATACCTTCTTTATTCTTTACTGCAATAATCATGACGTCATATCCTGTATCTGTACGCATAAAGCAATAGTCCAAGTGGTTCACATCCTCTCAATTTTCTTTTTTATTAGTATAGCAGGTTTTATATAAAATAGTAAGCGTTTTCATAATTTGTTACCAGTTTGTCACAATCGGAGAGATGTCCATATTTTTAACTTAAAAAGAAAAAGAGAAGGGTCCCCCCTCCTCCGCTTTACATATAAAAATTAGCTAAAAAAATTCCCAAGGTTTTCTGATATATTTCATTAAATTGCTCTAAAGGAAGGGGATGTTCACCACGTCCTAATTCGACTGTAAACCCTGGTCGCTGCCATTGGTCAATAAACCAATCTTTATAGCCTGCGTGACTATCTAAATTACGGACTGGAGCATATCCACTCACTCTGGCAAACTCCTTGGCTATAGCTTCAGATTCCACTGGCTCTCTTCCCTCATAGCCCCAATAGATCTCCTCACCTTGTGTATGAAGGGCAATGATCCGATCAAATTGTTTTTCACGAGCAAGTTCTACCATTGCCTTTGACTCGGGTTCACTTAAAGGTGACGGGCCCGGATAATTTTCAGGTGAGGGTTCTCTCTCTTTTCGTTCCGCCTCGATTTCCCAGCCTGCTGGAATTTGATTATTAAGGTCAACGCCTTTAATATTCGCTTTCCATTTAGAAAAATCAGAGCTTCCTTTATTAATATTTAACACAGATTCCCTTTGGTTACCAGCTGCCTCTAAACCATGAATGGCTAAATCAACACCATCTGGGTTGACCATCGGGACAATGGACAATGTGGTTTCTTCATAAAATGGCGCCACACTTAACCCTCTCATTGTCCGGCGATTCGTCAACGCAAGAAGATATTCATTTAAAAATAACATTGTGACGGGTGTCGTGATCCATTCACGGGCATGAAAAGAACCATTCACATGTAACTTCTTTGGCCCATGACCAACGGTGACTTCAGGAATGGATTTTCCTAACACGGATCTCCCAATAGATTCCTGAGTAATAAAGGGGTACACCGCTTGTAAGCGATTGATGTCTTTGAGCATCATGGCATAATCATAAGGTTGATTGGTTTTAATGATCGGCCTTGTAATACGAATAGGAACATAGACCGCTTCCCCTATTTTTAAGTTATGTGGATCTGTTTCCGGGTTCATTAGAATAAGGGCATCCAGCGGAATTTGTCGTTCTGTGGCAATACTCCAAAAGGTATCGCCTTTCTTGATGGTCACTGTCTGTTTCACGTAACCCGGAATGGACAGTTTTTGTCCGACTTCAAGCCGTTCCGGATCAACCTTTGGATTACTTGCGATGACCAAAGGCAAAGGGACATCAAATACTTGACTAAAATATAATAAAGTATCGCCTTCGCGTACGGTTACCTTCACGCTTTCTTCCCTCCCTAGCCATTCACCTGCTTACTTCATTCTATGAAGAAGTCGGCAGAAAATATGTGGGATGTAGAGAAAACTATAGACGATTAAGTTTTTTGTTGATAAGCCAAGCACAGCCAATAACGCCGGCATCGTTGCCAAGAGTAGCTCTCACAATTTCTAAGCCCTGATAAACACCTGGAAGGGTCAGTGCTTTTATGTGTCGGTCTAATGGTTCCAATAAAGTCTCTCCAGCCATAGAAACACCGCCGCCAATGACCAATTTTTGAAAGTTCAATAGAATTGCTACATTCGAGAGCGCTAAGCCAAGATGATAAGTGACATGATCCACAATGGATAAAGCATAAGCGTCTTGATTTCTTGCAGCATCAAAAACATCTTTTGTTGTTAAATCCTGTTGCTTTTGGAAAACAGTATAAAGCTCACTCTCAGTATGCTTTTCAAGCCCTTCAATAGCTAAACGCCTAATCCCCGTTGCAGAAGCGACGGTTTCTAAACACCCTTTCCTTCCACAATTGCAAGTATAGCCCCCGTCCGTGATGGAAGTAATGTGACCAATTTCCCCTGCCATTCCCCCAATACCATGTATTATGGCGCCATTGGAGATCACACCTCCACCGACACCCGTTCCTAAAGTAATGCAAAGAAGGTCTTTTGCCCCTTCACCAGCGCCCTTCCACATTTCGCCTAAGGCCGCTAGATTAGCATCGTTATCCACAGCAACTGGCAACCCGATCGCTTCTTCCATCTTCTCTTGTAGAGGGTAATTTTTCCATCCAATATTGACCGCTTCAAAAATGGACCCGTTTTCAAAATTAATGAAACCAGGTGCACCCATCCCTAATCCCACTAGCTTGTCTTTTGTTTCACCTTTTTGCTCCAGCTTTTCTTCTATACTTTTGGCGATATCTCGCGTGATAAAGCGCCCTTTCTCTGATAGATCGGTGGGTATTTCCCATTTATCTATGATGCGACCTTCGTCATTAATAAAGGCCATTTTAATACTTGTACCGCCTAGATCGACGCCCACTGTCCATTGATTCTTTTCCATCACAATCTCCCCATCCTTCACTGAAATACGTTTATCTTAATTAAACTCTTTTTCTACTATTTTTATTTTCCCAAAAGTCACACGTTCTGTCCATTCAATCTTACTTTTAAAATAAAAATTTTGGCATCTTATGAACGAGGAATAGAGAAAGCCGCATAACTTGAACCCATTTATGCATAAAATGGGACAAAACCCTGAGAGCTTAGGAGAATGAGTGATGAAACAAAAACAAAAGAATTTGAACCAACAGACTCAAGCAAATCAAAACACTCCGCAATCCTTAAGATCCTTCTCGTTCTGGAGTTGGTTAGTCCTTCTCTCACTTTTTGTCGCCATCTTTATTTATTTCTTAAACCATTACCAAGAAGCTGAAGAAAGCCTAACCTACTTTCCTGAAGACTCACATAGTTACTTCAAGCACACAGAAACCTTACTCTCTTTAGAAAGAAAACCATCAGGATATGCGTTGAAATGGCAAATCTCTTCTCAAACCAATCAATCCACTTATCTCCGAGAAGATCTTTCATTATTATTTGAAAACGGTCATTTAATTCAACTATATTCAAAGTGGAAACAAAATACAGATACGCTTCATCACACGCAAAGCCTAACTATTCATCAAGCCAGTCATTTTGAAACCATTAGTATACATCATGCTGAAATTCATCATGCTGATCAAAAAATTAATAGTAAAGATAAGATGAGCTATGCTCATCTTTATGTAACAAAAAAGGCCTCGGATGAATTGGATAGTTATCACATTCCCGTTGAGCCTACTGAAAAGCAATGGAACGAGACCTTTGATCAATCACAACAACAGGAATGGCATGACATCATTACCCAGGCAGAAAAGAAGTATCATTTTGATTCTCAGGACTATTATAGCTTTCCATTGAGCTATCTCCATGTATTTGATACAAATGCCTTACCGGGTCTCAGCATAAAAACAACCCATAGAGCGGTAAGCCAACTATGGGAAGGATTGTATAAAGGGTATATTCAAGGGATTCAGCTGTCACACCAGAAAACAGTCAGTCCTCTGCACAGTTCGATGCCATTAATTTTATATCGTCATAAAGCAGATCAATTTCTTATCGTTATTAAGACTGCAGATGGGAAGATCGCTTTATTAAAACAAAACATCTAAAATCATCCTTCTGTTTGGCGTGATTTATTCCATTGCTGCTTAATAAAACGACAGCCATCAGCAAGGGCATCGCCATCAAATAATTTAAAGAGACCCCGAATGGCTTCAATACTCACTAAAATATTCATTAATTTATAGCGATTCTTATATAGAAATACACCAATAACCATCAAGACAAGATACCTTAGGATGAACCCCTTCATGATAAAACCTCCACGCTCATTTTTACTTAATATGTGGAGAAGGACGACGTTTTATCCAAGATTGATAAAGAAAAACAAACTTCCCATACAACCCGCCAAGAGACTCGATAGGCCATTAACCAAATTATTAGTCATCCAAGAAACACCGGCAACCTTTATAGATACCCGTTCACAATGGTCTTTAGCATCGGTGAGCGTATGGCAAACAGCACATTGATAACGCGCTTGAAGGAGTCCGCCTAATAAAGTGTCAATAAATTGACCTAGCCAGCCGAGCACACTCAAGCAAATAAAAGAAACGAGAATCAGTGTTAACCCTTGGTCAGAATAAAACATGAGACTACTCAACAAGGCGATCAAGCTGCTCCCTATTAAAGCAGCAATGGAGCCCGTCCAAGTCATAGCACCCGAAAGGCCTTTAGGGACTGGTCTTCTTAATATAAGATGATAGGGCGTCCCTCCTCTAATCGAACCGATCTCTGAGGCCCAAGTATCAGCAGTCGCTTCTGCCACTGAAACTACATATATCGCTATCCAAAGAGGATGGGGCCACAAGCACCCGCCTAAAGCGGCTAACAAAGGCACCCCTCCATTAGCAAGCACTTGATAAAGCGTACGCTGCTCGGATGATGTTTTCTTTTTTCCCGCACGTTTATTAATCAAACTAATAAGGTTACTGGATATAAAAAAAACGAAAATAACTAATAGTCCTTGAACAGCAAACGCACACTGGATGAAAAAGCCCATAATCACCATGCCAATAGCAGCCCAAACTGTGAGCCATCTTTTACTTACCGCCAGTCCAGCAACCACCAGTAAACATAGCATGGCGAGAATGAAAGTTAACATTTCATCACCTTTGTCGGGGTCACAATGACATCCACTGGAATATCGTGGGACTCATGGGGAAGCACGTCATAAATTTGTTCATCATAAGCCAGCGCTAGCTTCGTCGCTTGGACCCCTTGCAAAAAGCGATCATAATAGCCACCACCAAACCCAATACGATAGCCTTGTCTATCAAAAGCTAAGCCAGGCACAATCACAAGATCCAAGCTCGCCCTTTCAATTGAAGAGGTTTCTTCAATCTTCGGTTCCTTTAATCCATAAAAAACGGTTTCTAACTGCTGAAAACTCTGCAATCCTCTAAAATCAAGCCGTTTGGTTTTTGGCAAACATTTAGGAACCGCTACAGTTTTCCCCTCTTCCCAAGCACGCTGAATAATCGTTCGTGTCTCTATCTCAATTTCACCAGAAACAGTAACCGCAACTCTCGAAGCAGATTGCCAACTGACATGCCGAAAGAGGCTCTCATGAATTTGTTTGACTTTTATGTACTCTCTTTGTTTATTGACGTTCTTTAAAAATTGCTTCATTTCCTCACGGATTTCTGTTTTCTTATCCATGTCCATCCACCTTTGGAAAAAGTAAAAAAACAAAAGAAAAAGGTCGTCCCGCCCTTTTAACTTGGCTTGTACGACCCTTTCAACTTACTTCGTTTCCTTATGCAAAGTCATTCTCCGCAAACGCGGGGAATATTTTTTCACTTCAATGCGTTCAGGATTGGTACGTTTATTTTTGCTCGTAATGTAATTACGGTCACCCGTTTCAGTACATTCAAGAATCACTTGTACGCGCATGGACTATCCCTCCACTTCTCTCATCAATTCTACATACTATAATATGATAACAAATGTCGTCAAATCAAGCAAATGATTTTTCATAACACTTCTCCTCCATTTTTACATCTTCATGCATTATTTTCTTTTATAGGAAATTTATGAAGAGAATTGTCGAAAAAAGATTACAGTTTCCTTTCTTTTTCTACAAAACTCTTTTTATCTCCCCTAAAGATATGTTATAAGTAATGAAGAGGAGTCAAAAAGTAGGAGGATCGATATGGGATACATTTTACTCGTTTTGGTCATCATCGGTTTAATTGTACTTGTCCTCTCCTTTTTTAAACAGGACAGCATTAAACAACTTGAGGACCAAATTGAAGGGACATCCATCACAATGATGCAAGAACTTTATAAAGTGAAGAAAAAAGTTCGTGTCCTTGAAGAAGAAATGATGATCGAAGACAAGGAATAGAAGGAGGCTCACATTGTGACCAAAAATGGCATGCGCGCTTTTGCCGCTGGAATGATTATCACTTGTGCTGTGATCGCCTTTTTCTATTATTTTATGTTATCAGATACAGGTCAAGCAAAAAAGGCGACAAGCAAAACACTTTCAGATAGTGCAGTTGAAGACTATTTGGCTAAAAAAGGACAAATTGCTGTCGACCAAAAGACTTTTAACGCATGGCAAAAGGCTGAAACTGAAAAAGATTCAAAACAAGACAGCAAGGCATCTGATGAAAAGTCAACAGATCAAAAAGATCAAAGCACAGCCAAAAGCGATGAAAAGTCAAAAACAGATGACAAAGACGCGAGTGAAACAAAACCGACGAAAGTTAAAATTCATATTAAGTCAGGCATGACGTCAACAGATATTGCCGACCAACTCGAATCCGAACACATCATTAAAAAAGGACAAGCAGACGACCTCGTCCATTACATCGTTAAAAACGGACTTGAAAAATACATCCAGCTTGGTACTTATACGGTCAGTAGCGATATGAGCCTTGCTGAAATTGCGAAAACGATTGCGAAAGAAAGATAAGATTGGATAGTGCCTTAAGGCTTAAAAACGTACTTAATATAACTTCTCGTTATAAAAGAATCCCCTTGTGCTTGAGCTCAAGGGGATTCTTTTTGTTTGTTTATCATTTCCTGATACTGATTACTTCTTTTGTTCTTCAAAATATGTTTTAAAGATTTCTTGACCAATTTCAATATTAATATGCTCTTCCCCCTTAATATTGGGACACATTAGAGCAACAGCAACTTGAGGGTCATCATAAGGGGCATAACCGACAAGTGCAAGATTATACATTCCTTTTTCAACCGGTGCTAATTGGGCAGTCCCTGTTTTAGCAGCGATTTTCAACTTTAGCATCTCTTGTCCTCCACCAACGCCCAATTGAGTAGCTGTACCCGTTGGTCCATGGGTAACGAGATAAAAGCCTTTATGAACTTGATCAAATTGTTCTTTTGTATTCGGAATAGTGTTTAACACTTCGGTTTTCTTTGTTTTAATAGTAGGTCCCAATTGATCAGGTTCCCCACTTGGCGTATGAATGGACTCCAATAGATGTGGGGCCAAGCGATAACCACCATTCGCAAGAGTTGACACATATTGCGCCATTTGTAGTGGTGTGTACGTATCATATTGTCCTATTGAAAACATCATAATTTTCCCTTGTTCATCAGGAATTCCCCCATTAAAACCCGTTGATTCAAACGGGAGGTCAATCCCTGTGTTTACACCTAATCCAAATTGGCCATAAGCATTTCTAAGGGTATTTACAGCATTCACAAACTTTTGTTGCGCATGCTCACTCGAAAAAATCTTAGCGGTATATGAAGAACCAGAATCACTAATTTGGAAACCTGCCATTTTACCAACAATAGTCCCCATGTAAACATTTGATGAATTTTCTAATGCTTCAGGAACACCATTTAAATAACCAATGGCATGCCACGAATTAAATTGCGATCCGCCTTTAAAATTTATCGGCTTATCATCAAGGGGACCCGGAATTGCGTTATTTTGATACCCTGCTAATACTGTAGCTCCTTTTACTGAGGAACCAATTTGATACGCATTTAAAATGGTTCCTGAAGAAGCATCTTCGAATTTATGCGTTTTTTCATTATATTTTTTCCCAGCCATTGCCAAGATGGCCCCTGTATGAGGATTCATCACAACAGCATAAGCTTCTCGTGCGTTATTTCCATAAAACTTCTTTATTTTATTTTCTATAATATCACCAATTTTATCCTGCAAATCACTATTTATGGTCAGTTGGATATCATCACCACGTCGCCCCTCGGTCACTTCAGGACTGCCGACCACTTCACCACTACTGTTCTTCGTAAATTTATAAGTGCTGGGTACACCACGTAATACATCTTCATATTGTTCTTCTAAATTGCTTGTTCCCACAAGATCATTCATGTTGTAGCCTGCAGCCTTGTAATTATCGTCTTGATGCTTAGGAATATTTTTGACATTGCCTAAAAAGAAATATTTTCCTTTTGGATATTCTCTTGTTGCAGAGACCGATGTATTAATCATGCCATCAAACTCATCTAAGTGTTCTCCAACATTTGCTAACTCTTCAGCAGAAAGGTGTGTCGCGATCGTCGTTGGCGTTAAATTTGTGGCTTGAGACATATTTCTCCAAATGGCTGCCACCTTCATTTGCTCAGGAGTGAGTTGATTAAGCTCTTTATCGGTGATGCGATCTAATACCTTTTGATAAGCTTTTTGCTGGGCCTTCTCATTTTTTTTCGAAGCATCAATTTCAGCTTGAGTGAGTTTTTCTTCATTAACTTTTGGATGCGTTCCGATATAGAAATCTTTCAAATCACGTTCTGTTAAGTTTTGAGTTGTGACAGTTCCATCAGGGACGTCCTTCTTGGTGCTGACATGAATATATTGACTCAGCTTTTGAGCATATTTAATCATTGTCTCTGTATCTAATCCCGGTTTTCTCGTGAACACAACCGCATAACTACTCTTATTTCCCGCGAGAATCTTTCCCTCGGAATCATAGATCAATCCCCTAGGAGAGCTCACTGTCGTTTCGACATTTTGAGTCTTATCCATTTTTTCCGTGTAGGTTTTCCCTTGAACAATTTGAACATAACCTAACCGAAGAACAAGGCTAGAAAAAGCAAAGAAAATCAAGAGAAATAATATATTTAATCGGAAAGGGATATGGCTTTTTTTCTTTTTCTTTTTTACTTTATTTTCATCCACGCGCCTCACATCACTTTCACTTTAATTCACAAAATTCACTACCCCAACATAAAAAGGACAGCACGAATACATTAAACGTGTGTCCCTTTATTGTACTATAATTCCTCAATTTTTTGCAGACAAATTCGTGATTTTGTCATCAAACTGTCGAGCCACTTTCACCATTGTGAAAACGCTTGGCCTCTTCTGCTTCTTCTCGGGCATCATCATCCGTGTTCGTTGTAAAGTGAATATTGCGGATACAAAAATAAATGGCTAGATGCCCAGCTCCTATAGCCATCATAAGAAACCTTATGCCATCTTCATTATTTTTGAATACCGCTAAAGTGAGCAAAAATAATAAAATAGAAACGATCCTTCCGCCATTGTAAAAAAGTTCTCGGACCACAATGTACTCAATCCGCATTTCCGCCGCCTTCCACCCTCTTCCAATTACATCAAATGTTAAAGACATGTAAGGAACAGATAATAGTGGCAATGCGAAGGAAACCGTTATCGCAAAAAAGATAAGTAAAGGAAAGGTCAGTTTAAATATAATGATGAAAACCGATGCATAAAGCAATAATCCCCCAATAAGAATAGCCATTTTCCGATGATGAGGCTTAACGAGGCGAGACACCAGATAAAAGGATATAAACATAATAGCAGACTCTATTAACCCAAATTTCCCAAGTGCAAATTCACTTTTTGTCGTCATAAAGACCCAAATGGTGATGACAAAAGCAAATGTTCCTTCCCTAATCCCTTGAAAAAAATGAGCATATAAAATATCCTTCCAATTAGAGTTGTGCTTTCGTTCGGCTATAATTCGCCTAAAGGTAAAACTCCCTTCTGCCGGCCGACGTTTGAGAAACCAACTCGTTATAATCGCAATAGCAAATAAAGCCAGGGATATCCCAAATATAATTTTATATCCGGTATAATTCGTCATTGAAGCAATAACCCACCCTGCAAAAATAGGACCGATCATTCCCCCTAAAGAAGAGAGTATCCCTTGAAAGCCATTAAAGAAATCTCTCGTATCTGGCTCGGTGATTTCAAACGTTAAAACGTTAAACGCTAACCAGTAAAAGCCATAACCAACCCCCAATACAGCGCCAAACAATAAAAGATAATCTTGAGTATAGGAGCCAAACAGAAGAACTGTAATAAAGAACAAGGCTAAAAAGATAACCCCTAATCTTAAAACGATCACACGATCAATTTTCTTTGCCCACCGTCCAGCAAGCAAAAAGGTCAAGGGTTGAAAGATAACAATCATTAAATTGTAAAGACCAATATTGAAAAAGCTATTCGTATGCTTCCATAAAAAGACGTTTACAAACGTATTGGAAAGCGCAATCCCTAAGAAGTATAATCCGCTGATAACCAACAACAATAGTAAATCTCTTGGTATATCCTTCTTATTAAAAAATATTCGCAAAGCCTTCATATAAAGAAATCTCCCCTACTTTATTTCACCATTAGTGTGCGTAAAAGTAGAGGAGTTATTCGCTTAAAACTGACTGTTTTTATTTTAGACTCTGACACGTTCTGCATGTTGTTTTAATGTTGTGATTTGATCTAAGATTTCTTGTACATCCAAAGTCACTTTGCTCATATTATTTGAACCTTTTTGAGCCCCAGATGCTACTTCATTGGCAGAAATAACAGTTTCTTTTGATGCCAGTGCCATTTGCTCTGCCTCAAGAACAACTTTATTCATGTATTCTTGTTGTTCACCTGACATTTTATGTATTTCTTCGATATTAGAAACGATTAAATTAATACTATCCATCATGTCGGTGATTTGTTTACCCGTGGTTCTCGCACGTTCGATTTCTCTATTTCCAATCGTAACCTGTTCATCATTATATTTGACTGTATCCATGACATTACTCTGGATTTCAATCACTGAATCATGAATCGCATTAACGGCCCGGGCACTCTGATTGGCTAATTCTTGAATTTCATTAGCGACAACAGCAAAACCTCTTCCTGCCTCTCCAGCACGTGCGGCTTCAATGGAAGCATTTAAAGCAAGCATATTAGTTTTTTCAGCAATTTCAGCCACCATATTTGTAATCTGTCCAATTTTTTCTGTCTTTTGTTTTAAGCTCTGTGTTGTATTCAAGGCCTTATCATTGGTATCAGCAATCAGGTGAATCCCTTCGATTAATTCTTTTAACGCCCCACTACTCTTTTTTAAATTTTCCATGGTTGTTTGTGATAAAGCATTTGATTTACTCGCTTCATTTTCAATCCTCGTTGCAAGACTAAGGCCTTGTTGAACACGCTCTAAGGAATCTTGACTGGCCTGCGCCTGGCTTTCTGAACCCGATGCAATATGTGTCATGGTTACACTTATCCCTTGAATTTCTCCAGATAAATGCTCCATTGTCTCCTTCAAAGAGGACATCCGATTTGAAGTTCCATCAACATATTTTTGAATATCACTGATGATAAATTTCAATTCATTAACCATTTGAATAAAGCCATTAGATAGTGTTTCAAATTCATCTCGAGTATGAATGGGCTCAAATTGAACATTCAAATTCCCTTTTGCTGCTTCCGAAACACCATTATGTAATTTTTGCAATGCCCGGGTAAAATATTTTGCAATAAAATAGCCGAGAATACCTGACCATACCACACCAAGAAATAATGTGAGCAGTATAAATAACCATTGTGGAAGGAAATGTTCAAACCAATCAGCAATAAAAAAGATAAAAAAGCCACTTATACCATAGGTAATTAATGCAATAAGACTCATTCCGGTTACAAGTTTTTTCACAATTCCAATTGACTGTTTATCCATACTAAGACCCCTCTCTACTATAAATATCGACAAAATCGCCTTACTCTTACAGTTAAAAAAAGAGGCAAAAATATGGCTTTTATATAAAAAAAAGAAAAAAGCCTGTGACATTTATCACAGACTTTTTCTATAAAAATCATTATTGGTTATTTTGCTGCTTCAAAGCGTTTGTTGACTTCGTCCCAATTGATGACATTAAAGAAAGCATTAATGTAATCAGGACGACGATTTTGATAGTTAAGGTAGTATGCATGCTCCCAAACATCAAGACCAATCACAGGTGTTTTACCTTCTGATAGAGGAGAATCTTGGTTAGGAGTCGTAGTGATTTCAAGTTGACCATTATTGACAACAAGCCAAGCCCAACCAGAACCAAAACGAGCAGCGGCCGCATCAGAAAATTCCTTTTTAAATGCGTCAAAGCTACCAAATTTAGCCTTAATAGCGTCTGCAATGGCACCTGTTGGCTCGCCACCACCATTTGGGCTTAGGATTTGCCAAAAGAAAGTGTGGTTAGCGTGTCCACCACCGTTATTGCGGACAGCCGTGCGGATATTTTCTGGTACTGAGTCAAGATCGCTAATAAGTTCCTCAATGGACTTACTTGCAAGATCATCATGACCTTCAAGCGCCGCGTTGACCTTTGTTACATAAGTCCCGTGGTGTTTATCATGGTGAATACGCATGGTTTGTTCATCAATATGTGGTTCGAGTGCATTAAAATCATAAGGTAATTCTGGAAGTTGATAAGCCATTTAAATCTCCTCCTATATGTAGATGAATTTAGACAATTTGTCTAGTGTCTTGCTATTTTTAGATTAACAAAAATGACTCATTTCTTCAATTAATATACCTATAATTCGTGAAGTTCAAACCTCTTTCACCAAATCATTTTAAAAACTGATTAACAAGGACTTCGGCTTTTAAAAACAAATGATATTTCAATCCTATCAAAAGAGGATGTCTACAAAAGCTAGGCTTTTATGACATCCTCTGTTTTTCTTATGTAATTTAATTCAGTTAGCTTTTGACTTCTAGCGTGTATGTTTAGCTTTGGTTGCGGGGGCAGGATTTGAACCTGCGACCTTCGGGTTATGAGCCCGACGAGCTACCCCTGCTCCACCCCGCGACGATGTTAAACGGCCGCTTTCCCCTGTAAAATCCGTTGACTCTCAAGAAGGTAGGCTAAATTTTACAAGCTTACAATGACGTTTTTTTCTACGATGTAGGCTTGCTCCACCCCGCGACGATGTTAAATGGTCGCTTTCCACCGTAGGATTGCTCGACTCTGTGACGTCAACCGTTCTATACCTTATTATCTCCTACAATCATCAGTCTATGCATGATTTTTAAAAAAGTGACGTTAAAATAAATGGTGGACCCTGTAGGACTCGAACCTACGACCGGACGGTTATGAGCCGTCAGCTCTGACCAACTGAGCTAAGGGTCCGTGGGGCGACTAATGGGGATCGAACCCATGTATGCCGGAACCACAATCCGGTGCGTTAACCACTTCGCCATAATCGCCATAACATTCAAAAATGAGGTTAGTTCATAACCTCTGGTTAATATTGTATGGTAGCGGTGGAGGGGATCGAACCCCCGACCTCACGGGTATGAACCGTACGCTCTAGCCAGCTGAGCTACACCGCCATAATAAGTTTGTCTAAGAGATTATTTTAACGACAGGAACTAATATATCATCAATTTCAAAAAGTGTCAATGCTTTTTTATTATTTTTTTCAAGCGTTTCGAACTCTTCTTTTCGATGTCTTTCCTGCGACGTCATTTAATATAACATGTAAAATCTATTAAATCAATAGCTTTTTTTATTTTTTTTCTGAACGTAACAAAACTTGTGATGGCCTCCCACCTTAAGATAAAATGAAAGAGAATTAAGAATCCATTCAATAAAACAATAAAGGTGAGCCAGCCCATGAAAATATCATTATTAAAGCAATTGCAAAAAAACTTATTGCATCCTAAACAAGCCTCTATGTTTCGCTTTTTGAAAGTCGGCTATAACATTTACTATGCTTTTTTTATTACGTTAATTGCAGCCCTATTATTTTCTCCATCAATTATAAGTCAAAGCATAGATACAACGAAAGATTTATCAATCATTTTTATTCCGTTAATGCTTGTGCTCTACTATATTTTATTATCAGCAGTCGTCTTTTTTTACATTTCCGGCCTGGCCGTAATCGCCTTAAGTATTAAGTCTCTACTAAAAAAGCGTCTTAACTACCAACATCTATGGTCTTTAGCCGCTAATAGTATCACATGGCCCACCTTACTGGTTGCCGTCGTTAATCTATTTATTCCTTTACCTAATGTCTTTATTTGGCTATATGCCGTTTGCTGTCTCGCGATGCTCACTTACCTTATTTACGTCGTTCCGAAACCCAAACCAAGACCGACAGTCCCGCGAAAAAATAACGCTGTTCATAAAACAGACCTATAAAAGAGCTTGGCTTATCGCCGAGCTTTAATGGCGGAAGTCAAAGTTGCCCTTTATAAGGTCTGCCGCAAAATTATAATTCCTTACGTTATTAAGAACGAGGTTGGGACAGAAGTCTTTCACTCATAGAAAAATCCGAACATTCTATTTAATGAACAGATTTTTCTTTATTCTTAGCATAAGGCGAATCGCTCCATCAAAATGCTTCGCTTCCCACAGCTCACTTTGGATTGGGTCATTTAAACTCAAAAGTCAATCTGCGGACACGTGCTGTCCCGCTGAACTAAGGAAAGCGACTAGGAGAATCATCTTCGCATGTTGACTACGCTGCCTATTTCCTACTTTAGTCTCTAAAATTTTTTGTTCGACATTTGCATTTATTAGGTTTGTTTTATCTCAGCCTCGTTTCATTCCTGATGGGCTTCAATCACAATCCGCGTTCCATCTACTGAAACCACCTTAATCATTTGGTCCCTTTCAAGCCAAACCCCATTGGTAATTGCACTGTATTGCTTCCCCTCTACTTCTATGGTACCAACAGGGCGAAACGGTGTTATACTTTTCCCTATCTTTCCAACAAGCAATTTATACTCTGCATTAATAGAGTTATACCCTTTTTCACTTGATAACTGATCCATTAAGGTAAGCTTGGACCAAAACGCTCTTGCAGGAAAAACTTTTAAGAACAAAAATGATCCACATACCCCTAAAATAAATGCTGCAGAAACACCGAGGCCATATACCCAAGACGGTGCTGGTAAGGCACAGGCAAGCATCATGAGAAGTAGACCTAATATAGCCACCGAACCATTATTAATCAGTTTTCCATCTAATACAATAAGAATAAATCCAGCAACTAAAAGCGAGATCATTAATACTGGTGAGTCATTGGGTAAATGGTGAATAAAATATAAGACAAACAGTAATAAACTAATGACCCCAAAAATCCCCTTGGCACGAACGAGGAATTCACCAAACATTAATAATGAAGCCAAGAAGATGACAATAAACCCCACTATCGCTATATCAAGAATAGCCACTGCGCTCACCCCTCCCTTTAATTTATTATCCTAACTATAATACGAACAACACCCTCAGGGGGTTCCCTATTTTTAGTTTAAAAAGCTTTCTTAAATAAATCTACTAAATGTGGCATAAGTCTAGTAAACACAACATAAGTATGAAATATAAAACTATAAAGGCTGTAAAGGAGGAACTTCTTTTGAAAAAGTTTATACTTTATACATTATTAACAATCATCAGTCTCACTTGTCTATATGATTGGACGAATGGCTCCCTTAAATACATTGCGATTGATCAGCCTCAATCTGCTGAGGCAAAAACAAAACTTCAAAAGACGCCCTCTACTTCAAAGCCTTTTCAAAACGTAACAGTGCAAACAGGAGATACAGTTTTATCTATTATTGAAAGATTAAACCCCAATCAAGTTGAAAATATTAGCAAGATGATTAATGATTTTCAACTTCTTAATCCAAAACAGAACCCCAATCAAATAAAAATAGGGGAGAGCTACCGATTCCCATTATATAAAGACAAATAAGTACTATTCATAGATGAATAATGATATGATGTATAAAATAACAAAAATGTCACATGATTTGTTTCCACTATAGTGTAATCATGTTAAAATAACAGTTGATATTTCATTGTTATTCGAGTAATTCAGGTTTTAAGAACCTACAAAAAGGAGCGATCGGGGAATGGCATCAATTACCCATCGAACACAAACGAGACCCGTCAAGGTTGGTAATGTGACAATCGGCGGTTCCAATGAACTTATTATACAAAGTATGACCACAACGAAGACTCATGACGTTGAGGCTACGGTGGCCGAAATTTTACGCTTGGAAGAGGCTGGCTGTCAGATTGTTCGCGTAGCTTGCCCAGATATGCGAGCAGCAGAAGCGATTCCGGAAATCAAAAAGAGAATTCATATTCCACTCGTTGTTGATATCCATTTTAATTATAAATTAGCGTTAAAGGCCATTGAAGGTGGCGCCGATAAAATTCGGATCAACCCCGGTAATATTGGGAGCCGTGAAAAAACCGAAGCCGTTGTAAATGCAGCTAAAGCGAAAGGCATTCCTATTCGTATCGGTGTAAATGCCGGTTCCCTAGAAAGAAAGCTTATCGAGAAATATGGTTATCCGACAGCAGACGCTATGGTCGAAAGCGCGTTACATCATATTAAAATTTTAGAGGATCTTGACTTCCATGACATTATCGTTTCATTGAAAGCCTCTGATGTCAATCTAGCCGTTGAAGCTTATGAAAAGGCAGCTCAAGCCTTCGACTATCCATTACATCTCGGCATCACTGAATCAGGAACGAAATTCTCTGGCTCGATAAAAAGCGCTGCTGGACTTGGCATCCTTCTTCACAAAGGTATCGGAAATACACTTCGTATTTCTTTATCCACCGATCCCGTTGAGGAAGTAAAGGTTGCTCGCGAGCTCCTGAAATCCTTTGGTCTCGCCGCAAATGCTGCAACATTGATTTCTTGCCCAACATGCGGAAGAATTCAAATGAACCTCTTCAAGGTTGTTGATGAGGTGGAAGAATATATTCAGAAGATCAAGGCTCCCATTAAAGTCGCTGTTCTGGGCTGCGCTGTAAACGGGCCTGGTGAGGCACGTGAAGCCGATATCGGCATCGCCGGAGGTAAAGGAGAGGGACTGCTTTTCAGACACGGCGAGGTCATTCGTAAGGTTCCTGAAGACAAGATGGTTGAAGAATTAAAAATTGAAATTGACAAACTTGCTGAGGAACATTACAAAAAACAAGAAGAAGAAGAAGAAGAAAAAGCTAAAGTGAATTCATAAAAAAATCCCTCACCATCATAGGTGGGCACTGAAAATCTTACGATTTTCTGGAATAACTAATTAACTTTATTAAAAAGACGACCTAAAAATTCGGAAAGTGAATTTTGATATGCTCCCTTTTAGGTAGACAGATTAAAAAATAAAAATCTGTTCTATCTAGGGGGA
>NZ_BMFV01000009.1 GCF_014639255.1 Pullulanibacillus pueri
AGTCAGCAGAGGAAATCAAATCGCAGTAACCGTTGACCTACAACCAGGAGAAGAAAAAATATTTACCTTACGCGAAGCAAATAACAAGGAGGCGCTTACGACCAAAAGTGCCCGTCTCAAAGGAAATGATGGCGTCTATGATATGGACGATCTTCTAAAGCTTGATCATGATCAAGAATCAGGGTTAAAAATGACTGAGAATGGTATAGAATCTCCATATGTAAAGATTAGCTGGCAAGCGGGTAAGGGAATCATTTCTTGGGTCGATAAGCAGACAGGAAATGATTTGCTTAGAGAAGATCGAGAACACGCCGCTTTCACCCCTGTATATGAGATTACTCCTGCTGATGGAGAAGAGCATATGGCTGAAGTTCGACGGAAAATGGGAAGGAATCGGAAGGGAATGAACGTTCAAAGAATAAGTGGGACGCTAAAAGGTGTAAAAGAGCTTTCGTGTGGACATGTGTATGGTGTTGTGGAGCTTTTGTATGAAACAGCTGGAATGGGCTATTACTCATTACTTTTAAAAGTCTATCACGATCAACCCAGAGTCGATGTATCGGTCCGGATGCATAAAGAGAGTGTATGGGATCCTGAAAATGTATATATATCTTTGCCGTTCTGTACCGGAGGTGAGCAGTCAAATGAGCTTTGGCTAGATAAGGCAGGTACATTCATTCGACCAGGTATAGATCAATTACCAGGAACGGGAATTGATTATTATTGTATTCAGGAAGGACTGGCTTATATATCGGATGAAAGTGGGTTGTTAATTGCGACGCCAGATACACCTTTAGTGCAGTTAGGACCTTTAGAATATGGGCAGAGACTTGTGCATGGACAACAAACAGGTAAAGAGCCAAATCACTTATATTCATGGGCGTTAACAAATTATTGGGAGACAAATTTCAAAGCCACACTTGGAGGGTTTTATGAGTTTCGCTATATTGTAAATTGGGGTCATCAAATTGATTCTGCTGATAAAGCCATTCAACTTTGTCAAAGCTTAAACGTAGGAACAACAGCATTTAGGATCAATCCCCACGGATAGCAGCATGAATTTCTATTTAAGGCCATATTTTATGATTGTTTTTAAATAATCTATAGAAGAATATAATAAAAACAGCAGGGGACCTGCTGTTTTTATGGTACTTTAATGTAGTATCAATGAGCTTCGACCAGTGAAGATAGAGGTATCCTCTGTTTAGCTAGACTTTTGCATAAGCTTTAATGGTTCCGATTGTTTTTTCTTTGGATTGTTCATAGGGGCGAGTGGTATAGTGTTTAACATGTTCGGGAATGACCTTCACCTTCTGACACTTTTTCTATTCGATTAATAAGATTGGTTGTTACCCAATTGGGAACAAAGTGAGGGACAACCCGGAAAGGTGGTTGATCATTTGTTTTAATCTTATATCTCGAAACGAGGTATATTGAACCTCATTCCTGAATCGAAACAGAAAAATGTAAGCGATTTATATCAAGCGGCTCTGAATGGGGACAAACAGGCACGGAAAGTTTTTACTACTTTTGGTCGGTTATTGGGGGAAGCTCTTCAAGCTTTTATTTGTTCATTTGAACCTGAAGTGATTGTGTTCGGAGGCCAAATTTCGAAAAGCTTCGATGAATTTAAGCTGACCTTTAGACAGGCGATAGACAATGAGGATGTCAAAATAGACATTTCAAATCAAGCTCTTAAGAGTACGTTTATTGGCGCCTATAGCTTAGTAAAGTAGAAGCAAAGCAGCTTCACAGCGACTAAATACAATCATTTTAATGGCATTTTGAGTTTATCCTAGGAGGTCTTCCTTTGAAAACAAAAATGAAAATCTATGTCATTCATCATTTCGCACACGGATATTGGTTATACGGAGAGACAGGAAAAGATTGAAAGATATCATGTCGATTTTATTCATCAAGCAATTGCCATTCTTAATCAAATCCACAAGGGAAATAAACCAGAGTGGAGCGGCTTCCGTTGGACATGTGAAAATATGTGGCAAGTTGAAAACTTTATAAAACAAGCCGATGAAGCGGCTATCAATGATTTTAAAAAGTATATTAAGACGGGTGAAATCGACATTTCTGGTAGCTATCTGAATATGACAGAGTTGATCGATTCGAGAGTGCTCTCAGAAAAAACCAAACAGGGTGTTGCACTTTGCAAGACCTTGGGTAAGGATATTGACAGTGCGATGACGGCAGATATTAATGGTTATGCTTGGGGCTATTCTGATGCGCTAGTCAATAATGGCATCACACATTTGTTTTCGTGTATCCATCCTCATCATGGTATGTTTCCTTTGAATAAAAAACAGACTCCTTTTTTCTGGGAAACGCCGAGCGGCCATAAAGTCTTAGTTTGGGTCGGGGACCATTATCATTTAGGCAATGAACTGATCATTTCGCCTAATGGGGGCACGACCTATACGATTCGCGATGAACTCGCAGGTCAAGTCCATACTCAGCAATTGGACGTCTCTGAAAAAAGAATCTATCGCTATGTCGAGAATTTAATAGAAGAAGGCTATTCGCTCAACTATTTACCGATTATGGTCTCGGGTGTGATCACAGATAATAGTCCCCCAAGTGGTCGGATTATGGAGTTCATTCAAAAATGGAATGAGAAGCATGGCGATGAAATTGAGCTCGAAATGAGTTCGCTCCATGATTTCTTTAAAGTCTTGCGAACAGATGAGGAAAACATTCCAACTTATAGCGGGGATTGGAATGACTGGTGGGCCGACGGTGTGGGCTCAACACCGGCTATCGTGAAGCATTTTAGAGAGGCACAGCGGAAATACCAACTCAGCCACAAATTGGATCCAAATGGTGCATTAGGAAAGAAAGAGTGGGTGGATCAGGCAAGGGACCATCTTATGATGTATGCGGAACACACTTGGGGGTATTCCTCTTCGGTGTCCGAGCCCTGGGCAACACTTGTCAATGATCTTGAGTTAAGAAAAGCAGGATATGCGATCAAGGCGCATGAAGCGATTTCCCGAAATCTTGATGAAGTTTTGAGCCAAAAGGGGGAAGTCTCTATTTCTCCAGAGAGAGAAAAGCGTTTTAAAGTCGTTAATCCTCATGAGACCAAGGTGAAGGACAGCGCTCTTATTTATTTAGAATACTGGGACTATGTCGATGGAGAGTATTATTCTGGAGATCATTTCGATGACTTTATTGAGGTGATAGATGAAGAGACTGGGGCCATTCTTCCCTCACAATCTACACCTATCGCGCGTGCTCGGGAAATTGAAGTGTTAGTCGAATTGAATCCACATGAGGAAAAAGTGATCAGAGTCCGCAGGAAAAATGATCACAGCTCTTTTACAGTTAAAAACTATGCCTATGTTGGAGCTGAAGGCGTCGAGGACATCATCGTTGTGAATGATCAGAGCCCTATCAAAACGAAGGATCATTATGTTGAGACCCCTTATTACAAAATAGAATTTGATGAACAGGTTGGCATAAAAACAATCCTGGATAAAACCGATGGAAAAGCCATTGTCAAAACCCATGGAGCTTATAGCCCGTTCCAGGGGATCTATGAAAGAACTGCGATTAAAACGACACCCAATGAGGAAAGAAGAAGAATGGGGAGAAATAGAAAGAGCCTATCCACTGAGCGATTCACAGCGCAATTAACGGATGTTCAAGTGAAGCGTCAAGGCCAAGTTTATTCTGTTGTCGAACTGAGTTACCAATTAGAAGGAACGAAAGCCTATATTGTTGAATTAAAGGTTTACCATGCGCTCCCTAAAATTTCCGTAGCGATAAAACTGCATAAGGAAAGCTATTGGGAACCCGAAAATCTCTATGTCGCCCTGCCTTTTACAACGGGAGAGGAAGAAACGTTATTTGTAGAAAAAACGGGCTGCATCATTCGCCCTGGTATCGATCAATTGCCTTACACGAACAAAGAATTTTATCTCCTGCAAAACGGCTTAGCCTATGTGAGTGAAAATAAAGGGATGGCCATTGCCTTAAAAGATACACCCCTTATTACCATGGGCGATCTCAAACATCACTTAATAGAACTATGCCCAGAAAATGATGTTGAACATAACCGGGCCCCCGTGTATTCATGGGTGATGAATAACTTCTGGGAAACCAATTTTAAAGTCGATCTCTCCGGCTTCTATCAATTTGAATACACGTTGTACACCTCAGCGGATCTAAATCATAAAGAAAAAGCCATTCAGCAGTGCCAACAGTTAAACGAAGGCCTCATCGCTTTTGGGACATAGGGACAGGAACCTTGTCCCAGTGGCTACTCCCTTAGCGGAGTGGGAATATAAATAAGCATCCACTCTTATGGTGAATGCTTATTTATAGTTGAGCTTTAAAGTCTTTTTATACTGAGGGGGTCTGGCCTGGGTCTGTTGAGTTGCTGCCTTCCCTTTTCTCTAATTTCCGTATACCAAATCCTCGTGTGAGAGGGGAAAGGAATGCATAGAGTGCTGAGAAGACGAATCCGCCTAAGTTGAAAATCGCCCAAGGGAGAAAGGTGAAATTGTCTACACCTAGGGTAGTCGCGATAAAAACGCCAGAGACGGTCCAAGGCATCAGCACTTCAGTAATCGTAACAGAGTCTTCCATGCTACGAGAGAGATTCACAGGATGTAAGCCTTTTGCTTTGTAAATATCCCCATAGATGTCTTTGATTAAGAAGAAGGTGACAAGAGCATTAGAGGTACAGCAAATGGTAGCGAATCCAGTCACCAGTGTGGCAAAGACAATACTTCCTGTTGATCTGAGATATTTAATGATGTGTTGCAAGACGGCCTTCAGCGAACCAGATACTTCTAAAGCAGATGCAAAGAAAAAGGCATAGAAGATAAAGGCTGTTGAATTATACATAGAGTAAAGACCGCCGCGATTAAGTAGGGAAGCGACATCGTCAGTAATAATACTCGGGTCTAAAGACGGGATTGTCTCTTTTAAAATATCGACATTAAACCCTTCGACTGTTGCGGTGAATAAGTTGCTCAATGAGACATGCTGAAAACATAAGGCAAGAATCATCGCGGCTAGAGACGATATAAAGAGCACGATCAAAGGTGACTTTTTCATGATTGAGCCAACAAGGACGATGACCGGTGGAATCAGTAGAAGAATATTCAGATTGAAAAGCTGATCCATGGTCGAAAGCATATCTTACACATGTTTTAGGTTCGTCGTATTCGTGTTAATGCCAAGTCCAACTGAGTAAAACACAATCATGGCGACGATTGATGATGGAATGGCGGTAAACAGCATGTGTTTTATATGCTCATAGATATTGGCTTCGGCAGCTAAAGAGCTCATATTCGTTGTATCCGAAAGAGGGGAGAGTTTATCGCCAAAATAGGATCCGGAAACGACAGCACCAGCTGTAATAGCTAAGGAAAGATCCATCGTTTGGGCAATGCCTATCAACGCAACACCGACAGTCCCTGCTGCCCCCCCAAGAAGTCCCTGTACAAGTTGAAACAATGGCTGTAACGATAAAGGCCATAAGGTAGAGATAGTTAGGGTCAATAATTTTGAGCCCATAATAGATAAAATAGGGGATGGTTCCTGAAATAATCCAGCTTCCTATAAGCAGGCCAATGCTTAAAAGGATCAGTATTGCTGGTAGGGCTTTTTTAATCTTAGAGCCCATCACAGTAATAATGGTATCCCATTTGTTTCCATTAATAATGGCGAAAAGGCTAAAGATGACACCAGAGAAAACGAGCATGATTTCTGCTGGATATTTAAGTATCCCAATCCCTACAATGAAGATGGCAACTGAAATGATGATAGGGATAAGAGCCAAACCGAGAGAGGGAAGTCTTACTTCTTGATTATGATTCATAATAAGTCATCATCCTTTCAATCTTTTATCGAAGCAATAACATAAAGCTTAGGCTTTTATTTTTCTAAAAGCTTGGTCAAGATCGGCAATCTGTGCTTCTGCCCCTTCAAGCCCGATAGATAGGCGAATGAGCCCTAAAGGAATCCCTTGTTCTTTTAATTGGGCCTCGTTGTCATTTTTAATGGGGCTATTCACGAGACTTTCAAATCCTCCCCAACTGACCCCGATTTTGAATAAACGGAGGGCATCAATAAACTTGGAAACCCCTTCAAAATGTGCCTGCCTCAACTCGAAACTGAGTAATCCAGAGTAGCCGAGCATTTGTGAGTTTACGATAGTTTGCATTTCACCAGATTCCACATACGGGTGATGAATGGCTGTGACATCCTCCTGTTGTTTGAGATACTCGATCACTTTAGACACATTTGCTTGGTGTTGTGCCATTCTTACCGGTAGTGTGCGCAGACCTCGTAGAATAAGATAGGCATCAAAAGGGCCTAGCACTGATCCGTTGAGCTGATGACCATATTCAAAAATGGTATCGATTAATTCGTGACTCCCAATTACCGCTCCTCCAACAACATCACTGTGACCGCCGAGATATTTTGTCAGAGAGTGAATGGAGAGATCGATGCCAAGCTCTATCGGTTTCTGGTAAAGAGGGGTAGCCCAAGTGTTATCAATAGCAGTTATAATGCCTCGACTTTTGGCTAATGTTGCTAATGCCTTTAAGTCCACAAATTTCATCAACATCGTCCCAGGGCTTTCAACATAGATGATTTTTGTATTGTCTTTAATGGCGCTTTCAACGTTCTTCATGTTGTGATCGACCACATCATGTTCAATATTGAATTTTTCTAGGTGTTTTAATAGCTGGGATGTCGGTCCATAGATATTGTTCACAAATAAAACGTGGTCACCACTCTGCAAAAGAGAGAGGAAGACAGCACTAATGGCGCCCATGCCAGAGCCAAAGCATTTGCATTGCTCACCTCTTTCCAATTGAGCTAATTTTTTTTCTAAAAGGTGGACTGTTGGATTAACCCCCCGTGAGTACACATATTTCTCTCTTTCTTGTTTTTGTGACTCGGTGAAGCTCTCAAACGACTTGAATGTAAATAAACTGGTTTGGAAAATGGGAGGTGATACCGCTCCGTGATATTGAGAGGCTCCTAAAGCTAAATCGGTACATATCTTTTCATCAGTCAGTGTCATAGGTGTGCGAATCTCCTTTGTCAAATGTAAAAACTATCTAAGATGACAGTAAATTATGATGTTGTCTATAGGTTAGCATACTTTCAGCCTGTATGAAAGCATAAATTATTCAGAAAAGTAAAGACTGAGTGACTATGTTATAATTTCTTTAGAATAAAAGAATGACGGATAATTATTTAAGTGACGTAGAGGTGTTGAGATGAAAGTACTCAAAAAGCAGCGTTTATCAGAACGCGTAGCTGGAGAAATAAAAAATTATATTAAGCAAAAGGATCTTAAAAAAGGCGATCGACTGCCACCGGCGGATACCCTAATAACAATGCTCGGTATAGGACGTTCATCGTTAAGAGAGGCCTTGCAGTTATTAGAAACACAGGGGTTTATCGAAGTTTTGAACGGAAAAGGGATCTTTGTAAAGGAGGTCAAACCGTTTTCGATACAAACCACGTTGGATATTGAGAATGAGAAGGAATTTCTGCTTGAAGCTCTAGACGTCAGAATGGCGATAGAAGGAAAGGCTGTCGATTTGGCCGTAGAGAAAGCCACTCAGAAGGATATTGATGAAATGGATTTTCATCTCCAAGAATATAGAAAGTATATTCAATCCGGTGAAAGAAGAAAGGCGAATAAGGCGGATGCTCAGTTCCATCATGCACTGTATAGGGCCGCAAAAAATGCCCTTTTACTAAGCATTATTGATTCTGTATCCGATACTTTTAACGAGTTTTTTAATGAACCTTTTGGTGTCCATGATATTTTCGACAAAAGCTTTCCTTATCATCAGACGCTTTTAACCGCTATAAAAAATAAAGATTTGAAAAGCGCACGCGAAGCCTTTACTAACCTCATGGCATCCGTGAAGACATCGATTATGGAGGTATAAGTGGGACATGGGGTCAGGTTCCTTGTCCCAGTAATGTGACAAGAGAAAAGGTGAAGTACTCAATATAAGGCTACCTCATTTGGAAATCAACCATATGGGGTAGCTTTTTTAAAAGATCAGATCATTTCTGGCCAGCAGAACGGTGTGGCTCACCGCTCCTATTAGTGTTGACGATGCCTTTTGGTAAAAAATATTTTAATGTCCAGCTAGATGGGGACCGGGCATGTGATTGGGACTCTCTTTTTTAAATGGTCTTCTTTTGGTTTGAAGGTTACAAGTGTGAGATAAACTTTATGCGTTGATAGGGAATGTACATTCCATATCTGTGCGCATCTATGATAAAATGAAGAAGCAACTAATATTGTTAGGGTGGTTGGTTGTCGCTCTTCTTTCAGATCTTTTTAGATCGGAAAGGAGGTGATAATCATGGACCTATTTCTTGAATGTCTAAGGGAAGTTTTGAAGGGGATAGTGCGTGAATTAAGTGCATATATCTTTCGGAAAAGCATTCTAGACAACAAGAAAACCACCCTACTCCGTCAAAAAGTAAAGGGTGGTTTTCAGCAAAAGACAAAATAATATTTGACAACCGCCACCCTGACGGTAGAGGTTGCATAGAGAAGTGTTCGCGCACTTCTCTTTTAATTATATGTCCATTATACAAAATATTATTCGAAATTTCTATAGGTAGCTGTACTTTGTAAATTGTGGGTGGATTCATATGAAAGTTAAATGTTTTAACACTGAATGGGTCATTATTTTTGTAAGCGCTCCAACACTGGCTCATTTTGTTATACACTATAAAGTAAAGAACGAAAGCAATGGAGTGGGATGAATATGATGCCGAAGGAGTTTCAAATATCACATAAAGGTCAACCACGAGCTGAAGAGGGATATCTTGTGATGGATTGGATGCTAGAACCGGAGAAACTTACGATTGATACTCCAATCCATTTGGCGGTCGAGAAGATGTTGCGTGCTCGGCACCCGAACCGAGATATTATTGTCACGGACCATGACGGCCAATATCTAGGGCTATTATCCCCTATTACGCTCATAAAATGGCTTCAATTGGGAGGCAAGCTCGAGGAACGCCTTTCACCTGATATTTTAATAGAAGGAAAGGTTTTAAATCTTTATGACGCGATTACGGAGATCCCACTTGGGGATGTTGAGGTTTTTCCTGTTGTTGATAACAGTGGGAAGGTCCAAGGCAGGCTCTCAAGCAATGCTCTGCTTCTGGCTTACCAACAGCTTTTAGATGAGAAAAATGCTGTTGCAGATGCTTGGGATATTGTTTTGGAGACGGCCTATGAAGGCATTGTGATGGTCAATAGCCAAGGGAAAATCATTAGAATTAATGAGGCGTATAAGAATTTTCTTGGTGTAAAGGAAGAGGACGTTTTATATAAACCCGTTGAAACGATTATTGATAACACTCGTCTTCATATCACAGTCAAGACAGGGACACCAGAGAGAGGAAAACTGCAAGTTATTCAAGGTCAAAACATGGTGGTCCATCGTCTGCCCATCTGGAGGAATAATAAAATCGTAGGGGCTATCGGGATGTTGATATTTGAAGGGGTCTCAGATATTTACCGGATCTTGGAGCAGGTGAACGAGGCGAAAAGAGTTCCTCATTCGCTTCAAGAGGGAAGTGTGCATCCCACTTTGGATCAGCCGAAGGTGACCTTCGAGGCGATTAAATCAAAAAGCCATGAATTAGCTTATTGTAAAAGTCTTGCAAGACGTTCCGCACGAACATCAGCGACTGTTCTAATTACTGGAGAAAGTGGAACCGGTAAGGAAATGTTTGCTCAAGCCATCCACCATTTGAGTCAGCAAAATAAGGGGGCGTTTGTTGCTGTGAACTGTGCGGCCATTCCTGAAGGCTTGCTTGAGTCAGAACTCTTTGGTTATGAGGAAGGGGCTTTTACTGGAGCCAAAAAAGGGGGGAGAAAGGGACGATTTGAACAAGCGGGTGGTGGCACGATCTTTTTAGATGAAATCGGAGATATGCCTCTCTTTATGCAGGCAAAAATATTAAGGGTGCTTCAGGAAAAAGAGATTCAGCCTGTAGGCAGTGAGCAGACTCGTACCTTTTCGGGGCGGGTGATTGCTGCAACCCATGTGGATTTAGAGGAGAAAGTGAAAAAAGGTGAGTTCAGAGAGGATCTCTATTATCGGTTGAATGTTATCCATTTGCAGATCCCGCCGTTAAGAGAGAGGAAGCAGGATATTCCTGTTCTCTTATCCCATTTTATCCAACACTTTTGTAGCTTGTACCATCTGCCTTATAAAACCTTTTCGAATACGGCCATTGAAGTTTTGATGAACTACGATTGGCCAGGGAATATTCGTGAGGTGATGAATCTTGTTGAGAGCTTGGTGACATTGGTGGATAGTGAAGACATCCAACAAACAGATTTACCTCCTAAAGTGATGAAAAAGGCCTTCTTTCATGAAGGGGACGTTCAAATGCCGATTGAAAAGCAGCAAGAGCAAGTAGCATTAGCGTCTTTGCCCTATCCGTTGAAGAAAAATCAATTGGCCCACGAGTGGCAAGAAATTCAAAATGTGATTCAGGCCTGTAACGGAAATAAAAGCGAGGCTGCGCGCCGCTTAGGGATTCACCGAACCACTCTTTATCAAAAAATAAACCGGATTAAAAAGGTCATCAAAAATATGTAGATTAAACACTACACTAAAACACTACACCTGTAGATAAGGTGTGGTGTTTTTTATATATTCTATCTAGAGTGATTATTGGATTTGTAAGTGTTTTCATTGTTGGCATGAAACTTGCATAATTATTAAGTGAAAACGTTCAGAAGGAGGATATACATCATGGTTGCATTTTCTGTAAGGATGCCAAGACATGTCCTTTATGGTCAACAGTCTTTTGATCAATTGGGTAAAGAAGCGGCAACATGTGGGTCTCAAGCCCTTATTATTAGTGATCGGATAATGGATGATTTGGGTTATGTTAAAGAAGGAACTGCTCTTTTAGAACAAGAAGGGTTATCGACCCACGTCTATCTCGGGATTGAGTCGGAGCCAACAGATCGCTATGTTGAAGAGGCCCTTGCTTTAGTGGAAGAACATCACATTGATGTTGTGATCGCTATTGGTGGTGGTAGTTGTATTGATACCGCTAAGGCTGTTGCTGTTTTAGCCACAAATGGTGGTGAAATTAGTGAGTATATGGGGAATAAGAGGGTCGCTAAAGGGGAGCCACTACCTTTAATTGCCATTCCAACCACGGCGGGAACGGGATCAGAGGCAACGGACGTTACCGTGATCACGAATACGTCCAATAATGTCAAGATGATGATTAAACAACCGGCCTTTTTGCCACGCGTGTCCATTGTCGATCCTAAGCTCTCTTCAACCTCGCCGAAAAGCATTACAGCAGCAACAGGTGTCGATGCTCTAACACATGCCATTGAGGCCTTTATCTCAAGACGCGCGCAACCTTTTACCGATAGTCTTGCATTAGAAGCCATTCAACTGATTGTCCCCGCACTTCGTCAGGCCTATAACAATGGGGAGGACTTAGAGGCTAGGGAAGATATGGCATATGCGGCCATGCTTGCAGGGGCTGCTTTTTCCAATGCTTCTGTTTGCTTGGTTCATGGCATGTCTCGTCCGATTGGTGCTGTTTTCCATGTTCCCCATGGAATATCCAACGCGATGCTATTACCCGCGATTCTCGAATATAGTAAAGCTTCTTGTGAAAAACGATTGGCGAAAATTAGTAGACTACTCTATCCCCAACAAAAGGAAAAAAGTGAGGCAGAAGCCATGGATTATCTCGTTTCGGAAATAAAACAGCTGTGCTCTGATTTAAATATTCCTAATTTAAAGGGTTGGGGTATAGAAGAGGCTCAATTTGAAAGCGTTCTCGATAAGATGGCCGATGATGCCTTGGAAAGCGGCAGTCCACAAAATAACCCACGGGTCCCAGACCACGAGGAAATCAAGGCACTTTATAGAACGTGTTTTAATTATCAATTCGTTAATAAGCATCCCGTAAATTAGCCAATGGAGGGTTAAAAATATGCTTAGTATGATTGGACTGATTCTTTCACTCGTTTTATTAATCTTTTTAACAATGAAAGGCATTAATATCATTATCTCAGCAGTCATTTGTTCCATTGTTGTTGCCGTGTTTAGTGGGATTAACTTAGCGGACGCTATGACAAAGGACTATATGGATGGCTTCACAGGTTATTTTGCTTCATGGTTTTTAATCTTTATGCTAGGAGCAATTTTGGCAAGGTGATGCAAGATACGGGGGCTGCCGATTCCATTGCGGAATTTGTCAGTCGAAAAATGGGGCCAAAACGCGTGGTTTTTGCCGTCGTTGCTGCATGTGCGATTATGACCTATGGCGGTGTCAGCCTCTTTGTTGTTGGTTTCTCGGTCTATCCCATTGCTGTCTCTCTTTTTAAGAAGGCCAATTTGCCCCATCGATTTATTCCAGCAGCCCTGGTCTTTGGGTCCATCTCTTTTACCATGACAGCCCCAGGGTCACCTGAAATACAGAATTTAATTCCAACAGATTACTTTCATACAACACCGACAGCAGGAGGATGGATTGGGTTTACAATGGCCTTACTGATTATGGTCTTAGGTGGGCTTTGGTTAGGAAGAATGGTCAATAAAGCCGTTCAAGAGGGAGAGACGTTTAGTCTCCCAGAGAACGCGGAAAAGAAGGAGCAGGGAGCACAAACTGAAGTTTCGGCAGCAGCCGAGACAGGAGAAAGAAGCCTTCCTTTTTGGTTGACCTCCATCCTGCCTCTTGTTGCAGTCATAGTCTTTTTAAATGTTCTATCTAAATTTTGGAGCTCGACAAGTGCAGCCCTGGTCTCTTTAACTATCGGGATTCTGTTAACCTGGTTATTAAACTATAAGTTTGTTAAACAAATATGGGAGTCTCTTGCTTCTGGTACTCAAAATGCCTTGGTTGCTGCAGCTAATACTTGTGCTGTTGTTGGGTTTGGAAGTGTCGCAGCAAAGGCGCCAGCTTTTCAATCCATTGTTAATTCATTTCAACACATGCCCGGATACTTAGGTTTGGCTGTTGGGGTCACTCTCATTTGTGCCATTACCGGTTCGGCTTCAGGTGGATTAGGCATTGCCCTCCCGATTCTTGCGCCCATCTATATGGCCAAGGGCTTGGATCCTGGGGCCATGCACCGTATTGCAGCCTTAGGTTCTGGTGGACTCGACTCCATGCCTCACAATGGCTATGTCGTCACCACCATCCGAACGATTTGTGGAGAAACCCATAAGCGCTCGTATAAACCCATCTTTATGCTCAGCGTCATATTACCCACAGCCGTCATGCTGTTAGCCGTTATCCTTTACTCACTCTTTTACTAGGGACAGGTTTCTTGTCCCACTCATTATTAAAATCACATTTGGAGGGAATTATCATGACAACAAAAACTGTACAAAGACTGAAGAACTATATCAACGGAGAATGGGTGGCTATTACAGGTACCGAAACAGAAATTGTTCCTAATCCTGCGACAGGAGAACCGATGGCAGAGGTCCCCCTTTCCTCTCGAGAAGATGTCGATCGGGCTGTTCAAGCTGCCACAACGGCCTTCGAATCATGGTCTAATGTGGCTGTGCCCAAACGTGCGCGTGTGCTCTTTAAATATCATCAACTCTTAATGGCGCACTATGAGGAGCTTGCTGAATTAATCACAAAGGAAAATGGGAAATCTATTGGAGAAGCACGCGGAGAGGTGCAACGTGGGATTGAGTGTGTTGAATTTGCAGCCGGTGCACCGACACTAATGATGGGGGATTCCCTACCGAGCATCGCAACTGATGTGGAATCGAGTATGTTTCGTTACCCCATTGGCGTTGTCGGCGGCATTACACCTTTTAATTTCCCGATGATGGTACCTTGTTGGATGTTCCCACTTGCTATTGCCTGCGGTAATACTTTTGTCTTAAAGCCATCAGAAAGAACGCCGTTACTTGCTCAAAGACTTGTCGAGTTGTTAACGGAAGCCGGACTACCAAAAGGTGTCATCAATATCGTTCATGGGGCTCATGATGCGGTGAATGGCTTGCTTGAGCATGAGAATATTAAGGCGATCTCTTTTGTGGGCTCGCAGCCTGTGGCCGAATACGTGTATAAAACAGCGGCTGCTCATGGCAAGCGTGTTCAAGCGTTAGCAGGTGCGAAAAATCATTCCATCGTTTTGGCCGATGCCGACATGGATAAAGCGATCCAAGGAATTATTGGCGCAGCCTTTGGAAGTGCAGGAGAACGCTGTATGGCTTGCTCAGTCGTTGCCGTAGAAGACGCTATTGCAGATGTTTTTGTTGAAAAACTTGTTGCAGCAGCAGATGAAATTAAAATGGGGAACGGTCTTGAAGAAGATGTCTTTCTTGGGCCACTCATTCGTGACAGTCATAAGAAGCGCGTGCTTGATTACATCGAAAAGGGGATCAGTGAACAAGCCACACTCATCCGTGACGGGCGAGAGGATGCTGAAAAGACAGACAAAGGCTACTTCCTTGGAGCCACTATCTTCGACCATGTAACAAAAGACATGACGATTTGGCAGGATGAAATTTTTGCGCCAGTACTCAGCATCGTTCGTGTGAAGGATTTAGATGAAGCGATCACATTAACGAATCAATCGAAATTTGCTAACGGCGGGGTCATTTATACACAAAGCGGAAAAGCCGCACGTGAATTTCGTGATAAGATTGATGCCGGCATGCTCGGTGTCAATGTCAACGTCCCAGCACCAGTCGCTTTCTTTCCTTTCTCTGGCTGGAAGAGCTCCTTCTACGGAGATCTGCACGTCAACGGCAAAGACGGCGTCCAATTCTACACTCGGAAAAAGGTTGTCACCACGCGTTGGTAGTGGGACAGAGGGTCAGGTTTACTGTCCCCGGCTAATAAACATCAACGAGAACAAGAAAACGAGCACCTCCAAGTGGGTGCTCGTTTTTTGAATCCTGGTTCTGGGCCATTATTGGAACAATTGATAAAAGGAGCCTGAGAAACAAGTGTCCGTATTTTTCGGAAAAACAGTTTAAAATAGGAAAACCGCCCTAATGATTCATTTTTCAATTTGCATGAATTTTTTCGATAGTCATTCCTTAAAACTGACTAATGCAAAGCATGAAGTTATTATATAATTAAGAAGAGGAGAGGCAATTCGATTAAGAAAGAGTTGCGGCTCTTCTAACTTCCCTATACAGAAAATGTATTATAAGTTTCACTGGCTACAAGTACAGGTAGAAGAAAAAAATAGAGTTCATTCAAAAGAGGTTGTGAAGGCACATGAAAAGTGGAGTGACAGCCAAAGATGTGGCAAAGATAGCGGGTGTTTCCCAATCTACCGTTTCGAGGGTGTTCACACAAGGCACTCTAGTTTCAGAGAAAACAAGAGAAAAAGTATTAGCAGCAGCGGAGGAATTGGGATATGGCCCGAACGAGTTCGCGCGAAGCCTTATTACAAATAAAACAAAAATCATTGGACTCGTGATGAAGGGGGTCAAAAACCCGTTCTATCCCCAAGTATTAAAGGCGTTTGCGACAGCCTTTAAAAAAGTAGGGTACAGTATTCTATTTGTTCATACAAATAATGATGAACTCCAAAAGGAGGATGTTGAAACCCTTCTTAATTATCGGGTGGCAGGGGTGATCATTACAGATGCGACACTTTCTTTAAAGGTGACGGAACGTTTTAGAAACAATGAGATTCCACTCGTCTTTTTTAACCGTAAGGTGGATATCACCGATTTCTTTACCGTATCGACCAACAATTTAGAAGCCGGTCGCCAGATTGCAGAATTTTTAACCCGAAAAGGCTGTGAAAATATGATATATATATCCGGAGACAGTAATACTTCGACAAGTAGGGATCGCGAGAGAGGCTTTTCAGAGGTCTTAAATAAGTATCACATCCCTTATAGCAAGTATACTTCAGATTACTCCTTTGAAGGCGGTTATCAAACAGCAAAGCTCATTATTTCAGAAAATAAGATTCCCTCTGCATTTTTTGTTGCCAACGATATTATGGCTTTAGGCGTCTTGGGCGCTCTTCGTGAGCATTCGATTGCGATACCTACGGATACTAAAATTGTTGGATTTGATAATATTGAAATGGCAGCATGGCCAACCCATAATTTAACGACTTGGGAACAACCGATTTCGCAAATGGTGGGAGAAACCGTAAAATATATCATGGACGAAATTGAAGCGTATACTGGAGTGTCAGGGAATAAAGAGTTAAGAGGGAGACTAATTGAAAGACAGACGACTTAAATGTCAATGCTTGACTTAACAAGGTGTGCCTTTGTTTAAGTGCACCTCTAACCTCTCAATAAAATTTAGATGTTATCAGAATACTAGGGACATTTTTATTGCATACGTATTCATAATATGATAGGATGTAAGCGTGTTCAGAAAACGGTGTGATAAGTCAATGCCTTTGTGCATACGTATTCATTATGAGGAGGAATTTATAATGAAAGTCATAAAGCCTGGAAAATCAAAAGAAGATGTCTCAAAAAAAGATTTTGAAGTATCACAGATAGTAGCTGATGCGATAAAAGACATTGAAACCCGTGGGGATACAGCCGTCCGCGAGTTCTCTGAGAAATTTGATAAGTGGTCACCGAAATCCTTTCGTTTATCTGAGGATGAAATACAAGAAATCATTGCTCAAGTTCCAAAAGATGTCGTTGAGGATATTAAATTTGCCCAAAAAAATATTCGTGAATTTGCTGAAGCCCAGCTCGCTTCACTTAATAATATTGAAGTTGAAAATATTCCGGGCGTCATTTTAGGTCATAAAAATATTCCTGTGAATAGTGTGGGATGTTATATCCCCGGTGGACGTTATCCAATGGTCGCATCGGCACATATGAGTGTGTTGACCGCGAAGGTTGCAGGAGTGAAACGTGTGATTGCTTGTACGCCACCTATTAATGGTGAAATCCCCCATGCAACCATTGCTGCGATGTCCTTTGCAGGGGCAGATGAAATTTATCTTCTCGGGGGCATTCAAGCGATGGCATCGATGGCGATAGGTACGGAAACCATCCAGCCCGTCGATATGATTGTCGGACCAGGGAATGCTTTTGTCGCGGAAGCAAAGCGGCAGTTATACGGTCGTGTAGGGATTGACCTCTTTGCAGGCCCAACCGAGACATTGGTTATTGCTGATGAGACGGCTGACGCAGAAATGATTGCTACGGATTTATTAGGACAAGGGGAGCATGGCCCTACATCACCTTGTGCATTAATAACGACTTCAGAAAAACTCGCTTATGAAACCCTTAAAGAGATTGATAGACAGCTTACTATCTTGCCAACGGCGGATGTTGCGAGTGTGTCATGGAGGGATTACGGTCAAGTCATATTAGTGGATAACCTTGAAGAAGCGGTTATTGAAGGTGACAGACTTGCCTTTGAGCACGTGGAAATATTGACCGAAAACCCTGATTATTTCTTAGAAAACATGACTAATTACGGCTGCCTGTTCCTTGGACCAGAAACAAATGTGGCTTACGGAGATAAGGTTATCGGTACGAACCACACACTTCCAACAAAAGGGGCAGCGCGTTACACTGGCGGACTTTGGGTTGGTAAGTTCATTAAGACAGTCACATATCAAAAAATAAAGACACCTGAAGCAAGTACCTATATTGGCGAATATGCCGCTCGTCTTTGCCAACTAGAGAATTTTGCAGGTCATGCAGAACAGGCCTTACTTCGTGTCCGTCGTTATGGGAAAAATAAATAGCATAATAGAGCATTGAGTAAATGATATTGTAGTCAGGGGTGTTTCACTTGGCTACAATATCCTTTTGAGTTTCGATTGCACATGTCCCATTCTTGATTTATAGCTCTCTCTTTCTTCATTCACGTAGCGATAATTGTAAACGCATTCAAAAATTGACAGCTCAATAGTTAAAAAAGTTTCTGTATTCATCAATAAAAGGAAGTGATGGAATGGTCTTAGGGTTTATTGGTTTACTAGGGGGGCTCGCCTTACTCATTTATTTAACAATGAGAGGCATGAACCTCTTTATTGTTGCACCACTTTCAGCTTTGTTTGTCGGTGTTTTAAGTGGCTTACCTTTATTTCCCCAACTTGCGGAGAAGGGAGATCCAGACTTTTTAACGAACTATATGTCTGGGTTTTCTGGTTTTATTAGTTCATGGTATTTAATGTTTTTAACAGGCGCTATCTTTGGGAAGGTGATGGAGGATAGTGGTGCTGCAGATAGTATTTCAAAATGGATTGTGACAAAGCTGGGCATGAAACGGGCTGCTTTAGCGATCGTTATTGCCTGTGCTGTATTAACATACGGTGGGGTCAGCTTGTTTGTCGTCGCATTTTCAGTCTATCCCATGGCTATCAGCTTGTTTAAAGAAGCAAATTTGCCGAGACGTTTTATTCCAGCAGCCCTTGGCTTTGGTTCCACGACATTTACAATGACTTCAGCGGGCTCACCAGAGATTCAAAACTGGATTCCCATAAAATACTTAGGGACGAATGCCTATGCAGGCTGGGAAGTGAGTTTAATTGTTGCCGTCTTTATGATGGTTTTCGGCTACTGGTGGTTAATGAGAGCGATCAAAAAGGCTGTGGGTAAAGGGGAACGATTTATAGAAAGAGAATCTGATCAGCAAAAGGTTCGCGAGCGTTTGCCGAACCCGCTTTTAAGCCTCATTCCGTTAGTGGTTGTCTTAGTCATTTCCTTTATCTTTCATAATTCCTTAGAAGAGTCCGCTTTAATTATTGCCTTAACAAGTGGGATTGTCGCGACTTACTTGATTAATCGTAAATATTTCTTAAATTTAGGCAAGGCCATTTCAGATGGAACCGTTGGAGCAATCATCGCTATTGCGAATACTTCAGCCGTTGTAGGCTTTGGGGGTGTTGTACAAGCAACACCGGCGTTTCACAAGGCAGTAGAAGTGATGACAAGTATCCCTGGAAGTCCACTTATTGGAGGGGCATTGGCCGTTGCCATCATCGCCGGTTTAACAGGCTCCTCCTCAGGTGGGCAATCCATTGCTTTACCGCTCCTTGCGCCACATTATTTACATTTAGGTGTCGATCCGAACGCCCTACATCGTACAGTATCCATTGCTTCTGGCTCTATTGATTCTTTACCTCAGGGAGGCTATGTTGTGACGACGATTCGCTCTATAGCTGGAGAAACGCATAAGGACGCCTACCCGATGTTTGGGGCCTTAACGGTTGTTGTCCCGGCTGTAGGTGTCGTTCTCGCCGTTATCCTTTTCTCACTGGGTCTATAGCAAGCCAAAACCCTAGCAAATGATCTTCAATTGTTGGGGTTTTGAACCTATTTTGGAGAGGTGGACAATATGGAAAATTTGGCAGTGATTGGCTGTGGGACAATGGGGCACTCCATTGGCCTAGCGGCGGCTTGGGCGGGGATGAATGTTAAAGTGTATGGTGTTGATGCCCAAGATATTAACCATGCGACTCATGGGTTAGATAATAAATTGAGAGTCATGGTTGCTAATGCATTATTTGATGAAGAAGAGGCAGAGGATATTCGCAGACGGATAACGTTTTTAACGTCTCTTGATGAGAGTGTTGAAGAAGCCACTTTTATTATTGAAGCTATCCCAGAAGCGTTAGAAATGAAACATGATTTATACCACACGCTTGAGCAGCGAGTAAGTGAGAATGTTGTGATTGCCAGTAATACATCGGGATTTACACCTACAGCACTGGCAGAAGATGCGGTCCATCCAGAGCGAATGATTGTCACTCATTTTTGGAATCCGGGGCATTTAATCCCGCTTGTTGAAGTGGTAAAAGGTGCTCAAACAGCTCAATCAACTGTTGACCGTGCGATGGCTTTAATGACCGCCATGAAAAAACACCCTATTTTAATTCACAAGGAAATCCCAGGCTTTATCGGCAATCGCCTGCAGTATGCATTGTTCCGTGAAGCGCAATTTCTTCTCGATGAGGGGGTAGCCTCGAAGGAAGATATTGATGCGGCGGTCACTTATAGTATTGGCCGGCGGTTACCGGTGACAGGTCCCTTAATGACAGCGGATATGGGCGGGCTGGATGTGTTTTCTGCCATCTCTGATTATTTGTTTAAGGATTTAAGCACGATGAAAAAGTCTGGAAAGATGTTATCCAAGTTCGTTGATGCCGGTCATTTTGGACAAAAATGTGGCAAAGGGTTTTATGTGTGGGATGACGCTTTTTCTGATGAAAAGAATACTGAGCGTGAGCAGATGCTCATTCAGTTTTTGAAGCGTGACGAAAAAATGAGAGATAGGAATAAGAACAATGACTAATTATTTTTCAGATCTTCAAAATAAAACGGTTATCGTCACAGGTGGTAGTAAGGGGATTGGAAAGCACATTGCCTGTTCATTTGCGCAGCTTGGTGCACATGTGGTGATTATTGGGAGAAGTGAGGAGGCCTTAGAGCGAACACTTTCTGAGCTAAAGGTCTTCCAAGGGCATCACAAGGCGATACAGATGGATGTGAATGACATTGCAACCATGAGAAAAAAAGTGGATGACATTGTAGACGAATATGGTCTTGTTGATGTACTAGTGAATAATGCCGGTGTGAATATTCCTCGACCCGCACTCGAAATAACAGAAGAGGACTGGGATAAAGTCCTTGATACAAATTTAAAATCATCTTTTTTCTTAAGCCAAGCTGTAGCCAAATATATGATCAAACAAAAAGCTGGTCGAATCATTAATATTGCATCTCAAATGGCCTTTGTTGGGTATGTTAAGAGAGCGGCCTACTGCTCGAGTAAAGGTGGAATGGTTCAACTGACAAAAGCATTAGCAGTCGAATGGGCACCCTATCATATTAACGTGAACGCAGTGGCTCCGACATTTGTTGAAACAGAGATGACCGCCGAGATGTTTAAAGATGAAGCCTTTCAAAAAGATGTAAAGAGTCGTATCCTTTTGGGAGACCTGCCGAAACCAAAGGATATCTCTGGTGCTGTATTATATTTAGCTTCAAACTTATCTGATTTTGTGACGGGCGAGACCCTTAAAGTAGATGGAGGATGGACTGCGATTTAGAAGGAAACTCAAGGTCCGTTGACAGCTCTCTGTCCCATCAGGGAATAATGCACATATAATCGAAAATAGATATACCAGCTTGAGGCGTCCCGGTTGAAATTACAACTTTATTGAAAGACATGTTAGAAAACAAGGAAACCACCACCCTGGGTTGTTGTAAGAAAAAAGGTGGCTTTCATCATCAAAAATAGTTTTTATGACAACCCACGGTGAGGTTACAAAGAGAGAGGTGTTTGCGCACTTCTCTCTTTTATTGTGCTCACTTCCAGTTTGAAATCGGCTTTTAAGTTAAAAAAGAAACAAAGATGAAAGAGATAATAGCCAGAACCCCATGTCTTTTATAGACAACAATCCTCATAAAGAGTGTCTTCCATATAAAAAACCACTTCTAAAGAAGTGGTTAGCACCCGAGAATATACGTTCGGTTTAAGGGACAATTTAATAAAAGTTGCTATAATTGCTTTTCATATTATTAGTATAAATGATTCTTAATTATAAGTCTATATCTTTTATTTAAAATGCTCTATAGTTTTTATACGGCTTGAAAACTTGTGGGCCAAATTGGTTGCGAAATGAGGAGTAGCATGAAAATACATTTATGGGATCACAATTTGAAAGTACGACTTTTGGGAGAGGGTTTGTTTAATTTATTATTTTGGATGTATTTTCCCTTTATCACTGTCTATTTCAGTGAGACGTTAGGTCAAAGTATGGCAGGTCTGCTAATGACCGTTCCTCCAATCTTTAGCTTGATTGGAAGCCTGCTGGGAGGTGCATTAACGGATCGGTTAGGGCGTCGACCTGTAATGCTAATAGGGGCCTCATTCCAGACCCTTATGTTTGTCTTATTTGCTTTATCATCATCTGCTTGGATTGATTATATAGCATTTATCGGCATTGGACTGGGGAAGGCCATCTATAGTCCAGCCAGTAATGCCATGGTGGCGGATCTTGTTCCGGAGCAAAATCGTCGGCAAGTCTTTGCCACCTTTACGACGGCCAATAATATTGGCGCGGTGTTAGGTCCAGCACTAGGCGCTGTTTTCTTTTTTCATTATAGGCAAGCACTACTATGGACCTGTGCCGTGATCCTGTTCCTTTATTTTGTAGCGATTTATTTTATTGTTCAGGAAACACTTCCACCTTCATCACAGCGCTTGAAGGACCGCTCCCTCATAACACGGGTATTTAAAGAACAATGGAAGGGATATGGTCTTATATTTCGTGACAAAGTGTTCCTTGTGTATATCTTAGCAGGGATTTTTGCTTTAATTCCTATCATGCAATTGGACTTATATTTGCCCGTATATGTGACGTCACATGTTCCTACACAGGCCTTATTCACTTGGCACGATGTTTCCTTTGTGCTTTCCAGCAAAGAAATATATGGATGGTTAGTAGGTTTTAATGGTCTATTGTTTGTTCTCTTTATCCTTCCTGTGACCCATTGGTTCCAACATTGGAAAGAGCGAAATGTATTCATCCTGTCAGCCCTATTATCCGGATTAGGGACATTTTTCGTTGGTCTAAACAACAATATATGGTTTTTATTTTTGGTTACAATCGTCTTTACCTTTGGTGAAATGGTGCGCTCTCCAGTTTCTCAAAGCTTTATAAGTAACTATGCTCCTGAACACGCTAGAGGCCAATACATGGGGGTTGATAGCATGCAATATACGATAGGGAAATTCTTGGCTCCATTGACTGTTTTCCTGTCCACCTGGGTTCCCCCTATGGGTATATTCAGTCTCATTTTGATCATGGCCGTCATCAGCATCGCATTGTACATGTGTTTATTTAAGCTTTATGTAAAGCAGCCAGGAGTTTAAGGGGAGATCAAAATCTGTGTTTAAACTGCCTTTTAATGATATTTAGATAATGGATAGAAAACAAAGTTTACTAGAGGATATGTAACCCCTCTGAAAATTGATATAAATATTAACCAAATGCACCACTATTCATAAGATGTTTGTTAAGTCTACAGTTGGTTTTCTATGAGTAGAAAGCTAATTTTTGGACTGGGGAATTGAGTCTTCACTAGAAATGAAAGAAAAAAGCTTAATTTGTAGGAGGGATCACGATTAAGTTTTTGCTGAATATTCGCAAAGGTGTTGACAGGGAATTCATTACCGCAGAGAATAGGATTATGGTCTTATTTTGGAAATTTTATTATATTCCTTATAACGTTTAATTTGTTTATTTTGTAAAAGGGTATTTTCATGAGGCGGGCATGAACTATAGTGCACAGATACGTGAAAGTGATCAACGAATGTAAACGATGAACTCCTCGACATTAAAGGATGAGAAAGATAGTCTGAGATTCCATCGATTCGGGAATAACAACAAAAACAAAATTGAATATATCGGTGTGAAAGAATTTATTGATATTGTGGGGCCGTGCCTTTTAAGTGCGAATGTAAAGTGAACATGTTTTGCTAGGGGGATTCGCACTAAATTCTCATTCATTTTATAACATATATTCCTATTTTTGTTATTCTTTTCTTTGGATAACACAGGGAATGGCCGATTTTCTAAAGAAAAATCCCATTTTTTATGAGATGTTAGCCGAAAATCGCTGTCGCACTCTTCATGAGTGCGTGGATTGAAATCTGTTTAAAGAAGTCAATGTGATGCCAGCTACAGGTCGCACTCTTCATGAGTGCGTGGATTGAAATGACAATTTACCTGGATTATTATCCATGCGACGACCGGTCGCACTCTTCATGAGTGCGTGGATTGAAATTCCCAGCACCTTGGACCATAACCGCGTTCAACGCGTCGCACTCTTCATGAGTGCGTGGATTGAAATCATCACAGATACACTAAAACGAGAATGCCCTTGATTGTCGCACTCTTCATGAGTGCGTGGATTGAAATTCCGGGATATTGATCTTTGGCCCGCTTTGAGTTGATCAAAACAAATAATTTATTGTTCAATTTGGAACGATCCTACTATTCTCGATAATTTTAAATTGAATGCGTTTACAAAAAGAGGTATAATAGTTTTATAGGATTTTACTTTTATAAAGTGATTTTCTATAAACAAGTACATAAGTAAAAACCTGTCCCAATAAAATATAGACAGGCTTTTGAACTTACCAATATAATAATAAATTTTTCAATCCGCGCCTTTAATAAAAGCGACAACTAACAAGCTAATTATAACATGAGTTTTTGGTTTTTTTAATTTTATAATTTTTACTTCATTTAATATTAAATTTGAATTGAGACTTATATTTTGAAAAAGATTGTAAAGATCAAGGAGCGTGAGGAAATCAAGAGGGAATGTCTTGAAATAAACTATAGTGGTCATCAAAAGCTCTCTATCCGACAAACACGGGTCAGTAGCTTATATGTATCAGAGTCAACGTTTTTGAAAGGTGAGAAGCCATAAATAAAATAATCTTTTATTTATGGTTACTATGCTTTCTCAACTCTTTCTAGTCTATTCCCTCTAGCAACTTAGAGCGATGTTTTATAATTTATGTAAAAATTTAATCGAAATATAAAAAAATTTGTATAATTATGTTACTATGGTAATAGGTATTTTTACATATTAATGGAGATGAGGATGATTATGGGTTCTGTGGCTCACATTCGACAATCGGATGGGAAGGTTCAAACTGTAGAGGAGCATTTAATAAGTGTTCAAAAATTAGCTTCTAGATATGGCCGGACAATTGGTGTTGAGCGTCTTGCAGGACTAGCAGGGGTATTACACGATGTTGGAAAATACAGCAATGAATTTAGAAATTATCTATTAGATGCTGTTAGTCATCCAGAACGTCCACCTAAGCGAGGAACCGTTGATCATTCAACAGCAGGGGGGAAAATGCTTTATGAAGGTTTTCACTCCAAGAATAACAGTGTCCCTGAAAAAATTATTTCAGAAATCGTTGGTAATGCGATTATTTCACATCATATGGGTCTTCAAGACTTTTTATCTCCTGAACTAGAATCTGATTACTTAAATAGGGTAAGTGAAAAACCAATTGATGATTTTCAAAATGTTGTAGAAGCCTTCTATCATCATATTTTGAGTCAGGAAGACTTTCAAGACTATGTCAAACAATGTGAAATCGAGTTAACCCACTTTTTTAAACAGAACATTGACAAACAAAATGGCCAAAAGCTTTTCCTCACACTTCTAACCAAATATATCTTTAGCTGCTTGATTGATGCAGATCGGACAGATACAAGATGCTTTGAAGAGAAGACATCACCGACTATAGATTCCCAGAATGATAACCTATTCGAAGCCTATTACAATAAATTGACTAACCATTTATCAGACTTGAATGCCAATCCTCATACACAAACCACCATAAACCAGTTAAGAGCAAAGATGTCTCAGGAATGTGATGCATTTGCTGAAAAACCCTCTGGTATTTATACTTTATCAATCCCTACTGGTGGTGGAAAAACGTTAGCTAGCCTTAGGTATGCGCTCAAGCATGCTGTAACTCACCAAAAAGAAAGAATCATCTATGTTGTTCCTTATACGACGATCATTGAGCAAAATGCTGAGGAGGTCAAACGTATACTGGAAGACCGTGACCATATTCTTGAGCATCATTCCAATGTTGTTGAGACGGAAAGTGACACATTAAACGATGTGAAAGATAAATCCTTAAAACTTGCAAAAGATAACTGGGATGCCCCTGTTATTTTTACAACTATGGTGCAATTTTTAAACGCTTTCTATTCGAAAGGGACAAGGAATGTTAGAAGGTTACATCATCTTGCTAATGCCGTTATTATTTTTGATGAAGTACAGTCAGTACCCATAAAATGTGTCTCCTTATTCAACGAGGCCTTGAACTTTTTAAAAGGTGCTGGGGGCTCAAGTATTCTTTTGTGTACAGCAACGCAACCCGCTTTGGACTTTGTACAACATAGTATTGAAAAGATTGATGGAGAGATTGTGCAGGATTTGGAACAGGTAACAGGGGCCTTCAAAAGAGTTGATATTATTGACAAAACGACGAATGAAGGCTGGGATACGGAGGCGTTATCTGACTTTGTTTTTGATCAACTCCAAGACGTATCTAGCGTTTTGGTGATATTAAATACCAAGACAGTGGTGAGAAGGTTATTTAGCCACATCAAAGAGACTGACCCCAATCTAAGAGTCTATCACTTAAGTACGTCGATGTGTGCGGCACATCGAAAGGACATTTTAGCCAAGGTAAATGAGGCGATTAATCATAAAGAAAAGGTCGTTTGTCTGAGTACGCAGTTGATTGAGGCGGGGGTCGACATTAGCTTTGAATGTGTCATTCGTTCCTTAGCTGGACTCGATTCAATTGCCCAAGCAGCCGGGCGCTGCAACCGTCATGGTGAGTTCGGGCATCGGAATGTTTATATCATTAATCATAAAGAAGAAAATTTGAAGCATTTACAAGAGATTGCTACTGGAGCTAGGATTACGAAGCAACTGCTTATTGATCGCCATCATGATCAAGGGATCAAAGATCTTCTATCCTCAGAGGCATTAACGCTTTATTTTCAATCCTATTATGAAGCGCTTAAAGAAGATCTTGATTATTTCATTCCAACAGTTCAGAAAAATATGTTTGAGCTGCTAAAGGGAAATGTAGGATATAGGGATGCTTATTGGAATAAGACCAAGAAGTCATTTAATTTGTTGCTTGATATGAGTATCAAAACGGCAGCCAATCATTTTAAAGTTATAGATAATCAAACGACCTCACTTCTTGTTCCTTATAAGGAGGGTCATGAGATCATTGCAGAATTTAATGGCGAGGTAACGATTGAGGATATGACAGCGCTACTAAAAAAGGCCCAGCACTACACGGTAAATGTCTATCAGCACGAAATTGACAGATTAAGTCAACAGGGAGATATCCAATCTTTACTCGAAGGCAAGCTCTTTTGTTTGCGTGAAAATGCTTACGATCTCAATTATGGTGTCAATATAGATGGAAATGGACTGATGGAGGAGCATTTTATATAAAAAGACGAGGGGGAAGAGGATGCGTAATTCAATAGAATTTGAAGTATATGGGAAATATGCTTTATTTACTGATCCGGTCACAAAATTAGGTGGAGAAAAACTATCTTACCAGGTACCGACATACCAGGCGCTGAAAGGCATTGTGGAATCCATATACTGGAAACCTACTATAGTATGGGTGATTGATAGGGTGAGAGTGATCAACGCTATCCGTATGGAGGCAAAAGGCATACGCCCTATCGAATACAAGGGAGGAAATACGCTGGCCAATTACACCTATTTAAAGGATGTGAGGTATCAAGTGCTTGCTCATTTTGAATTTAATGAGCATCGGGAGGATCTAGCCTTCGATCGTAACGAACATAAGCATCACAACATCGCTAAGCGCAGTGTGAAGGCCGGTGGAAGGAGAGATATTTACTTAGGAACGAGAGAGTGCCAGGGCTATGTGGAGCCATGTGAATTCGGCAGTGGGGAAGGGTTTTATGACAATTATGGAGGAACCATTCATTTCGGAACGATGGTTCATGGTATCAATTACCCTGATGAAACAGGAAAGGGCATGATGGAAGCACGGTTATGGGAATACGAGATGAAAGATGGCTATATCGACTTTATCCGCCCAGAAGACTGTGATAAGGTCCGTCCCTTGAGTGCGATGAAACCTAAACTCTTTTCAAAAGAAACGATTGAATCAGTTGATGCATTGTATCATGACTACTTTGGTGAGAGGGGGCATTAGATGAGCTGGTTATTAAGTCTTTATGAGACCTATGAGAAGAATAGTGATCAAATAGGCGCCATCCACAAAAGAAGAGAGGACGAAGCATACACGCTACTTCCCGTTTCACACTCTACCCAAAATGCACAGATTGAAGTGACTGTCGATCTTGAAGGGAATTTTTATGATGCAGTAGTGGTAGAGAAGAAAAATGCAACGACAGTTATTCCTTGCACTGAAGCTTCCTTTAGTAGAACAAGTAAAGCTGTCCCGCACCCTCTCCATGATAAATTGATGTATGTTGCCGGAGATTTTGAACACTATGGTGGGGTGGTAAAAAAGGGCTCGCCATTCAATGACTACATTGAGCAATTAAGAGAATGGTGCGACTCGTCACATGCTCATCCAAAGGTTATTGCCATCTATCATTATTTGAAAAAAGGAACTTTAATCAAAGATTTGGTAAACAAAGCGATTCTTCGTGTAGATGAAAAGCATCAGCTAATCAAAAAGTGGACAAAAAAGGAGGAAGAAAAATATGGTGATAAGCCTGATATTTTTAAGGTTATGAGTGAAACGCAGGACAAAGTGTTTGTGCGTTTTGACGTCCACGAGGTAGGTAAGGTGAATACAAGCGTTTGGAATGATACCTCCATATACGATGCCTTTGTTGCCTACTATAAAGGGAAATTGCAAGAGGATGACATGTGTTACATCACAGGGAAGATGGATGCTAAAACCGATCGGCATGCCTCCAAGATACGTCATGCCGCAGATATGGCGAAGTTGATTTCAGCAAATGATACGGACGGTTTTACGTTTAAAGGGCGCTTTATAAACGCTAATGATGTTGCCAATGTGAGCTTTGATGTTTCACAAAAAGCGCATAATGCATTGAAGTGGTTGATATTAAAACAAGGAAAAGTCGTTGATGGACGTGTGTTTTTAGTCTGGGGAAATGAGTCAACGGAAGTCCCTTCTCCGCAAGATGACTTGCATGATTGGCTTGTAGGTATCGGGTCCTTAGATGAAAGACAGCAGCAAGAAGCCGGTGATCGCACACATGAAGTGTTTGCTCGGGCCTTCAACAAAGCGATAGCAGGTTATAAAAGCAATTTATCCTATGAGTCAAAAGTGATGCTGCTAATTTTAGATGCAGCTACGCCAGGCCGACTTTCTGTGATGTATTACCGCAGCATGAACATCGAAGATTACTTCACCCGGATCGATAATTGGGCCAAGACTTGTAGCTGGCTGCATGCTTATAAGAGGGATGAGCAGAAACAAATCATTCGCTTTTATGGACCGCCTGCTCCAAGGGATATTGCACTGGCTGCTTATGGATCACATGCGAGTGACAAAGTGATTAAAGGACTGATGGAACGCATGTTAGCTTGCATTGTTGACGGGCAAAAAATTCCATTGGACGTCATTCGCAGTGCGCTGGCCAGAGCTTCTAACCCGGTTTCTATGGATGAGTGGGAATGGACCAAGACATTAAGTATCACTTGTGCTTTATTAAAAAAGCATTATGAAAAGGAGGAATATGACGTGGCATTAGATGTGAATTGTAAGGAGAGGGACTATTTGTTTGGGCGCTTGTTAGCCATTGCAGATGTTTTGGAAAAGCGGGCGTTGTATTCAGCTGATGAGAAGCGGGCAACGAATGCCATTCGCTATATGAACGCATTTTCGAGGCATCCTGCACGAACTTGGCAAGTAATTCAAGCAAATCTACAACCCTATCAGGCCAGATTAGGTGATCAAGTCTTTTCTTTCAACCGTTTGATTGATGAGGTGGCGAGTGATATCAATTTAAACGATTTTAATGATAAACCCTTGAGTGGTTTATATTTACTCGGGTTCTATAGTCAGCGCCATGAATTATTTAAAAGTAAAAAGCAAAAAGAAAAAGAGCAATTAGAGAATACTAATTTATAGGAGTGGATAGAGATGACGATTTTAGATCATAAAATTGATTTTGCGGTTATTTTTTCTGTGAGAAATGCGAATCCAAACGGGGATCCTTTGAATGGAAATCGGCCAAGGCAGAATTATGAAGGATATGGCGAGGTTTCTGACGTTTGCTTAAAACGGAAAATGCGCAATCGATTACAGGACGCAGGTGAGCCAATTTTTGTTCAATCAGATGAGAGGAAAAATGATGCCTTTAAAAGTTTAAAAGAACGTGCCGATGCAGAGGAAGATTTAAAGAAGGCCATGAAGGATAAAAATAGTGATTTATTTGCTGAACTTGCTTGTAAGAAATGGCTGGATGTAAGGAGCTTTGGTCAAGTCTTTGCCTTTAAAGGTGATGTATTATCTGTGGGTGTACGGGGGCCGGTATCTGTTCATCCTGCTGTCAGTCTTAGTCCCATCGATATCTCTAGTATTCAGATCACTAAAAGCGTCAATTCAACGACATCTGACCGCAAGGGCTCCGATACGATGGGAATGAAGCATCGCGTGGATTTTGGCAACTATGTTTTTTATGGCAGTATTAACACACAACTTGCTGAAAAAACGGGCTTTACTCATGAGGATGCAGAAAAATTTAAACAGGCACTCATCACCTTATTCGAGAACGATGCTTCCTCTGCACGTCCCGATGGGAGCATGGAGGTACAGAAGGTATATTGGTGGGAGCACAATTCAAAGTTAGGGCAGTATTCATCTGCAAAAGTCCACCGCTCTTTGAAAGTGGAAGAGGATAATGAAAAAAACGTAAAGATCACTTTAGAGGAATTAAACGGGCTGGCGGTACAAGTCTATGATGGACAGTAATGAAGACGACTATCTCATGCTTTCTGGCATCCAGCATTTCCAGTTTTGCAAGCGGCAATGGGCGTTGATTCATATTGAACAGCAATGGGCCGAAAATGTTAGGACTGTCGAGGGCCAACATCTTCATCGCAAAGCAGATCAACCGTTTATAAAAGAAAAACGAAGAAATAAGCTCATAGTCCGTGCCTTGCCAATAAAGTCAAAAGAGCTCGGGGCAACAGGGATCTGTGATGTGGTTGAATTTATTGAAGATGACGATGGGGTATCGGTTCTGAACTCCGATCAGTTATATATTCCGATCCCTGTGGAATATAAAAGAGGCAAGCCTAAAAAAGATCGTTCGGATACATTGCAATTAACGGCCCAAGCCATGTGCCTTGAGGAAATGCTTCTCTGCAGTGTTCCAACAGGGTACATTTTTTATAATGAAATCAAGCACCGTGAGGAAATCCCAATTACTGAGGAGAACAAGGAAAAGGTAAGAACGGTTTTTAAGGAAATGCATCATTATTTCAACAATCGTCACACGCCGAAGGTTAAGACAGGAGCCTTTTGTCGTAATTGCTCATTACAAGACATTTGCTTACCAGAGCTTATGCACAAACAATCTGTGGCGAGCTATATTGAAAGGATATTAGGGGAATGAGAAAGTTATTAAATAGCTTATTTATTACAAGCCCGGATGTTTATTTAACATTGAATGGTGAGAATATTGTCGTGAAAAAGGAAGAGGAGCGCATTGGTAGGGTGCCGCTTCATAATCTAGAGGCCATTTATACTTTTGGCTATAGCGGAGCGAGCCCTGCTTTAATGGGGGCGTGTGCGGAGAAAAATATTGCTCTCGTCTTTTTGACAAAGCATGGCAGATTTATAGCGCGAGTAATTGGGGAGAGTAGAGGCAATGTTGTCTTACGTAAAGCACAATATCGCGTGTCGGATAGTGAGGCGGCAAGTACAGCAATTGCCAAGCACTTTATCATTGGAAAAATCTATAATAATAAATGGATCTTAGAGCGCGCAACTCGTGACTACCCTTTAAGGATTGATACAAATCAATTTAAGGAAGTTTCAAACAAGTTATCAGACATTCTTACAGGGATTAAAAAAGTGACTGATTTAGAAGGGCTAAGAGGGTATGAAGGACAAGCAGCGATCCTTTACAATAAAGTTTTCGATCAGATGATCCTTCAACAAAAGGATGCGTTCTTTTTTAAAGGAAGAAATCGCAGGCCACCGCTGGATAATGTCAATACCATGCTTTCCTTTGCCTACACGTTGCTGGCCAGTGATGCCACTGCTGCTTTAGAAGCAATCGGCTTGGACGCTTTCGTCGGTTTTTTACATCGAGATCGCCCTGGCCGAGCTTCTTTGGCGTTGGACGTAATGGAAGAACTACGAGGAGTCTACGCCGACCGCTTTGTTCTATCACTGATTAATAAAAAGGTCGTTCATAAGGATGACTTTCTGACAAAAGAAAATGGCGCAGTCATCATGACAGATGAAGCACGCAAAAAGTTTTTAAAAGCATGGCAGGAAAGAAAACAAGATAAGATTAAGCACCCTTTTTTAGGCGAGCGTATTTCTTGGGGGTTGGTCCCTCATGCCCAAGCCATGCTATTAGCCAGATATCTAAGAGGTGATTTAGATGGGTATCCACCATTCTTATGGAAGTAGAGTGATTAGATGCTAGTTGTGATCACATATGATGTGAGTACCGTTGATGGCGCTGGCAAAAAGAGACTGCGAAGAGTATCAAAGCTTTGTCAAAACTATGGACAACGTGTTCAGAATTCTGTATTCGAATGTGTAGTAGATTCTACCCAACTCAAGCAGCTTAAGTATGAGTTGTTGGAAGTCATCAATAGTGAAAAAGATAGCTTGCGATTTTATCGATTAGGTGATAATTATAAAACCAAGGTAGAACATATCGGTGTAAAAGATTCCTTCGACGTAGAAGGGCCTTTATTTATCTAGTTAAGGTGCGAATGTGAAGCGCACATCAATTACTAAGGAGATTCGCACCAAAAAAGACGGTAATAATATACTTTTATTTGGAAGAATGGAATTAAACAGGTTTATTTAATGGTCTATTATGTTATAAATGTAAAAATATAGGGCAAATATTACCTGTTTCCGCTGTCGCACTCTTCGTGAGTGCGTGGATTGAAATTCCTTTTTTTGCTTAAAAAACTCGCTAAAATGATCGTCGCACTCTTCGTGAGTGCGTGGATTGAAATCTCACATTCCGGAATGGAATGGAAAAAGTATATTGTCGCACTCTTCGTGAGTGCGTGGATTGAAATTCTAGCATTCCGTTTATTGCGCCATGATCTATATGGTCGCACTCTTCGTGAGTGCGTGGATTGAAATCTCTGAGGAAAAGGCTGGAGCGAAATCAGCATCAGTCGCACTCTTCGTGAGTGCGTGGATTGAAATGTTTCAATATTGCCGCTCGCGATGTGGCGAACTAGTCGCACTCTTCGTGAGTGCGTGGATTGAAATCTTTATCTCTTGCGAGAATCATATAATTCCCGTCCGTCGCACTCTTCGTGAGTGCGTGGATTGAAATTTCAAGCAACGCAACCGTTACGGATAACGGAACTGTCGCACTCTTCGTGAGTGCGTGGATTGAAATATAACACTAGGATTTAGTTCGACTCTTCTAGACGTCGCACTCTTCGTGAGTGCGTGGATTGAAATCTCGATTACTACGGTCGGCGACATGTTTTGGTAAGTCGCACTCTTCGTGAGTGCGTGGATTGAAATGTTTTAAACTCGAATAGTAGCTGTGTTCCATCGGTGTCGCACTCTTCGTGAGTGCGTGGATTGAAATGGGGTGGGGAAGACACATCTTGAAATTGCTGCAGGTGTCGCACTCTTCGTGAGTGCGCGGATTGGAAACACGGGCAGCAAATCTGAAACTAAGCTTAAAGAAAAAAACTTCCTGTAGCGAAAACAGAAAGTTTTTGATGTCTTTCCATTACTTATCAAGCAGGTTATAGAGAAACTCCCATTTCTCAGTATCAAGCAAGTCCTTTTGAGAAATCTCGAGTCCGCCGCCTAGGAAGACCTTTTGATCTTGGATGGCGATGACCATAGCCTCAAAGGAAGAGGTAGGATCAACCTTCTTGTATACGTCACCTATGGTGGGCAAGAAGCCACTATTCACTCCGTTTTCTTCTAACTGAAGGGCATCGTCATTGATGTCACCTTCGCTTATTTCTTTATAATCAATGGGATGGCTATTTTCATCTCTACCTGGGACCATTAATAAATATTCGCTATGTTTTATGCCGTTAGATCGATTGGTAATAACCCCTTTGTTTTCTACTGTTTCAACGACTTCGATGGAGTTTAATGTATAATTATCTAGATAATCCGGACTTGGATTGGTAATTAAAATATAATCGCCTTCCTCAGCTTTTTTATCTTTACTGAGGGTATAGACTTTGTGATTAAATATAAAGCTATCCTGCGGTTGGATTTTGTATCTTTCTACGTTGACCGCTTTTGTTAGATGTTGTGTTAAATCTCTCATCCTAATGAGATGGACAGATTGTTTAAACATTGGCTTTACACCATAGACTTTGTGTAGTTCATTATTATAGTAAACAAATTGTCCTTTTCTGACCTGATATAACTTCAAAGGTCATGCCCCCTAAAAAAGTATTGATTTTCATGCAAAGAATAAAAGAACTTAAAAAGATACACGAACTATGCTAATGATTATTTCTTAAGATACCCTAAAATGAATAAATCATTAGAGTGATTTTGGCCAGATTTATTTTCAAGTTCGTCTTCTTATTAAAATATACAAAAGAGCAACAAATCCTTCAATCTCTAATCATACAATAAAATGGTAAGAGAAAGGGGGATGAAAATGGCGATTACAACATCTGTTTTCAACATGAAGGGTGGTGTTGGCAAAACCACTCTAACAGTTCAGTTAGCCTGGTACATGATGAGCGAAAAAGGCAAACGGGTATTAGTCGTGGATTTAGACCCTCAGGCCAATGCCAGTCATTATTTAATGGGAGCGAAAAAGTATAAAGATTATATTGAGCAACGGCGTCCGACCATGAAGGATTTGTTTGAGGAATATACTTCTTTATCCAGATTCCAGCTTCGAGATGAATTTATCTATGGCGTACGCACTGAACAAGATGCCAAGCTTGATTTAATCCCTTCTTCATTAAAACTTTCGAAAATCTTGAAGAATCCTCGGGGGAAGGAGCATGCCTTAAATAATTTTTTAGCGATGGTGAAAGACAATTATGATGTCATTTTTATCGATTGTCCACCGACAGAATCCATGTTCACTACGGCTTCTTATCGTGCGAGTCAATAGCTTTTAGTCCCTGTGAAACCTGAATTTTTATCTACCATTGGATTGCCATTGATTGTGGAATCAACAAACGAATTTCGCCGTGATTATAACCGTTCAGATTTGAAGGTGGCGGGAATTGTTTTTAACATTGTGACGAATAGTCGCGAGGCGATGGCATCTAAGCGTGAGATTAAGGCATTGGCTCGTCAATATGAATGGCCGTGGTTTGAAGAAGAAATTAGTTTTAGTGATTCTTATACAAGAAGTGTGCGTGAAATCAGTTCTATAATGGATACGCGTTATGCAAGAGCCAGTACGACAGATGAATTCCGGGCCTTTGCCGAAGCCTTTTCCAGGACGATAAGCTTATGAAGAGCAAACAATTAATGCTAGAACTGATGCTGTTAAATGAAAAATATTCAACAGAAGATATAAGAGCAGTCAGACACCTTCTCGAAGAAAAGCATACAGATGTTCTCAATTGTTTGCAAGCGTTACATAAACTAAGTCAAGGTGAACAGTCGGAATCAAGGGCAAAGCCTAAACAAGAGAAGAAACGGCCAACAAATTTAAAAAGCAGGCTAACAGAGTTAAAGAAAGAGAATACCTCGAAATATAACTGGATTAAACATACACAAGAATTGTTGGAAGATACACAAAACGTTAAACTCGAAGCCATTCGCAACTATGCTCGTGAGTTAAATCTTCCTTTAACAAAGGGAACGAAGCGTCCAGCGCTTATCCGCCAAATTATTATTGCTCTCATCGAAAGACCTACTGATAAAATGATCCCCTTTAAAGCAAATCCTAAACAAGTTCAAACGAATTCACTTGAAATCCTCTCACAAGCCATCATATCTAATGCTAAGACAAAGAACTCATAATGGGACTGAACTTTTGTTATTAAAGTATCACTTTTGACATATATCTTATTAGCAGATCCCAATTCCTCAAGGAAAGGGTGAAATAAATCAAGTAAAGGATCAGAGGATGATGTCAATCAATGTTGAACTGAATGACTGTAGTAGCGAGTTTTTACCCATTTTTCATTAAAGGGGGGCGTGGCATGCAGTGGTATTTGACAGTGTGGAAAAAATACGCCGTCTTTGAAGGACGATCTCGACGTCAAGAGTATTGGATGTTTGTGCTCATTAACCTTATTATAGGCATTATTTTTGGTATTATTGAATACTTCATTTCAGGATTTGTCGTTATTCAGTATCTTTATGAATTGGCGATCCTAATTCCTGGTCTTGCAGTGACCGCAAGACGTTTGCACGATACTAACCGTAGTGGATGGTGGCAGCTCATCGGACTAATTCCTTTAGTCGGATGGATTATCCTTCTCGTATTCTTGTGTCAGGATAGCGACGTGGATTCGAACCGATTTGGTTCAAATCCCAAATAAAGAAATCATGCTAAGACGGGTGATGAGACTTCTCTCGCACTCAGGACATGTTGGGTCCTGAGTGCCTTTTTAAGCAAGTTATTTTTTAAATTTATTAAAATATTATAAAATATTGAAAGGGCTTTCGTAAGACGGTTCATGATCTTGTATTTAAAAAGTTGGAGGAATAAAAATGGACGAGAGAATAGCCAGCCTGCCAGAAGTATTGGAGACGTTGGATGGTGAAAAAGTCACAAGTGCCGAGCAGTGGCAACAAAAACGGCGACCTGAAATTTTTAAGTGCTTTCGAGAGCATGTATTTGGAAGAGAACCCTGTCCGGATAGGTTAAGTTTTCACATGATATCTGAGGAGCAGCTTAAAGAAACAATAAAAAGCAAGAAAGTACGCTTGACGTATGTAGGACCAGGTGGAGAGGGGACGTTCAATGTTCACCTTTTAATCCCTTGTCAGTCGCGTCAACCTGTCCCTGCTTTTCTACTTATTAATCATCAGACGCCTGAATCCCCACTAAGCACCTCTTTTTGGCCAACAGATGAAATCGTCTCCCGAGGTTATGCAGCTATTGTTATTCATGTTCAAGAGATTGATCCGGATTTTGACGATGGCTTCAAGAATGGTGTCCATGCGCTCTTTGATGCTCCTGGGGAACCCCGTCCAAAAAATGCTTGGGGAACGCTTGCAGCATGGGCTTGGGGTGCGAGTCGGGTCATGGATTACTTGGAGACAGACCCTGATATCGATCAGCATCGTGTGGCGGTGGTCGGCCATTCAAGAGGTGGAAAAACAGCGCTATGGGCAGGTGCGGTAGATCAAAGGTTTAAAATGGTCGTCAGTAATAATTCAGGATGTACTGGGGCTGCTCTTTCTAGAGGAAAAAAGGGAGAAACCATTAAGGCCATAAATACTCGATTTCCGCATTGGTTCGCCGAAAATTATAAGGCTTTTAATGACAAGGAATACGACATGCCCTTTGATCAGCATATGCTCCTGTCTTTGATTGCCCCACGACTTTTATATGTGACGAGTGCGACTGAGGATGACTGGAGTGATCCTGAATCTGAATTTCTGTCCCTTTTATTGACCAGCCCCGTCTACCAACTTTTTGGACTCAAGGGATTAGGTGAGTCTCCCTATCCTTCTCCAGAAGAACCTATCATAGGCGAACATGTAGGCTACCATTTAAGAACAGGACAACATGATTTAGTCGAATACGATTGGAAATGTTTCCTGGATTTCGCCGATCGGTTTTTGTGAGGAGTAATAAAAAATGAGCAGTAGGACGACGGATAAAGATGGTTGGGATGACTCAGGATCAGATCAATACGTTGAGGAGTTTTTGTATCATTTAGAGGCAGATCCTTATGAACTCACAAACTTAATTCATGATCGATCCTATCAAAAGATTAAAGAAGATCTGCAGGAACGTTTGTTAAAGAGAATGGTGGAGGTTGGGGAAGCTAGGCCAACAATTATACAAGCTACTCGCGAGAGGTAAACACTTTTAAAATGTTTATTATTAAAGGGAGCCTGTCTGTTATATCCTGCATAAGGAGAGATTCTTTTGATGCTTTAATCGTGATATCCTTTAGAAGGCAACTACGGGTTCCCTTTCGTTTTCAACTGTCAAAATCAATAGAGTCGAAAAAAGAAACTAGTCTAGCAAGATTAGTTTCTTTTTCCTGGATTTCTAACGATTATCTATCTTTTCAGGATAGAGATCGTGGTTAAGCATACGATGTTCGGCCATTTTTTCATACTTTGTTCCGGGTTTTCCATAGTTGCAATAAGGGTCAATGGAAATCCCTCCTCGGGGTGTGAACTTTCCCCAAACTTCAATGTACCGGGGCTCCATGAGATGAATGAGATCGTTCATGATGATGTTTATACTGTCTTCATGGAAGTCACCGTGATTACGGAAACTAAATAAGTATAACTTCAGTGACTTGCTTTCCACCATTTTAAGATCAGGGATATAGCTAATATAAACCGTTCCAAAATCAGGTTGTCCTGTTTTCGGGCAGAGTGTAGTAAATTCTGGACAATTAAATTTTACGAAATAATCTCTGTTAGGGTGCTTATTGTCAAAGGTCTCAAGAACCTCGGGGGTGTAATCAAAAGCATAAGTCGTTTTTTCGCTCCCTAATAAACTGAGATCTTTAAGATCTGCATCATTTCTTCCTACCATATACATCCTCCTCAATATGATCAACAGTATAAAAAAAGCCATACCTCTAAGAGATATGGCTTTAACGTCATATATCCTTAGTTTTTTATAGAGGGTTTGGCTAAGAACCTCTATCATATATGAACAAGTAGCATTTATTTTAGCAGATTATCAGGAGACTGTCACGGGCTGGGACATAGGGACAGGTTTACTGTCCCGGAAATAAAAAGGTTGAAGAATAAAACTTCTCTGGAACCGAAGTCCCCCTTGCTCTCTTAAGTAAGTGGCATGACACGCTGTTGAAAATCACTTTGTTAAAATAACATTGCCGCATTGCCTTAGCAGCTTTAAAATAAAATAAAGCCCTTACATTTACTGATGTTTAAAAGGAGAGAGGTCAAATGGAGAGTCACATGATCCAAAGGTTAGAACCCCCAAAAGGGAAGGTTCGGGTGGTACTAGATACGGACACTTACAATGAAGTCGATGATCAATTTGCTGTTGTGTATGCTTTATTGTCCCAAGAAAAAATGAAAGTTGAGGCCATTTATGCGGCACCGTTTTTTAACGATAGATCTAAAAGTCCTGCTGATAGAATGGAAAAAAGTTTTAATGAAATAAATAAAATTCTTGGTCTTATGCCTATTTCGTACGACCATTTTGTATACAAAGGGTCGAGGGATTATTTGAAAGACTTAAATGAGCCTTATCATAGTGATGCAGCATTGGATTTGGTGAAGAGAGCCATGGCGTCGTCTGAAGATGATCCGCTCTATGTGGTTGCTATTGGTGCTATTACAAATGTCGTTTCTGCTCTATTAATTGAACCTGAGATCATGAATAAAATCGTTGTTGTGTGGCTTGGAGGTCATGCTTTATACTGGCCCGATACTAAGGAGTTTAATTTGTATCAAGATATCGTAGCGTCAAAATATATTTTTGATTGCAGTGTCCCTCTTATGACCATTCCTTGTATGGGTGTTTGTTCTCATTTACTGACCACTTTACCTGAACTTGAAGCGCATATTAAGGGAACGGGTGATATAGGGGATTATTTATTAGAGACCTTTAAAGGCTATCAGGCAGATCATTTCGCTTATTCAAAAGTCATTTGGGACATTTCAACGATCGCTTATTTAGTCAATCCTAATTGGGTAGAGACAAACATTGTGCATCGCCCGATTCTCACAGATCAATTAACATGGAGCTTTGACTTATCAAGACCGTCCATGCGGGTAGCAACCTGGTTAAATTGCGATGCTATTTATAAAGATCTTTTTAGGAAAATTCGCGGGGAAAAAGAGTGAAATGACACAAACCTCGTTCATTAAAACCCGCAAAAAGCAGTTGTTCCTTTAGAATAGAATACCGCAAGTTATAATGTCTAAATGTTTAAATTTGTCTGATTCCTAACGGTTCAGCTATAATTAGGCTTATGAAAAGACTAAAACGGTTGTTTATATTTTTGATTCCTTTAATTTTACTGCTTCTCTTTTGTCTTTTTGAGGCGGGACGCTATCTCGCGGTGTCGGAAAGGCCGCGGAATGCGGATGTCATCATTGTCTTAGGGGGTGGAGATGGTGAGCGGGCGCTAGAAGCGAGCAAGCTGTATAAAAAGGGATATGCCCCTTACGTCATGTTGTCTAATGGTGGGCTTCGCAATCACCCTTCGACGGTCGAAGCTGAAAAAGAAATGGGTTGGCTTAAAGAGGATGGTGTGCCAGAATCGGCGATTATACCTGAGCTTCAAGCGCAAAGTACTTACGGGAATGCTGTCTATTCCAAAAGGATGATGAAAAAACATCATTTCAAGTCAGCTATTGTTGTCTCCTCTTCCTTTCATATGAGACGCTCGCATTATATCTTTGAGAAAGTCTACGCAGGATCGGGGATTAAGCTAATATACCACGCCGCGCCTACCTCTTATTACAATCCTGACTGGTGGTGGACCACAAAACTCGGGTGGCAATTTACGATCAATGAATATATTAAACTCGTCGGGTATGTTGTCATTTACGGACTCGTTTAAAAATGAGGATACTTTTTCCTGGAACTATAAAGCTTGACAGCCAGTGGAGGTAAGCTATGCGGTAACGATGTTTAAGTCCCTCCCAGCGCGAAGGAAACGATAGTAAAAAAGTAGGTACACTTAAGGAGGCCAAGATGATGTATGGTTCTTCAGATGAGGATGTTGAACGCCTATATCAAAAAATAATTCAAGCATGGAATCACCGAGATGCTCAAGGAATGGCAAAACTCTTTACAGAGGATGGGGTGCAAATTGGCTTTGATGGGAGTATGCTTACGGGTCAAAAAGAAATTTTAGACCACCTCAATCCTATCTTTGAAAATCATCCTACAGCTCCTTTCATAGTGAAGGTGAAGGATATAAAAATGCTCGGGACTGATGTGGCGATTTTACGCGCTATTGCAGGGATGATTCCGCCTGGAAAGACAGAGATAGAGCCAACGGTCAACGCTCATCAAACGATGGTGGCTGTAAAGAAGGAGATAGGGTGGCGCATTCAACTGTTTCAAAATACACCAGCACAGTTTCATGGCAGACCAGAGTTAGTTGAGCAGATGACTAAAGAGCTAAGACAATCTCATTTAGGTACTTGAAAGGGCAGTGACAAAGCAACTGGATTTTTCTATTTGTGCTCCTTTAATGGGTCTTAGTCTTGCTTTTGAACGTCCTTTTTCAAATGCTCTCCTTCAATCTTCCTAAGAAGTATCGTAATATTGAGTGTAACAAAGGTAAAAGGGGTCCTTAAAATGGATACACAACAGACATGGAACTTATATGAAAAACTCATGAAAGATTACGATACCTCATTAGATGCTGATGGGGTTAGTGGGAAAAGACTCGCGCAGAGACTTTCCGCTTTATCGGAAATCGGCTTAACGGATGAACATGGGTCCTATCGGATCGGCTTCTCTCAGGAAGAGAAGCAAGCGAAACAATTAGTAAAACAATGGATGAATGAAGCAGGATTAGAAGTTTCAGAGGATGGTGCAGGCAATGTTTTTGGGCGCCTATCCGGAAGGAATCCACACAGGCCGGCTATTCTTTCGGGTTCTCACGTAGACAGTGTCCCTAATGGTGGACATTTTGATGGACCATTGGGTGTACTAGCCGCTCTCGAGGTAGTTGAGGCCTGGAAAGCCACAGGCTTTGTGCCAGAGTCACCTTATGAAGTCGTGATTTTTACTGATGAAGAAGGTTCGCGTTTTAATGGTGGGCTCACTGGGAGTCGGGCAATGACCGGTGAAATCGATAGGGAGGCTCAGCAGCAACTGGTTGATATCCATGGCGATCCTTTTGAAAAAGTGATTGAAAAGGTGGGACTCTCTGTTAATACGTTTGCAGCCTCCCAAAGAGAGATGTCCGATATAAAGGGCTATGTTGAGATCCATATTGAACAAGGAAAACGATTAGAAAAAGCAGGAGTTCCTGTGGGGATCGTCACGGGGATAGCCGGACCCTCTTGGTTAGAAATGACTTTCACTGGAGATGCTGGTCACGCAGGAAATACGCCAATGGATGATCGGAGAGACGCACTTCTTGCAGCCAGTCAATTTGTGGTAGCTGTTAATGCATTGCCTCAACAAGTCAGTTCAACGGCGGTGGCGACCGTTGGAAAGTTAGATGTCCATCCCAACGGAACAAATGTCATCGCTGGTCAAGTGACATTAACGGTAGATATTCGTGATATCGATGAAACACAACGAGATAGATTGATTGAGCTTATTATTCAATCAGCAACATCTATTTGTGAAGCACATCAGATTGACCTTGAATGGAAGGAAACACAGCACGTTAAACCTGTTCCTATAAAAGAGAGTATGCAAGAAAAATTAAGTTCGGCAATTCAAGCGAAGGGCATTGCTCCTGTCTATTTAACCAGTGGAGCGGCGCATGATGCCATGATTATGGGTCATCACGTCCCTGTGGCCATGATTTTTGTTCAAAGTAAAGATGGGGTCAGTCATAACCCTGCGGAATGGTCGTCGTTAAATGATTGTGTTCAATCTGCTCATGTATTGAAACAGTTTGTGGAAACGTATTAAGGAACGTTCTATAAGTATCATATTTCAGTAAATACTTCGTAAGGAAGGGTGAGGAATATGAAAGGCTTATTTTCAGCATTATTAGTCCCGTTCGATGAAAAAGGTCAGGTGTTAGAGAAGGGGTTGCGTGAACTCGTACGATACAATATTGAGGTCCAAAAGATTGATGGATTGTATGTTAACGGGAGCTCAGGTGAAAATTTCATGATGTCTAAAGAGCAAAAAAAGCAGGTCTTTAAGATCGTCAGTGAGGAAGTAAATGGTGAGGTGCCGCTCATTGCCCAAGTTGGGTCAATCAATATTGATGAAGCTATTGAACTAGGAAAATACGCTACAGAGTTAGGTTATGATAGTTTGTCAGCTGTCACACCTTTTTACTATAAATTTAGTTTCCAAGAGATTAAAGCTTATTATGAAAGTATTCTAAAGGAAACAGGCAATACGATGCTTATCTATGCAATCCCGTCACTCACAGGTGTGGCTATGTCTATGGAACAATTTGACGCTCTTTTCCAGAATGAAAAGATTATCGGGGTGAAATTCACAGATAGCAATTTCTTTTTATTAGAGCGCCTTCGTCGTCGTTTTCCTCATAAACTAATTTATTCGGGATTTGATGAAATGCTCATTTATGGTGTGGTTTCGGGTGTAGATGGCGCTATTGGCAGTACATATAATATCAATGGTCAGCGTGCCAAGCAGATTTTCGACTTATGTCATAAGGGGCAGTTAAAAGAGGCTTATGCCATTCAACACACGTGCAACGATCTTATTGAAAGGGTCTTAGACTTAGGGATCTTTGCAACGTTGAAGGAAATATTAAAGGTAAAAGGGGTCGAAGCAGGAACTGTTAAGAGTCCGATGCAAGCTCTTGATGAGAGCAAAAGATCCGAGATTGAGGCATTAGTGAGAACCTTTGATTTATAAAGGAATCAGATGAAAGGAGCCTTTCTTTATGACGGCGTGGCTCACCTCGCTTTCCTCATGCCCCAATCGGGGTCCCCGAAAAGTGTTCTTTACTTATTGGGGTGATATTGATGTGGGTAGGGTCAGCGTTCGACGCACAGGATGTGCTAGCTTCGACGTTGTCACGTTGACTGAGTGGCTGATGCTGCTTGCCTTTACCCAGCTGATGCCCGTTTTTCAGATTCTAAAGAAAAACGGTCACCAAGGCGCCTTTCTGATGCCCGTTTTTCAGATACTTAAGAAAAACGGTCACCAAGGCGCCTTTCTGATGCCCGTTTTTCAGATTCTTGAGAAAAACGGTCGCCAAGACACCTTTCTGATGCCCGTTTTTCAGATTCTAAAGAAAAACGGTCACCAAGGTGCCTTTCTGAAGCCCGTTTTTCAGATTCTTGAGAAAAACGGTCACCAAGACACCTCGCTGATGCCCGTTTTTAGTAGTGTCAGCGTATAATTTAATGCAAAATCTTATAAAAGCAACTTTAGCCTTCGTCATTAAGGCTTGGCGAGTGACAACTTTAGTGTGTGCAAAAGCACGAACATCAGGGCGTGCTTAGCGAAGCGCTCGAGGAGTATAAGTATGGTTTTTCTAAAAGGCGAACATTGCATTAAAAAGAGCCACACTTCAAAAAGGGCGAGGCGGCTCTTTCTTTTTCAATAGGACAACGCCTATCCTTTGGTACCTGATATCACGATACCTCTAATGAAATATTTCTGTGCAAAAAAGAATAAGATGAGTGGAGGCAGGATCGCGATAATAGATGCAGCCATGAGTAAGTTCCATGGGGTTTGTGCAAACGCTGCTGTAAAGTTGGCAAGTCCTAGAGCTAAAGGATATTTTTCAGGTGAACTTAAATAAATGAGCGGACCGATAAGATCGTTCCAGCGATACATAAACTCCATAATTGCGGCCGTAGCCAGCCCTGGCATAGATAGTGGCAAAAGGATTCGGAAAAAGATCGTAAAGTAGCCTCCGCCATCAATCTTAACGGCCTCATCCAGTTCCTTCGGTATCCCCATATAAAACTGCCGCAAAAGGAAAATCGTAAAGGCACTGCCACCGATTGTCGGGATGATAAGGGGCCAATAAGAATCTACTAATCCTAGCTTATTAAAAATGAGGTATTGCGGGATCATGGTAACCTGCGGTGGTAACATCATGGTGCTCAATACAATCCCAAAAAGTACGGTACGTCCTCGGGCACGCAAACGGGCGAAACCGAAGGCTGCAAAGGCAGAAAAGAAGGTGGTTGAAACGACGGTGACTATCGTGTACCAAATACTATTCCAAGTAAAACGACCAAAATTTACCTCCTTAAAAACATCCACAAAATTGTGCCATTGGAAGGACGGAATCCATTTTGGTGGGAAAGCTTGAGATTCTGGCAAGGTCTTGAGTGACGTGGACAACATCCAAATAACGGGAAGCAGGAAAAACGCTAACCCTAAAATGAGTAAAACATAGACAATAATTTTTCTGAACAGGCTATATTCACCATGTACATAATTTTTTTTAGTTTGTGTCGTCATGAACGGCCCTCCTGACGTTTCTTTTAACATCGTAAGCACTTTTAACAACTGAAAATAAGCATGATTAAATGACTTTATTTATTATCATACTCGTAATAAACTAACCGACGTGAGATCCATAGCGATAGCATTGTTAAAGCAAAAATGATGATAAAGAGAACCCAAGCTAGAGCTGAGGCATATCCCATACGATATTGTGAAAAAGCAGTGTCGAAGAGATAGTAAACATAGAAGTAGGAGTGCCAATCAGGACCCCCTTGTGTAATGACATACGCTTGAGTGAACACCTGGAAGGAGCTAATGATCGCGATAATGGTATTAAATAGAATGACAGGTGAGATCAGTGGAACGGTAATGTGAATAAATTTTGCCCATCCACGGGCGCCGTCCAACGAGGCGGCTTCATATAATTCTTTTGGTAATTGTTGCAGGCTGGCTAAGAAAATAACCATCGTTCCGCCGATAGCTGTTAATTGCATTAAAGCCATTGAGGGAATGACCCAATGCGTACTGTTGAACCAATTGGGACCGTCTATGCCAAAGACTTGTTTTAATAGTGAGTTGACGACACCAAAATCAGGATTTAACAGCCATGACCACAGAAAAGCAACTGAGACACCGGCAATGATGCTCGGGGCATAAAAGGCCGTGCGGAAGAAGGCCTGACCCTTGACTTTCTGATTGAGTAATATGGCTAATAAAAGTCCTAAAATAATCGTAAAGGGAACAGCAAGTAAGGCGTAATAGGCAGTGGCAGCCAATGATTTCATCACAAGAAAATCAGTGAATAAATTAATATAGTTACCAAGACCTACCCAAACCGGAGAAGACACGATATTATAATCGGTAAAACTTAAAAACAAAGAAGCTACGATGGGACCGCCAGTAAAACAGATCAGTCCGATCAACCAAGGGAGAATAAAAATCCAGAAGGCCCGTTCTTCTTGTCTTGCCTTAGGGCTTCTCTTGCTTTTCTTCTTTGTTGGAAGTGCTTTTTTAGTGTCAACTGAATGTTCAAGACTCAATGTCATCACCCCTAGAACCTAAAATTATTTTTTATTTCTTTACAGTGGTCCACGATTCAAGAAGTCTTTTTGTTTCATACATGGCATCGTCAAAGGATTTATTTCCTCCATAGTAGGCATTGATCGGTTGATTGATATACTGAATCAATGTTGCCCAATCTTTGACCATATGATTGGCGGCTTCTATTCCATTGTTGATAGCGCCTTCGTGTACTTCCTTCAATTTATCCGCGGGCATCCCTAATTTTTTGGATTCAAAATCAAGCCAGTAATCCATAAGGTTCTGATTGGCAGGAGGGCCTTGGGTTGTCTTGATATAGCTTTTTAAACCTTCTGTACTGTAAATGAACTTCATGAATTTCCAAGCTTCATTCGGGTGTTTAGAATCCTTCGAGATACTCATAATATCGATATACATGCGATCTTGGCGATTCGGAACGTAGGGCAGAGCGGCAACGCCCCATTTGAAGTCTTCAATATTTTGATAGCCCCATAATCCCCAGCCACCGTTAATAGTCATGGCGACTTTTCCAGAAACAAAGGGATCTCCAATTTGTGAAATCGCTGATAGTTGTGATGTGGAGGGTGATACTTTATATTTGAAAATTAAATCATGGTGGGCTTTAACAGCTTTGTGAACGACAGGGTCATCGACATTAGGTTGAAGTAAAACGCCTTTATTATAACTTTCATCAGAAATAAAACTACTTCCAAACATTTCGGCATCAACAGAAGGATCGTTGTTATCGAGGAGACCATAGATATTTTTTGAGGGGTCGGTTAATTTTTTCGCGTAGGACACCATTTTATCCCATGTCCAAGACTTATCATTCCAGTCGGTAGGGGGATCCGGTAACCCTGCTTTTTGAAATAGATCTTTATTGTAAAATAATAGACTGCCAAGAGTATTTAAAGGTAGCGCTTTCAATTCACCGTTTACTTTCCATAAATTAAGAGCCTTTGGTAGAACCCCATCAATGACATCTGGATCTTTCTTGACGTAGTCTGAAAGGTCAACGAGTTGATCAGCATAAGACATAAAGCCCCCATTGGCCCAGTTTGGTGCCACGATATCAGGTAGATTTTTCCCTGCAATCATGGTTCGCATTTTTTGGTCAATTTGGTTCTGAGGGACATCCACCAGCTTGATATCAATATTGGGATTCTGTTTTTCAAACTCTTTGATCATTTGATTTTCCCAGACTCTTTCATGTGGATCTGCACGAACCAACCAGCTTAGTTCCACTTTATCATTGCCATTAGAGGACAGGCTGCATCCACTAAGGGAAACGACTAGGGCAAAACTGATGATACTTACCAAGAAACCTTTACGAAGTCTGTGACTCATTCATTATCCTCCTCCCATTTTAGAAAACGCTTACATATGTTGGGTAGTTAACTTAAGGCAGCCAATTATTTCGCCTTAATAACTTATAGAAATTTTAACAAGAACTGTTGAAAATGTCACGGGGAAAATAGAGGGGGTCTTTAGTCCTGGTTAATGGTGCCTGTATATTTTGTGTTTGTCATAAAAAAGTCTCGTGAATAAGGCTTGTTCAGATATAAAAGGTGTCATTGCAGAAGGAGCTCGTTAAATAATAAGTTCCCTTGGGCTATAATACTTCAATAGTATAATTTTACAAAAGGGGGATAAATTAAGTTCAATTAAAATCACCGGGTGGTGTTACCTTGAGTCATCAGCAGGAATTATTATTAGATCAAATACGGAAGCTCAATCACCAGATAGCAGATTTGAATGCGCATTACTGGAAACTCTACAATAATGTAGATACGTGGCAATTTTGGCTCAACGCTGTTTTTCTTATTGTTCCATTAATTGTTTTACTTATTTATATAGACCGGAAAAGGGTCTTTCAAATTCTCTTTTTTGGTTACACCATTCATGTCCTAATGAATGATTTAGACATTGTATCTGTGCTCAAAGGATTAGTTTATCATCCCTATTCGCTGATTCCCATTCCACAAGTGCATTTGGCGATAGATACGTCATTTATTCCGGTGTTCTTTATGCTCGTTTATCAGTATAGCTTGAATCATAAGAAAAACGTGTACGTATTAGGCATCCTCGCAAGTGCTTGTACAGGCTTCCTATTAGGCTTCTTTACAGAAAAAACGAATCTTCTCCAAATGTACCAATGGATGCATCTTTGGGTTCTTTTCTTGGTCAATATTTTAGAGTTTTTCATCGCACATTGGCTCACTCATTTCTTTCTGCTTTTTTATCGAAGGGGGAATAGGACCACTACAATGAGTTAGCTGGTTGAACTTAATTAAAATTGAAGGACATCAAGTGAACCCGTAAATAAACGAGGGCTAAATGAGTTTTACGGGTTCGTAGGTATGGGGAAGTGTTCAGTTTCAAGCATTAGCACATAAAGATTATTTATTACCTTGCTTCTTGATAATATCTAATGTCATTTGTTTTGCATCTAATATATGCTTCTCAACTTCCTCCTTAGCTTTCGGATTTTTCATTATGATGGCATCAATGATGATCTTATGCTTTTCAAAAAACTCAATAGCGTAGTTTTTTGAGTACTCTGTAGTTGTATTAACTGATAAAAAGGAATGAATGGTAGAGGATAAATTGTCCCAGGCCTGCATGATTGGACGATTGCCTGCTGCTATAAAAAGGCCTCTATGAAATTGGATGTCGATATCATAAAGATCTTGTAGGTTTAAATGGTTCAAATCATTCGCCACTCTATCTAAGGCACTTACTAATTGACTATAACTCACCATTTTTTTGCTTAATAAAATCTCTGTAGCTTTTAATTCCAAATATAAACGTAAGTCATACATGTCAGAAGCTATTTCTTCATTAAATCCAACGACCACTGTAGCACCATTATCAAGGGATTCTATAATGCCTTCCTGTTCCAACACTTTAAAGACATCCCTAATTCTCCCTCGGCTTACTTGATAATCTTTTGCCAAAGTGTTCTCAATTAATCTTGTTCCTGGAGAATATTTGCCAAGAATGATATCAATCCTTAATTTATTCAATACATCAGTTGTAGCTTTCGACCTTTCGAATTTGGCCTTTAGTGGTTTATTCATAAAAACATCACCTTATTAACGAGTGTAATTGTGATAAAAAGTACCTGTTTACATCTTTTGGATATACAACTTGTTTTATAATAAGTATAAGTTCAAAAAGGTTTATTTTAATTGCCTTAACCCATCAGCTGCACTTTGTTTTATCATTCCCAGTTCACTGCTCCAACTAAAAAATTTCATTCCGATCTCTTTCGATTGGCTTAATAGTTTTTTATTTGAGCTAATGACTCCTGACCATTTATTATACTTAATCGCTGTTTGACTTACTAGTTGAATAGCATCCTTGATGTGTTGATTGTCATAATCACCAGGGATACCTAAATCTACAGAAAGGTCATTTGGTCCGACAATAATTCCGTCTATAAATGGATGGCTAGCAAGCTCGTTAATATGATTTAGTCCTTCCCTTGTTTCAATTTGGATGAGTAGGCTTATAGTCTTGTTGGCCATTTCCATATATTCTGGCAAGTGAATCCTTTTATAATTTGTATGTGATCGCAATGTGGATACGCCTCTCTTTCCAATTGGAGGATACATTGAATAATCAACAATCAATTTCAACTCATCTAAGCTACTCACCATAGGAATTAAAAGGGCATCCGCACCCATATCTAAAAATTTTAAAATACATTCTCTATCTATTTTAGGGATTCTAACAATCACTACTAAATTTAATAGTTTTGAAACCGTAATTAGACTAGCTACTTCATTATAGTTAAAATAACCGTGTTCACAGTCAATAATATAAAAGTCAAAGCCAACTTCTTTAAAGATCCTTGGGATATTCACATTATTGACTTCCGATAACATTGTTCCATAAACGGATGATGAATCCTTCAAATTTTTTAATATACTCATCACTATTCCTCCTCGTTTAAAAGCTTTTAGATCTTTTCAATCGCGATCAAGCAATCATCCATTCAAGTGACAAAAGTGCATGAATAATCAAATTGGGTACAAATAAATGAATAAATTAGCTAAAAGATGATGTCACTTTTTATACCATTGATTTTTTAGTTCTTATTAACTCAAGAAGACCAGCGAAGACTTCATGACTGGTCGTGCTTATTTCAAATTTTAAACCGATAAAATCTGAAATGATTTTGGAAAGATAACCGTTCTTTTTAGCGACTCCTCCTGAAAAGATTATTTTATCTATTTGCTTAGACTGATTGACTAATTTATCGTAACTGTGCTTATATTTTTCTCCAAAGTCATCATAGGTGGCTGCTAATAAATTTTCTAATACAAGATTATCTTTTGTAATCCGGCTGATACTTCCAGACCCTACATTCTTCACATTGAAAAAATCCGTATCCACTTTTAAGGAGCCTGTCTTTGAAAGCTTCTTGTTTAATAGCTTTTCCCAGATAAAATCGTTTGTGACCTTTTTACCAAACAATTCAGAGCCAATATTCCTTAAAAAGTTGATTATTACATCTAAATTTCTGCCACTAGGCATTCCTGAAATTGTGTTTAAATATCTGTTGCCAAAATAAGGACGTAATTCTCCAGCGTTTCTTGTAAATTTTTCGGTGATGATAGAAATCTGCCCAGCAGTACCTATATTAATATTTAAATGATTGTCTTGAACTTTACTTCCGAATATAGAAGCTTGTTGATCACCGATATCAGGATATATTGGAATCTGATAATCCTTATAATTATAGTAGCCGCAGATATCAATGTTACTCACAATGGTGGGCATATGTAGGTTTTTGCATTTAATCTTTTCTAATAAGTCTTTCTTCCAAATCCTCCTTGTAATATCCGCCAATCCAGTCGCGGCTGCATTTGTTAAATGACAGACATTATGACCTGTTAAATTAAAAATAATTGCTGAACCTAAAGTGCAAAAATGATCACTGTCTCTGATTTCGAACCCTTCTTCAATCATTGTGTATAAGTTACTTAGAGCCAAAGAGGGCTTTAAATCAATGCCTGTGTTAGATAATTCTTCTTTTGTTATAAAAGTCGACAAGTGATCTAAATAGGATATGTCTTTGGCAGCCATTTTCCTTAAACAACGTTCATCTTGCCAAGAAATATAGTTGGTTACGGGTTTACCTGTTTCATCTGTAATTGCGAAACCGTGCATTTGGGTTGAAAAAATTATCCCATTGATGTTGCCTTGATAATCATATAAGCACTTATCAATAATGCTATTTACAGACTTGAGAATTTCTTTTAAGTCAACCTCATAATTTCCATTTTCTGTGGAAATGTTATCGGTGGATTTTATTTGGCTAACTTTACTTATTTTCCCTTCTTCTAAATCCATAACGGCCCATTTAATAAAGGTACTTCCAATATCTATACCCAGTATTTCCAATGAAAATATAGCCTCCTTTGAATCAAAATGTAAATGAAATAGGCATTCCCCCTTGTTAGAAGAGTAAAAGGGGATTGGTAACAATCACTTACAGAATACTATAGTTTTTCAGAATAATATTGTCAACAATTCATTTGAGATGTTAACAATTTGTTGCGCGGGTTTTCTAGTCTGAGAGTTAATCGCTATTTATCTATTTAAAATGCTAGTGGAGTTTAGAGGTTTCAAGGTGGATACGACTTTTTTGCAGGTTTACGAATGGCCATAGGGGAGTATGGATGGGCAATCAAGTTTTATGACCAAAAATCCCCTGTTCGTGCGTCTACTCGTATGGCTTCGTAGTATGTTTCCTCGGAACAAAATAGAGGTGTATTTGTGAAGTCACGCTGGCCCCGTCCCTGAAGGACTCTCGTTTAGGTATCCGTGAGTCAGCGGTGCTGAGGAACACACTCTGAATAAGAGTTCCGAATCTCGCGTCTTCCGCTCCACCCACTTGCTACTTACTGACAGTACATCTTGGTGTAAAAAACCTTTTCATTGCTTTAATAAGGACCGGACTCTTGCCCGGTTTTTCTCATACAGCTACGGCCTATGGTATAGTAAGAAGAGATTAAAAATAAGGAGAGACATGAATGCCTGCAAAAATTCGTTTGCTAGCCTTGGATATGGATGGCACAACACTTAATGCTTCTAATGAAGTTAGCCAGGAAAATCGGAAATGGATTCAGAAGGCGGTGGATGCGGGAATCTTAGTAATGTTTGCAACGGGACGTCCGCAACGAGAAATCCTTTCCTTTAAAAAGGAATTGGGTTTGGATTCTCCGATGGTTTTACTTAATGGCAGTGAGGTTTGGAATGCGTCCGGAGAGTGTATTGAGCGTCATTTTTTAAATCAGGAAGATCTCCAACAATTACATCAGTTCGCAGTGAAATATGAGACTTGGTTTTGGGGATACACGTCAGATGGGCCTGTGAATAAAGAAAACTGGCAAGAGAAGTATCTTTCATCAAAATGGATGAAGTTTGGCTTTCATTCTGACAATCTTAATATAATCAAAGACATTAGAGAACTTCTTAAAGGATGGGCACTTGAAGTAACAAGTTCGGGATCGCATAACATTGAAGTGAATCCTAAGGGCGTGACAAAAGCAAGTGGCGTTCGCAGAATTGGTGAATTGGTCGGCATCGAAATGAGTGAAGTGATGGCGATAGGGGACAGTTTAAATGATTACCCCTTATTCGTTGAGGCTGGTCTCAGTATTGCCATGGGGAATGGCCGTGAAGATTTAAAACAGATTGCCGATGGGGTAACAGACACCAATGTGAATGATGGGGTGGCGAAAGCGATACAAAACTATTTGTTTTAACGTGTTGACTGAGCGTTTTTAGGCGCTCAGTCTTTATATAGGGCGCGCACCACAAAAAAGATAGGAATATATATTCTTGTTTCAGCTAGTCAAGGCATACAATTCGTGTTAAACTTTCAATAGGCTCAATAGTGGCAATAAATAAGTTGTATTCATCACTCATCCTCGACATTGATTGGCTCGTCTACACTCTTACTCTCGCTTTCCTCAGTACATACTATTCTTTTAAACTCTAGGTGGTTTTGGATATGAAATTAATTCTAGCGGAGAAACCGTCTGTCTCAAAAAACATTGCAGATGCGCTTAAGATAAAGAATAAACAAGAAGGTTATTATGAAGGAAATGGTTATATTGTGACATGGGCCTATGGCCATTTATTACAACTCTACGATGCTAAGGATTATGATACACGGCTATCCACGTGGAAGATGGACAACTTCCCGTTTATTCCTACGACGTTTAAATACAAGGTTAAAAGTGATCCTAGGCATCGTGAGAAACCTGATCGCAACGCTCAAAAACAATTAAAACTTATTCACCAATTGATGAGGAGAAGTGATGTTGAAGCGATCATCTCAGCCTGTGATTTTGATCGGGAAGGGCAAGTGATTGGCGATAGTATTATTTATCAGCAGAACACCCATAAGCAAGTTTTTCGACTGCTCTTAAATGAATGGACACCTGACGAAGTGCAGCGAGGGTTACAGAATATTAGGCCCAATACAGCATTGAGGCCTCTCCAAGATGCAGGGGTGAGTCGGCAATGGGCAGATTGGCTGATCGGTATTAACCTCACATCAGTAGCGACATTAAAATATCAAAAGGGTAAAGGCAAAGCCTTGAACATTGGTAGAGTGCTTTTACCAACATTGAAGATTATTTATGACCGAGATAAGGAAATTGAACAGTTTGTTCCTGAAAACTATTATAAACTTCAAGCCGATTTCCAAACAAAGGATGATCACGTTTATCATGCCACTTACATGGAAGGAAAAGAGGATAAATTTAAACAGAAGGCGACGCTAGAAGCGATTCAGGAGGCTTTAAAAGAGAAGTCAGCCGTAGTCAGCGATAAGCAAGTACAGCGGAAGAAAGAATACCCACCACTTCTTTTTAATTTGTCTAACCTGCAAGGGCACATCACGAATAAGTATAAGGGCTGGACCTCGGATAAGGTTCTAAAAGTCGCTCAACGCCTCTATGAAAAAAAGTTTATTACTTATCCTCGTACCGCAAGCATGGCTTTAGAAGAAAGTCTCGTTGGGAAAGCCGCTAAGGTCTTGGAGCGCGTCGTACAGGATCTTTCCTACAAGGACGAGATCAAGTTTGCAAAAATTAAACGAGTGTTTAATAATGCTCAAGTTGAGAGCCATAGTGCGATTACCCCAACCTACGTTTTACCTAAAAAACTATCGGCTGAGGAAACCATTGTCTATGAGGCTATTAAAAATCGCTTCATTATGCAATTCATGCCTATTGCTGAATATGAGGAGACAAGGCTTGCAACTAAAATGCTAGAGGCGAATTTGAAGGGGGCTTTTGTTTCCAAAGGTAAAGTACAGCTCGTTGAGGGTTGGAAAAAAGTCGAGAAAGTGCAATCGAAAGACGTTCTTTTGCCCTTGGTTGACATTCAAGACCCTGTGACCTTAATGAAGCATGACATTAAAACTGAAGTCACTAAGCCCCCTCAACACCATACGGAGAAAACCTTATTAAAGGTCATGGAGACGTGCGGCAAGAAAAAAGGGCGCGAAAATGATCATAGCGATGAAAATGACGGCGAATTCATGGCGATCCTATCGGGTTTCAGCATTGGGACACCGGCAACGCGGGCAGAAACGATTAAAAAGTTAAAAGATGTCGGTTATATCTCAGCCGAAAACAAATCCTTGATCTGTACAGCCTTGGGGAGAGATTTGGTGGAGACCTTTCCGATTAAGGATCTTTTTGACTTAGAGTTTACAGGACGCTTGGAGAAGGCTTTATTTGATATTGAGAAAGAGGCCTTCAGTAAAGAGGATTTTCTACAGTTTATCTATCAATTTACAAAAACATCCGTGGACAAGATTAAGGATGAAAAAGAGACGGTCATTCTCGAAGTCAAAAGACAAAAAAGAACCAATGAAGTCATGGGGAAGTGCCCCTTGTGCGGTCATGCCGTTATCGAAGGACAAAAAGGGTTTGGTTGTAGTAATTGGAAAAATGGATGCAAGTTCGTTATTTGGAAAAATGATAAGTACTTAGCAGCGATGAAGAAGAAGCCCACGAAAACGATGGTCAAAGCACTATTGAAAAATGGTCAAGCGACCGTGAAAGGACTAACGAGTAAAAAGGGGAATACATTTACAGCTAAACTCAAGTATGAAAAAAATGCTGATAATGACTATTTCAGCTGGAAAATGCTGTTTGATAAATAGAATTTGGCATCAAACCACTGTGTTTGTGGTCAAACAAGAAAGAGGTTGGGAAGGAAGTATTTCACTCATAGAAAAATCCAAACATTCTATTTGAATGGACGGATTTTTCTTTATTCTTAGCACGAGGCGATACGCTCCGTCAAAAGACTTCGCTTTCCACGGGCACGGCCTCAGCTAACTTTGGAGTAGATCTTTTAGTGCTCCAAAGTGGATCTTCGGACGTGTGCTGTTCCCGCTGGAGTCTCCGCATTTTGACTACGCTCTCCGTTTCCTACTGAATCTTTGAACTTGCATTGTTCGGTATTTGTATTCATTATTTTGTTTTGTCCCAGCCTCTTTTCCATAAAAGTTGAGTAGAACAAAAGAAGGGGTTACTTGAAGTGCTTCATGACCTCTTGCAACTCTTCCTCGTTAAGAACGATTTGCGAATTATTGTTTTGGAGGATGTCATCATATAATGATTCGGATTGCCCTTCTAATTGATAATACTTCACGTCCTGATCAGGATTGACGTCTTTTAACGCTAGTCCTAAGCTGACTATGTCTGTTTTGGACATATTAGAAGCGATTAAGAAATCAGAAATAGTGGAAGCAAGTTTAGGTAATTTTGTGAGATGGCTAGGTTGTACAGCTGATTTCGCAATACCGATTAAGACTTTTTCTTGCAGTAGTTGGCGATCAAAATCCACGCGTTTTAAAGAATAGCGTTCATGGACCAATTCAGTTGTCATTTCGCCATCTAGAGTTTGCGTTCCTTTTTTGATCACCTTATCTTTATTTTCCTTATACCAGGGATGTGTGAGCTCCACATCAAAAGGCACATCTACGTCAATGGTTCCAAGCGCGTCGACCATAGATTGGAGTCCTTCATAATTGGTTTCAACGTAATAATTAATAGGGACACCTGTTAATTGGCTTACGGCATTAACAGCAGCTTCGATCCCAATCTTTGCCCCGCTTGTTGCTTGTTTAATATATTGGACACTGGTGAGTTTTGTATAGCCGTATCCATCTAAATGAACACGTGTATCTCTAGGGATGCTTACGGTATTATACTGATGGTTATTGAGATCGATATGAACGAGAATCATTGAATCAGAATGACCCAAATTCTTTCCTTTTCTTTCATCTGAACCAATGAGTAAGATATTCAGGACATTCTCCTTAAGTTTTGGAATATCTTTTAGTTGATCGGTACTGTTTTCCTCTGTAGATGAAGTCCTTGTGGATTGACTGGTAGTGGGGGCACTGATGGTTGGAGCATTTTTAAAATGATTTTTAGGCTGTAATTTCTGAAATTCGTAAAAGCCAAAACCGAAGAGAACGATGAGTACAACAAGTGAACTCATTAATATCGCCTTCCAACGCCTTTTGAATAAATGTCTCATATATCCTCCGCTAACCCCTATTGTGTATATTGGTTTAATATTCTAATTTTACTATCAATAATTTTATTATATTACAAAAATAGACTTTATTCTACAAGAATGGAAGAGCTGGGCGTGAAGAGTATTAAATGGTAAAAAGGAAAATGGCAGTAAGGGTATTGAGACATCAACTTACTGCCCATTTGATTTTTCTAAGGCCATTTTCTAAAGAGATTGCTGATTAACTTAAGTAAATAAACTTTAATAGTTATTCCTGTATAACATAATATTGTGAGACTAGAAACAAATAATAAATGCCCTTTAGGAAGAGGTGGGGATTTTTTTATGTACACTTATTAATCCCAGAGTCGAAAATGTTTTTGCCTCTGATCATCTTCCTGTTATTGCCGAAGTTGACGTATGAATATATAATGTGTGAAAGGGCTTTCTTAAAAATGAAATTGAGGAGGATTTTATGAAAATCAAAGGTGTTGCTCACCGCGGATATCCTGTGAAATATCCAGAGAACACGCTATCTTCTTATCAAGCGGCTGTAGATTTGGGATTTGAAATCTTGGAGTTGGATGCTCATCTCACTAAGGATGGTGTCCCTGTGCTCATGCATGATCCTAAACTTGATCGCACCACGAATGGGACGGGGCAAATTAAAGATTATACCTTAAAAGAGCTCAAGCAATTACAAGTGGGAGAATACGAGACGATACCCACCCTAGAAGAGGCTCTTCAAGCAATGAAGGGGAAAATTAAGGTAAATGTTGAAATCAAACAAAAAGGGAATCTTTATCCGGGAATAGAGTCAATTGTCCTAGAAACCATTAAAAAAGCGGACATGATGGATCAGGTTTACGCGAGCAGTTTTGATCATTATGCGATGATGAGGTTACGCAAGCTCTCTCCAGATATTGATATTAGTTTAATATTAAGTGGAGCAACTCCTCCGAGCTTACCATTAATGAAAGAAATCCGGGCAAAATACATAGCTTTTGGCGTCGGCTATATTACGGATGAGGTCGTTGAAGATTGTGAAAGACATGAGGTCACACCGGTTGCTTGGACGGTCAATTCAGAGGCACAGATACGGAGCATGTTGCAATATCCATCAGTCCTTTGTACGACAGATCAATGTGAAAGATTTAAGGCGATTTATGAGGAAGTTAGAGGATAGCTTGGGTTAATGTGCTTCTGACCACGCCTCTTTGTCATCTTTTACTCTTTATAATGGCTTCGATTTCACTTTGATGCCTTAGACTATACGCCTACTAGAACTGTGGATTATTCCGGGGTTTTTAGTGGGTGTTTTTTTTCTTTAAAGTGGGAGAGGAGGTAGGGGGAGGGGAGTGTCAATTCCTTATGAGTTATAAAGTGAATTAAAACTGAATACCTTGACAAGTGCGGTGAGTTAATAATACCATTAATTATCAAAAAAATAGCAGTAATCAGAAATAAAGGGGAAGAAAGGGAGTGTTTGTATGGCACAACAGTCAGCTATAGAGAAGCTTGGTTACAAACAGGAATTGAAACGAAGTCTCTCTTTTTGGGATCTCTTAATCTATGGATTAATCTTCATGGTTCCTATTGCCCCGTTTGGGATTTATGGTGATGTGGTCACTACCTCAAAAGGGATGGTGGCATTAGCTTATCTCATTGGAATGGTCGGAATGATCTTCACAGCACTCAGTTATGCGAGGATGTCAGAGGCTTTTCCTATTGCGGGATCTGTATATGCTTACGCGGGTAAAGGCATCAATCAATATGTTGGTTTTGTAGCGGGGTGGTCCATTTTACTCGATTATATCTTAGTTCCTGCTCTGTTATATGTGGTCAGTGCCCAAGCCCTTACAGGTATGGTGCCAGGAGTGCCAAGTTGGGTATGGCTTGTGGTCTTTATAGTCATTAATACAATCATTAATTACTTTGGTATTGAATTTACGGCGAAGGCTAATATTGTTATCTTGATTTTTGAATTAATTGTTCTCGCCCTGTTCATCGTTATCGGTATTGTAGCAATAGCCAAAGGTGTTAACGGAGCAGAGTTTTCCTTTAAGCCTTTATATGATCCAGACTATTTTAGCATGCATCTTGTCATGAGTGCTGTCTCTATTGCGGTATTGAGTTTTCTTGGATTTGACGCGATTTCGACATTGTCCGAGGAAACAAAGGGAGGCGTTAAATCGATTGGGCGTGCGACGATTGCTTCTCTCCTTATTGTTGGTGTCCTATTTATGGTGCAAACATGGATTGCAGCACTAGTCTTCCCGGATTTTAATAGTTTTGATGATATTGGGACAGCATTCTATCAGGTGGCGGATATTGCCGGGGGAGGATGGTTAGGGAATCTCACCGCGATAGCTATAGCCATTGCTTGGGGAATTGCAGATGCTTTAGTGGCACAAGCCGCCATTTCCCGTGTCCTTTACAGTATGGCGAGAGACCGCAAACTACCGAGGTTCCTAGCAAAGGTTCACCCCAAATATAAAACGCCATATATCAGTACGGTCATTGTAGCGATTATTTCACTGATTGTCGGGATTGCTTTTATCTCGAATGTCGATGTTTTATCTTCCTTTGTTAATTTTGGGGCGTTAACAGCCTTTCTGTTTTTACATGTGAGTGTGTTTATCCACTATATTATTAAAAACAAGAGTAGAGATTACTGGAATCACTTTGTTTTGCCACTCATTGGCTTTGTGATCATTGGTTATGTGTGGATCAGTTTAGCCACTCAAGCGAAAATCCTTGGTCTAAGCTGGTTGGCTATCGGCATTATTATTGCGATCATTTTTGCGGTCCAAAAGAAAGACACTTCATTGGATTTACATTAAAGCTTAAGGAGCGATGAGTAATGACTATTCATAAACACCAGCATATACACCATACGATTCATGATATGAAATCCCACATGCATTATGGCTGGGATCGTGATCGAAAGCCTATCTTAGAGATTGATCCTGGTCAGTCGGTGGGCTTTGAGATTTTGGAGTGCTCAGGTGGTCAGCTTACAAGAAACGCAAAGGCAGAGGCTTTAACCCAGTTAGACTTTGAAACGCTTAACCCTGTGTCGGGACCGATATATGTAAAAGGAGCTGAACTGGGAGATACGCTAGAAGTTGAAATCTTAGACTTTAATTCCTTAGAATGGGGCTGGACTGGGGTTATCCCAGGGTTTGGTCTATTAGCGGAGGACTTTAAAGAGCCTCTGTTGAAAACCTATGACTTGAGCCATCGTCATAAAACAGAGTTCTTACCCGGAATAGAATTATTTATTAAGCCATTTCCAGGGACAATTGGTGTTGCGCTTCCGGAACCTGGTCACTTTAGTGTGGTCCCTCCTCGCAAAAATGGTGGGAATCTTGATATTCGTCATTTGACGGCCGGAACAAAACTGTATTTGCCAGTATGGGTGGAGGGGGCTCTCTTTTCTGTTGGTGACACACATGCTGCTCAAGGGGATGGTGAGGTGTGTGGCACTGCTATTGAGGCTTCTATGGAAATCAATGTCCGCTTTAAGCTTCATAAAGGGAAGAGGATTGCTGAACCCCGTTATGAAATTCCAGGGCCACCGACTCCTGAAGCAGATAGTCGAGGCTATTATGTTACAACAGGGCATGGTGAAGACCTTTTTAAGGCCTCGCAGAACGCCATTCGCTATATGATCGAACATCTCGTTGACACCTATGGTCTCACCCCGGGTGATGCCTACATGTTATGTAGTGTTGCGGTGGATCTAAGAATTAACGAAATTGTAGATGCCCCGAATTGGCTTGTTTCAGCTTTTTTACCGAATGCCATATTTAAATGATTCAACATGGCGAGAGTGATGCTAAATAGCTACATTGAAACATGAAACAGATTGAGGATTGCGGAATAATTTAATTTGTGTTAAAATTTATTCAACTTAAACGAACGGAGGCTTTGACTGATGGCAGATTTCTTGAAATTTCGATTGGAACCTTTGACTCACTAATTGAATAGTGCTCAAAGACTCTGCGTGTGTGGAGTAATCGGGATTGGTCTGCCTTTTTAAGAAAAAGCCTATAGTAAGGGATAGATAGGGCCTGGTGGTATATGGAAGCTTTAGTGGAACGCCATCCTTGTCTTGTTTTACCTCGTTATAGTTATAAATGGACTTAAAAAAGAGGAGCGAATCTGCCCTCTTTTTTGTATGCAGAAAATAAGGGATCAAACGTGAACTCAGGTTTTTTCTTGGACCCTTCCGTTACTCTCCGCAGATATCAGGCGATAAAACGGAGGGATAAATGTATGGAATCAAAACAAAGATCGATTATCGTTGGAGTGAAGCGTCAACAACAAAATGATTTTGATTATCTAATGAAAGAATTAAAACAGCTCTCGATCGCGTGTGATATGGAGGTTGTAGGAGAATTAACACAGTCACTGCAGCGGGTGAATACCTTTCATTATATTGGAAAGGGGAAACTGAAGGAATTAAAGCTCTTACTTGAGGAAACGGGCTCAAGTTTAGCGATCTTTAATGATGAATTGTCAGCTTCACAGATCCGTAATCTTGAGTCGGAGTTGAATTGTACTGTTTATGATCGGACGATGCTTATTCTCGATATCTTTGCGAGGCGCGCCAAGACCCGTGAGGCTAAACTTCAGGTTGAGGTGGCTCAGCTTCAATATCAGCTTCCGCGCTTAATTGGCAAGCGAGAGTCCTTAGGGCGGCAAGGTGGGGGAGCAGGTCTTAAAAACAGAGGATCGGGTGAAACCAAATTAGAGCTCGATCGCCGGAAAATTGAAGGAAGGATTGCAGCCTTGAATAAGGAATTGGAGCGTCTTGTTTCAGAGCGGCACACCCAGCGGAGTCAGCGACAAAAGAACCAAGTGCCTGTTGTGTCATTAGTAGGGTATACTAATGCGGGTAAATCTACTATCATGAATGCGATGGTTGACCGCTTCAACCGGGGCAAGAATAAGCAAGTCTTTGAGAAAGATATGCTGTTTGCGACATTAGAAACAGCGGTGAGACAGATACATTTACCTGATAACAAGACGTTCCTTTTATCGGATACGGTAGGCTTTGTTAGTGGCTTACCTCATGAGCTTGTTAAGGCGTTCCGTTCCACTTTTGAAGAGGTTATTGAAGCCGATGTGCTTATCCATGTCGTTGATTATTCTAATCCAAAATTCGAACAGCATATTGAAGTGACACAAGCGACATTAAACGCTATGGGGGCTACCGACATCCCGGTAGTATATGCCTACAATAAAGCGGATTTAAAGGCCATTGATATTCCAAAAGTTGATGGCAAGAGTGTGTTTCTCTCAGCGAAGCAGAACATCGGCATTGACGCGTTAATTGAAGAGATTCGCGCCTACCTCTTTAAAGATTTTGTGCAGTGTGAAATGCTAGTGCCCTTTGATCAAGGTCAATTAGTTTCCTATTTTAATGAAACGGCCAATGTTCTTTCAACACGTTATGAACAAGAAGGGACGATCCTTAGGCTGGAATGTCATCAACAAGATTTTGATAAGTATCAGGAGTTTGTCATTTGATATCTCGAGTTAACCCCCTCAGGAATTGCGAGACTTTTAATTTCAGATCGAGAATTCAATGCATCCATGATGCTTAATTATTCAAAGAGTTCCTATTTTTGTAGGAGCTCTTTTTATTTTTGCTTGGAGAGTAACGGTGGACCTCATTAAAGGGTCTACTAATAGGAGAAAAGACTCTTGAATTCCAAATGAATTCGAGAGTCTTTTTTTCTTCTCCTACTTTTGGCTTAGGGATATAGAAAGAGGATGAATCACTAAATAAATATAATTCGTCAAGTTTTACCTATAATTTGTTCCTTTTTCCGCAAAGGTCTTATGATTAAAATAGAGATGTAGAAAGAACTTGAAGCAAAAAAGAAACCGCTTTCCGATGAAGGGGGGGATAGGAAATGCGAGTTTTGAGAGATTTTTGGAAGAATAAGGCCTTTCTATTGATGGTATTGCCGGGAGCATTGTGGCTCATTCTATTCTTTTATGTCCCTGTAACCGGAAATATTGTGGCCTTTAAGAATTTCAAATATTCCGATGGCGGATTCTTTAAAAGTTTGATGGATAGCCCATGGGTAGGATTTGATAATTTCAAATTCTTATTTACCTCTAACAATGCTTATTTGATTACAAGAAACACAGTGCTTTACAATTTTGCATTCATTGTTTTGGGGACTATCTTTGCTGTCTTTATTGCGATTGTTCTGAGTGAAATACGTTCGAGGAAAATGAAAAAAATCTACCAGACCTCGATGTTATTCCCTTACTTTTTATCATGGGTTATTATAAGCTATTTTGTTTACGCTTTTTTAAGCCCGGACAAAGGATTGCTGAATAGCATCATTGGAGCCTTCGGTGGGGAAAATGTGAATTGGTATAACGAACCAAAGTATTGGCCGTTTATCCTTATTTTCTTAGGAATATGGAAGGGTGTCGGCTATAACAGTATCATTTACTTTGCAAGTATTTTGGGTATCAATTCGACATATTATGAGGCGGCAATGGTGGATGGAGCCTCAAAATGGCAACAGATTAAAAATGTGACCATTCCGCAACTGGTTCCACTTATTTCAATTCTATCGATCTTAGCTGTCGGCAACATCTTCAGGGCGGATTTCGGTTTGTTTTATCAGATCCCAAGAAATTCGGGGGCTTTATACGAAGTCACCAGCGTTCTAGATACTTATATTTATAATGGATTAACGAGTACAGGAGATATTGGAATGACAGCTGCTGCAGGTCTCTATCAATCGGTAGTCGGATGTATTTTAGTTGTCGGTGTCAATTTATTCATGCGAAAGTTTGATGAGGAATCAGCGCTATTCTAATGAAGGGGGGAGAAAAGCAAATGAGTAAAAAGAAAATCAGCCAGGTACGTGTGCAATCTTTTGGTAAAAAGTCAGATATTATTTTCAACATTTTAGTTGCCTTGCTTGCCTTTTCATGTATCTTCCCATTCATTTTTGTCATTATCATCTCCTTTACAAGTGAGCAATCACTTTTAGTACATGGTTATGCATTGTTTCCAAAGGAATGGAGTTTAAAAGGGTATACTTATTTAGCAGATTTAAAGGGTCAAATCTTGCAATCCCTTTTTATCACAGTATTTGTGACTGTCATTGGGACATTAATTAATGTGACGTTTACATCGACGTATGCTTATGCCATTGCAAGACCGAATTTTAAATACAGACGGTTTTTTACGATCTTTGCGTTGATCACGATGCTGTTTAGTCCTGGAATGGTTCCAAGTTATATCGTCATGACTACATTACTTCATTTGAAAGATACGGTATGGGCACTGATCCTTCCGATGGCATTAAGTCCTTTCAACATTATTGTGATGCGGACGTTTTTTAAACGGACAGTCCCTGAATCGATCATTGAGTCGGCACGTATAGATGGGGCTAGTGAGTTTAGGACGTTTACAAAAATTGTTTTGCCACTTGCGGTTCCTGGGATTGCAACGATCAGCTTGTTTGCTGCACTGGGGTATTGGAATGATTGGTTTAATGCGTTGCTCTATATCCAGAGTGATAATCTCGTTCCCTTGCAGTTCCTGTTGATGAAGATTCAAAGTAATATAGATTATATGACTCAAAATGCAAGTTTAAGTGCTAATTTATCTGGAGGAATGGCTTCGATTCCGAAAGAAGCAACGAGAATGGCTATGGTTGTTATTTCCACATTGCCGATAGCTTGTAGTTATCCGTTCTTCCAAAGGTATTTTGTAAGCGGATTGACTATTGGTGGTGTAAAAGAATAATTTTTCTTTGTATAAAAGGAGGCGTTTCAACATGAGACGTTTGAAGAAATTAACGATTGGTCTTGTTGGGATTTTAGTATTAAGTCTCTTGATGGCAGGGTGTGGCAGTCTATCAGGAAATGCAAGTAAAAATACCGATTCAAAAAAAGGCGTTACTACTTTACTCATGTACCAAATTGGCGATAAGCCAGAAAACTATGATCAATTGATGGATGCTGCCAACAAGATTGTAGAGAAAAAAATTGGGGCACGCATTAATTTGCAGTACATTGGCTGGGGCGATTATGATAAGAAGATGTCTGTTATCGTTTCCTCAGGAGAGAACTATGATATTGCCTACGCAAATAACTATGTTGCCAATGCACAAAAAGGGGCTTATGCAGATTTAACAGATCTCGCACCAAAATATGCTAAAGAAGCTTATGATATGTTAGATCCTGCTTATATCGAAGGAAACAAAATCAAAGGTAAGTTATATGCTTTCCCTGTAAATGGAAACGTATACGCTCAACAAATGCTCACATTCAATAAACAATATCTTGATAAATACCATTTAGACATTTCAAACGTTAATTCTTATGCTGATCTTGAGCCACTATTGAAGGTCATTAAAAAGAATGAAAAAACAGTGATGCCTATTGCGGCGGGTCAAGGCTTCCATGTAGAATCTGATATGGATTACCCACTCAGCAATGGCATGCCATTTGCTGTTGATCTCAAGGGTGATCATACAAAGATCATCAATCAATATGACAATGAAAGAATGAAGCAAGATTTAAGAACGATGCACAAGTACTACCAAGAAGGTTATATTGCTAAGGATGCAGCAACAAGCAACACAGATTATCCACTTGATGGAAACACTTGGTTTGTACGTCAGGAAACACAAGGACCTTATGACTACGGTGATACACTTCTCACCACCACTGCTGGACAACCTTTAGTGTCACGTCCGTTAACAGATGCTTACAAGACTACAGGGCAAGCGCAAATGGCTAACTTTGTCGTATCAAGTAACTCAAAACATAAGGAAAAGGCAGTCGAATTTTTAGGATTGTTAAACTCTGATCCAGATTTATTGAACGGTCTAATCTATGGTGAAGAAGGTAAAGCTTGGAAGAAAGTCGGGGATAATAAGGTCAAGCTTCTCGATGGCTATAAAGCCAATAACCATATGGCTGCTTGGAACACTGGAAACAACAAGATTGTCTATGTCCAAGATTCGATTACCGATCAACAAATCAAGGAAAGAGACGAAAATATTAAAAATGCTAAGCAATCCCCAATCCTAGGGTTTAACTTTAATACGGATTCTGTTAAGACAGAGATCACTAATATTTCTAATGTGATGAGCCAATATTTAGACGGACTTAACACAGGGACATTAGATCCAGATAAAGCTATCCCAGAGATGGATGCGAAACTTAAAAAAGCCGGGTACGATAAAGTTTTAAAAGAAATGCAAAAACAATTCGATGAATTCCGGGCTTCAAAAGAATAGAGAAAAGGGAAAGGTGCGTTAGCTTAGGCTGACGTGCCTTTTGTCCAAAAAAAAAAGAAAAAAGACCGACGAGGAAAATAGGTCTTTCTTAGATAGGGCTTTGGTGGAAGTGATCTTTTTTTAGTCAGTCAATAAAGTTTTCGAAGCAATAAACGGATTGGTAGAAAAACGCGTCTTCATTAATGAGGACTTGGTGTAAGCCACGTTTTTCTTAATTGCATTATAATGAGGTGGGATCATCATGCTAGGAAAGTTTTTAGAGGGATTGTTTCATAGGGTCTATACGTTATTAAAGCTCAATTTATATTTTTGGCTGTTAACTTTAATGGGGGCTTTTGTTTTGGGGATAGGACCTGCCTTTTTAACCGTGGCGCAATTGTTCATTCGTTATAAATGGGAGTATAAAGAAATAAACTGGAAGACTGTGATGACGACTTATAAGGAAAGTATGAAAAGAGGGAACCTCTTTTTTTATTGTTCGAGTCTCATTATGTTGATATTTGTGTTAAATTTATATTACTCTATTCAACTGAAACATATGGTGTTTTTAATGATAGACTTCTTGCTCATTTTCGCGATGGTAATTACGTTCGTGACTTATATCTATGCGCTATTTATTGAGTCTAAATACGAAACATCTATTAAAAATATATGGCAGCTTTCCTTTATGATGTTTTTCATGGATTTCTGGACATTGGTTAAATTCTGTATCGTGGTCTGTGGGATTGGGTGGTTAACCTATCATAGCCCTGCTCTTATATTATTTGGGAGTTTTTCTTTGCTGATTGCACTCTTACATTTTTTCTCAAAGAAAGTGTTTGAAAAACTAGAACAAAGGCTTGAATTCGTAGCATAAGGATGAGGTAAATTGGGCAGTAAATATTTTATTAATTCGTTGATCAAGGTGTATTCAATGATTCTTATTATCGCTGTGACGGTTTTTGCGATATTAATAAGTTATTTCACCTATCAAGAAAATCAACGCACTTCTTTAGAAACTGTCCGGTTATCTGCCAATAGGATGGAGAATATTCTAGTGGAACATGAGAAGACACTAGATCAGGCAGTGACAAATTTAACCTCTAGCCAGACCATTATTAATAATCTTTATCAATATTTTGACCTGGATATAGCGGATTATTTGCAAAAAAGTTTAAGCGCTCAAAAGGAAAATGAGCCTTTTATTTATTTACCGAAACTTATAACTGAAATGTATTATATGGACAGTGATATTGATTCCATTGGAGTGGCATTGGATAACTATAAACAAGTTTATTATTCTGATCGGAAAAATAAGGCGGGAAAGAAGTTTAAACAATATCCACGTGAAGACAATAAAGTGATTTTCACGAAGCCGTTGATCGATTCGAATTCATTAAGACAAATTGGAACACTGTCGATGACCTTTAATAACAAAGAGTTACAAAAAGTGGTTGATAACTATGGTGACCATTCTTCACTGCAAGTGTTTGTGATTTCTAGTACGAAAAAGCAGATTTATCATGATCAGAAGGCATCAGATAAAGCCACTTTACAAAGGCAGATTCAAGATGATCTTATTGAGGATTCACACCTTAATCTGTCACAGTTAAAGAAAGACTATTATGTAAAAAGTGTCCAAACAAAAAATGATTTTCAGATCCTTTCGCTCATAAGCAAGCGTGATGTCTTAGTGAAATCGATTAAACGTTTGTTGCTGTTTTTGCTTGCGAGTATGGTTCTTGATGCCATATTGCTATTTACACTACGAAAAACATTCAAGCGGTATACCGTTCAAGTGGAAGATATCCAGAAGGTGACAAGTCAAGTTTCAGTTGGTAATAAGGACCTCCGCATTAATGAAAAAACAAAACAAGGAGAGCTTAAAGAGATATCGATCAGTATTAATCAAATGTTAGACGGGATTAATCGTTATATCAAGGATATTTATGAATTGGAAATTAAGCAAAAGGATGCACATATGCGGGCTTTACAGTCGCAAATTAATCCTCATTTTCTGTACAACACACTTGAATATATTCGTATGTACGCTGTGAGTGAAGGGGCAGATGAATTGTCCAATGTGGTTTACGTTTTTGCAAGTCTCTTAAGGAATAATATTTCGCATGAGAAAACCGTGTCTATAAGGCATGAACTTGAGTTTTGTGAAAAGTATGCCTATCTCTATCAAATGCGCTATCGTGACCGCATTGCTTATAGTTTTAAAATTTCAGGAGACCTTGGTGAGCGTTCCATTCCTAAGTTTACTTTGCAACCGCTTGTTGAGAATTTCTTCGTCCATGGTATTGACCATACAAGGATTGATAATGTTATCAGTGTGAAGGTTTTTGAGGAAGACAATCTTAACCATATTATCATTCAAGATAACGGTACGGGGATTGAGGAAGAGAAATTAGCTCAAATTAATCAATTGCTCGCGGGTTCCAGTGAAGAGACTGTACTCGGAGATTCCATAGGGATTCAAAATGTGAATGAGAGATTACGTGCGTTTTTTGGAGAAGATTATGCTATGTCATTTAGGAATAATGATTTGGGTGGCCTCACCATTGAAATAATATTTGGAGAGGAGGAATAACGATGTATCAGGTGCTTCTCGTAGACGATGAATATATGATTTTAAAAGGATTACAAAAGTTGATTTCATGGAATGATTTAGGGTTTGAAATTGCTGCTGTAAAAAAGAATGGGAAAGAAGCTTTGGAATTTGTCAGAACGCACGATGTTGATATTGTCATTACGGATGTGACCATGCCCATTCTTTCTGGTATTGATTTTATTAAGCAGGCGCAACAAGAGGGCCTTTACTTTAGATTTATTGTCCTTTCAGGCTATGAAGAATTTAACTATGTGAAGGAAAGCTTACGATTAGGGGCAGAAAATTACTTAATAAAACCTATAGATAAAGATCAGCTTATTGAATCGTTAAAAAAGTGCGTCAAGGAGTTTGAGGAAGAGAAAGTCAGAATGCAAGGTGAAGTTTTTCTATTTGAGCATCTGTTAAGACGGTGGGTTAATGATGATATTGATTACATGGATTTAAAAAGATTGTCTTCTAACCTGGGAAAGCCAATTAAAGGCGAGCATTATAATGCGATTGTCTTTCAGAACCATAAGCCCTTACACGAACAAATCCGATCATTATTGGATGAAAGAACGGACATTTATTATTTTCATGATTATGATGAAAATAAATGGGTTGTGTTGTATTATGGAAATCTTGAAGGTCTTGATCATTTCCTTCATATGATCAAGGATGTTTTCAATTCTGAGGATATATGTCTTGGTGTTGGGGAAACCGTCGATAATATTTCTGATGTGTATCTGAGTTATGAGCATGCTGTAAATAGTATTCATCTTCATTCTTTTTATCGGATGACAGGAAATCATCAGCAGATGGACTCGAGTGGAAAAATTCCTAATCTTTCTTTTGTCGGCTTTAATGAGGCACTGGTGATCAGAGATATAGATACGATAAAAGAGGAAATTGACCATCTTCTTGCCAACTTAAAAGAGTCTCCAGCGCCTCCTGACTATACGAGACACATTATTTTCCTTATTTTTATGGACATCTATAGGCAGTTTGATATTCTCGATGAAGCCTTCTATCAGCATACGGTAGAGAAGATTACGAAGGCAGCGTCTTTTGAAACATTGCGCGCGTTGCTAGAGGATGTCTTGAGTGAAATTGTCAATAAAAAGGGAAGTCGGATCTACAGTCCTAATATCCAAAAGGCTTTAAAGATCATTCATGAAGAGTATCAACAAGACCTATCATTAAAGTATGTCGCGGATCAATTGCACTTAAACGTGATGTATCTGGGGCAATTGTTTAAAAAGGAAACAAAGAAAAGCTTCTCACAATATCTCAATCATTTTCGCATTAAACTCGCACAGGAGCTTCTGTTAAACTCAGGATATAATGTTAATGAAATTACTGAGAAAATTGGGTATACAAGTTCGGGGTATTTCTATAAGAATTTCAAAAAAATTTGTGGCCTTTCGCCTAAAGAATTCCGAGAGGTATATAAGCCGATGTATAATCCTGTTGATTCATAAAAAGCGTCACATCGAGGTTTCTACGATGTGACGCTTTTTGTATTTGTTAAGGAAAGTACTACCTTCAACCATTCCTAAAAGGGTCACTTAGCGCTTTGTCACTGAATTAAGGGGAGCTGTTGAACGTTTTTCAGAGAGAGAAAATGGGCGTTCGTCGTTTGAGTAAGATTGATGTTCTGGAACAAGCCCTAAATCGAATTGAATCTCGGCCCCTTCTTTTAAGAGTTCATGAGTGAAGAAGAGTTTAGAGTATGGCTGATGATTGACCGTCACTTGATGAACAAAGTTAAATTGTGGTTCATTATGGGAGGTCTGAATGGTAACCACTTTTTGATTTGGCAGATGGATGTTTACAGTATCAAACAGTGGAATGCCGAGAACGTACTCGCCACTGCCTGGACATACAGGATAAAAGCCCATGCTGCTAAAAATATACCAACCGGACATACTGCCATTATCCTCATCACCGGGATAACCTGTCGAGCTACTATCAAAGAGCTGCGTCATTAACTGTTTTAAAAGCACTTGAGAGGAGCTAGGATCATCAACATAATTAAACAAATAAGGGAGATGAAAGCTTGGTTGGTTTGACAAAGCGAGTTGACCAAAGTCGACGGCTGCCATTTCGCTCATTTCATGAATCTCAAACCCGTAGCCTTTGACATCAAACGTAGGCTCTTGGTTGCATAAGTCTGCCAGTTTTTTACGGAACACTTCTTTGCCACCATGGGCCTTGATTAAACCCGCAATATCATGGAACACTGCAAAACTACTTTGCCAGGCGCTACCTTCTGCATAATCCAATCCCCAGCTAGTGTCTTTAAAGTTCTCTCTAAAGATGCCGTCCTTGTCTTTTGCTCTCATAAAGCCCGTCTCTGGATCGAAGAGATTAAGATAATGATAAGCACGTTTTTCATAAGTATGGGCGAGTTCTTCTTGGTTAAGGTGCTGAGCAACCCGACTGATGCAAAAATCACTGTAAGCATAATCTAAAGTGTGGTTAACACTTTCATGGTGATCGCTCGGAATATAACCGTATTTCAGGTAATCTTCAGTCCCTTGACGTCCATATTTTGAATTAGAACTTTGCGTCGTCGCGGTTCTGTTCATCGCCTCGAGGAACTCTGGCATTAACGCCTGACCAATCCCTTTATTGGCAGCGTCAGCAATGACAGCGTCGATAAGTGTGCCTGGCATGATCCCACGTTCATCAGGGGAAAGCCATTTTGGCAAATAGCCTGTTTCCCGATAGCTATTTAAAAAGCCTTGAAGCATCTCTTCATATTCCTCGGGAATGATTAAGGAGAAGAGAGGGTAGACCGAGCGATAGGTGTCCCAAAAACCATTATTAGTATACATGACGCCAGGCTTGATCTGTCTACTGGTTGTATCATAATGCATCGGTTCTCCAGCTTCGTTGTTTTCATAGAACTTTTGTGGAAATAAAAATAACCGATACATACAATGGTAGAACGTTTTGATGAGCGACATGTCACGATGAGAAACCTCAATTTTATTTAAATAATATTCCCATTGGGAGGCTGAAGTCGCTTTGAGTTGGTTAAAATCGTAGGGCACGAGTTCACGATTCAAATTTAATTGCGCTTGTCCTCCATGGATAAAAGAAGTGGCTAATTTCGTCTCCAAAGTCTTTGTATGATCTAATGAAAAACGCAATAAAAGGGTCTTGTCCTCACCTTGACAATCGATCGCGTTTTCAAAGGTTCCATCTGTTAAAAAGAACCCTGTCTGTTCACGATCAATGGGTTGGTTAAATTGTATCATGAAGTACATTTTAAATTCAGGGTCCTCACAGCCAGAGAAGTTAGAGAGAAAGCCGCTGACTTGTTGTTTTTGCGGGTCTATAGAAACTTCTGAAAGACCCGGAAAGTGTAAAAACATCCCTGGCAAGGTGTCCTGTTGATAATGGGAGCGGATGATAGCACCATAAGTTGTAGGTACAAGTTCATTCGTAATTTGATAACGCCATTGTTTAATTTGTAAATAATGAGGTTTAAATATAGCACTCTCTGGACGATAGGAGCTTTGATAATGAAAAAGGTCACTGTTTGAAAAATGTCCGGAGACTGGTGTCATGAGAAAATGGGAAAAATCCCCCATCCAAGGGCTCGGTTGATGGGTTAAACGAAAACCTTGAAACACACGATCCCGTGGGTTAAAGAACCAGCTTCCCTGGTCGTTTTTTGTTTGGGGAACAAAGAAATTCATTCCAAAGGGAACGCCAGTGTAGGGCAAAGTATTTCCATTTGAATAGCTATGTTGATTATCGGTGCCTTGACGTGTATCTATAAGGTCTAACATTTTCTTCTTCCTTTCTTTACTTAGTGGACTCCCGTGCAATAAGCTCGACCGGGACAACAATGGTATTTCCTTCACTTTGAGTATTTTCGATGAGATGAACCAGTTGTTGGGCGGCTTGATAGCCGATGTCCTCAAAATTTTGAGAGATAGTCGTTAATGCAGGATCTATTAAACTCGCGGCCTGAATATTATCAAAGCCAATAATAGAGAAGTCTTGAGGGACTTGATACCCCATTTTCTTTAATTCCTTCATTAAATAAATAGCAATAATATCATTCTCTACCACAATTCCAGTGACGTTTTTCTCCTTTAACTGCTTGATGATCGGGCCATAATTGTGAGGGTCAAATTCAATTTCCTGTGAATGAAACGATAAGTGAGCCTCATGAATCGCTTTGAGATAGCCAAGATAGCGATCGCGAATGGTAGAGCTTACATTATTACTTTGACTTGAAAAAAAGGTAATCCTTTGGTGCCCGTGCTGGATTAAATAATGCGTTGCGAGATAACCCCCTTGAGTGTTATCTGATGTCACTGAAGTAAAAGGAATCCCTTCAACTTTTTTATCAAGAATTACGGTCGGAAACCTTTCGAGATAAAGTGAGTAGAGAATATCCAAATGCGAGGTTCCAATTTCAGGATAAAGAATGAACCCCGCAAATTGTGACAAAATCGTTTTGGGATCTAATTTATCCAAAAAAGCATTCGGTTGAATTTGAATCGTATAAGGCGTTTGCTCAATATAACGACTAATGCCCAGTGTGTAATCGCCTAATCCAGGATTATCAGGAAAAGGCAGAATAAAAAGAATCACATTGGACTCTTTTGGTAGACTCTCTGCAACGAAACTCCCCTTTCCTTGAATTCTTTCAATTAAATGCTGATTTTCAAGTTCGGTTAAGGCACGTTTTGAAGTGATACGACTCACATCGTATTGCTTCGAGAGTTCTAGCTCGGTCGGAACCTGATCACCTGGTTTTAAGTCCCGAGAGCGAATTTTTGATGTTATATCATCGACAATTTTTTGATAGAGAGGTTGTTTTCCCATAGTTATGCTCCTAAAATGATATATCATATTTATTTTAACATAAATTACCGGACAGTAAATATGTTTTAATAAAAAACGCTAGACAAATGGTGTTATAAAACTTAAAATGAGTATAAATGATATATCGAATTTATTTTGGAGGATTAAAAATGGCATATCAAAAAGAAGTTTCACAAGTAGTTACTGAATTTATGAGTATGATGACCCAAAAGTGCGGGGAGGACCATGCAGACTGGGCGGTCAACTTTAATGCCTGTTTTGCTAATACATTGGAGACCACAGTTGAGCGTTTGGAAGATCAAACCACCTTTTTGCTAACGGGAGATATACCCGCAATGTGGCTCCGCGATTCAACAGCGCAAGTGAGACCTTATTTAGTACTTGCCGAAAAAGATCCTGCTATTGCTGATATGATCGCCGGTCTTATTGAGCGTCAATGTCAGTTTATTTGTTTGGATCCCTATGCAAACGCTTTTAACAAAGAGGCCAATGGTGCAGGTCACCAATCTGATTTAACGGAAATGAACCCATGGATATGGGAGAGGAAATATGAGATTGATTCCTTGTGCTATCCGATGCAATTAAGTTATTTATTTTGGAAGGCTACCGGGCGTACGGATCATTTTAATGAGACCTTTCGGGCAGCAGTGAAAAAAGTCATTGAGGTTTGGGTAGTGGAACAAGATCATTCCCAATCCCCTTATACATTTGAAAGAGAGACAGATAGAAAGGAAGATACGTTAACACGTCAGGGGCGAGGTCCAGAAATTGTGCCAACGGGGATGACCTGGTCGGGCTTTCGTCCAAGTGATGATGCATGTATATATGGGTACTTAGTGCCGTCTAATATGTTTGCTGTTGTGGTCTTACGTTATTTAAGTGAAATTTATCATGTGGTTTTCCACGAAGAAGATCGTGTAAAAGCGTTTGAAAAGTTAAAGCAAGAGATTCAGAGTGGCCTTGAAGCCCATGCGATTGTTCAGAATAAAGAAGGGCAAAGGGTTTATGCTTATGAAGTGGATGGAAAAGGGAATTACAACATTATGGATGATTCCAATGTGCCCAATTTATTATCGGCGCCTTATCTCGGTTATCTTGACGCTTCAGATGAAGTTTATCAAGCCACACGTCGCACGATTTTAAGTTCGGAAAATCCGTACTTCTATGAAGGTCAATATGCTAGAGGCATTGGGAGCTCGCATACCCCTGAAAACTATATTTGGCCGATCGCCTTGGCGATGGAGGGATTAACAGCCACTGATAAAAAGGAAAAGGAACGGATCTTAGATTTGTTAGTGGCTTGTGATGCTGGTACACATTTAATGCATGAGGGATTCGATGTTGATAATCCTAATAACTATACCCGTGAATGGTTTTCCTGGGCTAATATGATGTTCTGCGAACTCGTCATGGATTACTTTGATATTCGGGTGAAGAAATAATAACCTGCCTATTCATAAAGGAGTGTAAGGATGAAAAAAGTTTATATAATTTCGCATAGTCATTGGGATAGAGAATGGTATCTTCCTTATGAGCAACACCATATGCGCTTAGTCCAACTCATGGATGATTTACTTGAACTCTTTGAAAAGGATCCTGAGTTTAATAGCTTTCATTTGGATGGGCAAACCATTATTTTGGATGATTATTTACAAGTGCGTCCGGAAAAAAGGGAGGCCGTTCAAAAATATATTCATGAAGGTAAACTAAAAATTGGTCCATTTTATATCCTGCAGGATGATTTCTTAATAAGTAGTGAGTCCAATGTGAGGAACATGTTAATTGGCCATAAAGAAAGTCTAAAATGGGGAAGTCCGGTTAAGATTGGCTATTTTCCAGATACTTTCGGAAATATGGGGCAAGCACCACAGCTCATGCAGCAGGCGGGAATTGAAGCCGCTACATTTGGCCGCGGGGTGAAGCCGACAGGATTTAATAATGTCGTGATCAATGATGAAAAATATACCTCACAATTCTCAGAGATGTGGTGGGAAGGCGCTGATCATTCCAAGATTCTCGGTATTTTGTTTGCCAATTGGTACAGTAATGGTAATGAAATTCCAGTAGAGAAAGAAGCGGCGAAAAGATTTTGGGATCAAAAGCTCAAGGATGCCACCCAGTTTGCTTCAACTGATCATCTGTTAATGATGAACGGCTGTGATCACCAACCGGTTCAGAAAGACGTCACTCAAGCCATTAGAGTGGCTAATGAATTATATCCGGATATTGAGTTTATCCATAGTAATTTTGAAGATTACTTAGAGGCGGTCAAACAGGATTTACCAGAAGAATTAAGTACAGTTGAAGGTGAATTGACGAGTCAAGAGACGGATGGATGGTACACGTTGGCGAATACGGCCTCATCTCGAATTTACCTCAAACAGGAGAATACAGAGGTGAGCCGCCTGCTCGAAAATATTACTGAGCCGCTTGCGACCATGGCCTATTCTAAAAATGGGGACTACCCACATGACACACTAGATTATGCTTGGAAGTTATTATTACAAAACCACCCGCATGATAGTATTTGTGGATGTAGTATTGATGCGGTTCATCGCGAAATGATGACGCGTTTTGAGAAGGCAAAAGAGGTAGGGAAATTTATTAAGGATGAAGCGGCAGAAGCACTCGCGCAGCACATTGATACTTCGGCGTTTCCAGAACAGAGTCGTCCGTTTATTGTCTTTAATACCTCTGGAAGCCCGAAAACGGGAATTGTTGAAGTAGAAATAGAGTGGAAGCGTCTTGCCTTTTCAAGTGGGCGACCTGATCAGCTTTATAAAGCATTAAAGGAGGAACCGCTTCCTGCTTTAAAGGTTATTAATGCACAGGGACAGGAGATTCCGGCTCATATCAGTGATAAGGATGTTCGTTTCCATTATGATTTGCCTAAAGACCGTTTTCGCCAACCCTTTATGGCGATGTATGTGACAGTTCAACTCCATATGCAGGATATGTTGCCTCTTTCTTGGCATAGTTTTGCCCTTGTAGAAGGAAGGACTCAGTTGGCTAAGTCTTCACCTATTGTCCAGGCGGGTGGGCGTACTTTAGAGAATGATCAATTAAAGGTTCAAATCGAAGATACTGGGACGTTAACCGTCACGCATAAAGCGACTCAAGAAACCTATTCTAATCTGTTAGTGTTTGAAGACGTTGGCGACATTGGTAATGAATATATTTTTAAACAACCTAACGGGGATGAAGCGATTTTATCTACTGATGGCAAAACAGAGGTCACTGTTGTTGAAAACCATGAGCTTTATGGCGAAGTGTTACTCACACAACAGCTTCAAATTCCTGTTTCTGCGGATGAAACCCTAGAAGAGGAACAAAAAGCGGTCATCGAGTTTCGTCAACGCCAGGCCGGAAGAGCAAAGCAAATGAAGACGTTGGAATTAAAGACAGCGATCAAGCTCGACCGTTACGGTCAGCAGCTTCAATTTGAAACCTCATTTGATAATCAAATGAAGGATCATCGACTACGGGTACTCTTTCAAACGGGGATCCAGGCGGATGAGCATGAGGCCGATAGCATCTATGAAGTGGTGAAAAGACCTAATCAGGTCAATGAAACTTGGCAAAATCCAACCAATCCTCAGCATCAACATGCTTTTGTTAATCTCAATGACGGCAGGCATGGTGTAACGGTGGCTAATTATGGCTTGAATGAATATGAAGTGATTGGAGATACAATTGCGTTAACCTTACTACGTGCGGTCGGTGAGTTGGGCGATTGGGGGTATTTTCCGACCCCAGAGGCCCAGTGTCAGGGTGAACATAAAGTCCAATACGCTATTGGTTTTCACGGTGAAACCGATAAATTGGCTTCCTATCATGAGGCGATAAATTTTCAGATTCCGTTTACCAGTCAACCCACCGATCGACACGCGGGAGAATACGAGGCGGACCATCAGTTTGTCGAGCTAGAAGGAGAAGCTTTTAGACTCACTGCCTTTAAGAGAAAGGAAAAGGGCAACCATACGATCTTGCGAGGGTATAATTTAACTACTGAAAGGCGTCCTGTCTCGGTAAGGTTGAAGGGGAATCAACCGAAGCGTTGTAATTTACTAGAAGAGGTTCAGACTGAATCTCTTGAACCTGAATTAAGGCCTGCTGAAATCGTGACCTATATTTGGGAAGACTAATTTAGGGCGCCATCACCCCGTTCTTTCCATCAGTTGTGTGGAAGGGGCGGGGATTATTTGATTTAATTGAACTTACTGCAAATGAAGTTCAATTGACCTTTATTTATGTGTAACTTTCCAACAAGGGGATAGTGTTGCAGGAAAAAGGGAATGAGGGAGTTATCCTAAAAATCCATTATTTTTTTCAGAAAGTCCTCAATAAATAGAGAATATTATTATATAATCAAAAGGATAGAAACTTTTCGAAAACGGGGTGAGTAGATGAGTAAAAAGTTGAAAGTAGCTGTTGTCGGTTTAGGGACAATGGGTAAAGTTCACGCAGATGCTTGGGCTCATATAGAACATGCCGAATTAGTCGGTGTGTGTGATTTGGATCGGGTAAAAGCGGAGACGATTGCTGAAAGCTACGATGCAACACCATATCAAGATCTTAGCGAAATGCTGGAACAGTCTAATGTAGATGTTATCGATGTCTGTTTACCGACATACCTACATAAAGAAAATGTGGCGTTGGCGGCTCAAGCAGGCAAACATGTCGTCTGTGAAAAACCTTTGGGATTGAATGTACAAGACGCTCAGGACATCATTTCTGTCTGTGAAGACCATGGGGTTCAGTTGTTTGTTGCCCAAGTCGTTCGCTTCTTCCCAGAATATGCCCAAGCCTCAGCAAAAGTCAAAAGTGGAGGCATAGGGAAACCAGGGGTTGTCCGGTTGACACGGGGAGGAGGATTTCCTCGCGCGTGGGAGGATTGGTATGCGGATGAAGCTAAGAGTGGGCGACTCATACTCGATTCCATGATCCACGATTTTGACTGGTTAAGATGGACCTTTGGTGATGTTGAAAGAGTCATGACACGTCGAGTATCGCGTTCAGATGAAGATCGCCCTTTGGAATATGCGCTAGTAACTTTACGTATGGAAGATGGGACGATAGCACATGTTGAAGGAACTTGGGCCCATGCCACTTTCCATACTTCATTTGAGCTCACAGGTGACAAAGGGATGGTGGTCCATGATAGTGCGGTGAGTGCCCCGTTATCTGTAAGTCTTCATCATAATGAAGGAGATGCGAGCAAGAACGGCGTTGCAGTGCCCGAGAGCCCTCTTAATGAAAATCCATATTTACGCGAGTTGAAGCATTTTGCTCATTGTATTTTGACAGGAAGTGAGCCGATTGTCACGGCCTACGATGCGTTAAAAGCCGTTGAGATTTCTCAAGCAGCCTTAGAGTCAGCCAAAACAGGTCAACCGGTCGTACTTGCAAAAATGGGAGGTGGTGTGAGATGAAAGTTGGAATCATGAGTTTTGCGCATATGCACGCTTTTACTTATGCCGGACTATTATTAGCACATCCGGATGTGGAATTAACAGCGATTTGGGATGATGACTTTGAAAGAGGAGACAACGCAGCTGAAAGATTTAAGAGTACTTTCTATGCTGATCGAGAGGAATTTTTGGCGCTTGATCTGGATGCCGTTGTCATTTGCTCGGAAAATAGTAGGCATCGTGACCTAGTAGTACAAGCAGCAGAGGCTGGGAAACATATATTATGCGAAAAACCTATTGCAACGGAAATTGAAGATGCGCGAGAAATGATCGCTGCCTGCAAAAGAAATGGTGTTATCCTACAAATTGCTTTTCCTGTTCGGTTTGCGCCTTCTATCAGCAGGGCAAGAACCATTATTCAATCGGGTCAATTAGGGGATATTCTTGCTGTTAAAGCAACGAATCATGGGCAAATGCCAGGCGGATGGTTTGTAGAAGAGCCTCTATCCGGTGGCGGTGCAGCCACGGATCATATTGTTCACGTCATGGATATCATTCGCTGGACCTTACAAACAGAAGTTAAGGATGTCTATGCTGAACTAGACACCCGTTTTTATGATATTGATGTAGAAGACTGTGGGACGGTTTCCTTAGCGCTTGAGTCTGGGGCCATCGCAACCATCGATCCCAGCTGGTCTCGACCTAAAACATTCCCAATGTGGGGAGACGTCACGTTAGAGTTTGTAGGAACAAAGGGAACATTGTCTGTAGATGCTTTAAAACAATCCAGCACTTACTTTAATGATCAAGAGAGTAAGGTTCAAAATCTGGGCTGGGGAGACGATATGGATCAAGGTCTGATTGATGACTTTGTTCAATGTGTCAAAATTAAAAGGGAACCTTCCATTACAGGAGAAGATGGATTGAGAACATTGGAAGTTGTTAAAGCAGCTTATCAATCGAGCACTGCTAAGCGAACCGTTCCTCTAGAAAGAGTGCACGTTTAATTCTGGTGACGCGTCTCAACACACCTCTTAGTGATAGGAATCACTGAGAGGTGTGTTTTACATTATGAATTATAAAATCATCATTATTGACGTAGGAGGAGTAGCATGCAAACCACTTTATTAGATGACTTTATAAAAAGGGTTGAGAAATTGCAACTCAATGTCCATGGCATCATGGTGACTCAATTCGGAAAAACGTGGGGTGAACACTATTGGACTGCCGATGAACCACATGTTCTTCATTCGCTAAGTAAAAGCTTTACATCCTGCGCAGTGGGTATGGCCGTCTCGGAAGGAAGGTTATCATTAGGGGATAAGGTTATTGATTTTTTTCAAAAGCACACTTTACTCACTGCTGATGAAAAAATCAAGGCACTCACGGTTCGACATCTGTTGACCATGGCCCATGGACGTCACCAACCAATCATGATGTCTGATCAACGTGAGAAAATAAAGGAGCGAGATTGGGTACATTATTTTCTTAACTATCCGCTTGATCGAATGCCAGGAGAGACTTTTGTCTATGATACAGGGTCAACCTATATGCTTTCAGCTATTATTCAGGAGATAACAGGGCAGACACTGAGAGATTATTTAGTGCCGAGACTCTTTCAACCTCTGGGCATTGAAAATCCGCGATGGGATACCTGTCCGAGGGGACGATCACTGGGAGGGGCAGGACTATATCTGAGAGTGTCCGACATCTCCAGGTTCGGCAATATGCTATTAAATAATGGGGTTTGGGAAGGGAAACAATGGGTACCGGAAGATTATTTACAGGAAGCGACTTCTAAACAAATCTCTAGTGGGAATGGAGAAAATGGACCAGATTGGTTGCAGGGTTACGGCTACCAATTCTGGATGTGTCGGTACGGTGCTTATCGTGGTGATGGTTCGAATGGTCAGTTTTGCATTGTTATGCCTGATTTATCAGCGGTGATAGCTATAAACTCACAAGAAGAAAAGATGCAGTCCATATTAGAGGGTGTCTGGGAATGCATTGTGCCCCACCTATAATTTTAAGCCGCCAAAGGAATAACGGGGATGAGTAGAAAAACTTTGATGAGGACTTGGTGGCTAAGGAGCATTTGACTTTCACTCTTTTCTAGGATAAAATGACCTCAATTCAAAAAAATGAGGGCAATGCTTTGTCTTTGACAACAACCCCGGGTGCGCTTTTGCATCCGGGGTTTATTTTATTTATAGGAGTGTTGAATGTGTTAAAAGAAGCGATTTATCATCGACCCAAAAATAATTATGCCTATGCTTACAATTCGAGTACGCTGCATATTCGGCTGCGCACCAAAAAGGACGATGTCGATGCGGTAAAGGTTATTTTTGGCGATCCCTATACTTGGGAAAAGGATATCTGGCAATATTCGAAAAGCCTTATGCTCAAAGAGGGCTCAGATGATTTATTCGATTATTGGTTAATCGAGGTAGAACCTGAATTTCGTCGATTGCGTTATGGGTTTGAATTAACAGATGGTAAGGAGACGCTTTTTTATACCGAACGTGGTTTTTATAAAGATGTCCCTAAGCATACGGGTTATTATTTTTGCTTTCCGTTTTTAAATGGTATTGATGTGTTTACTGCTCCTGATTGGGTCAAGGATACAGTTTGGTATCAGATCTTCCCAGAAAGATTTGGTAATGGGGATGCGAGTAATGATCCAAGTGGGGTTCTACCATGGGGAAGCGAAGCTCCACAACCGACAAGCCAGTTTGGCGGTGACTTGCAAGGTGTCATTGATCATCTCGATCATTTAAGTGATTTAGGGATTAATGGGATTTATTTCACGCCTATTTTTACCGCAACGTCCAACCATAAATATGATACAGTGGATTATTTTCACATCGATCCGCAATTTGGCGATGAGAAGGTCTTAAAACAGTTGATCAATGAATGTCACAAAAGGGGCATCAAAATTATGCTAGATGCGGTCTTTAATCACTGTGGCTATTATTTTGAACCCTTTCAAGATGTTCTGAAAAAGGGAAAAGACTCTAAATACTGGGATTGGTTTCATATCAAAGATTGGCCAATCCAGACGGACCCGAAACCAAATTATGATACCTTTGCGTTTACACCGTTTATGCCTAAATTTAATACTGAAAATCAAGAAGTTAAAGAGTATCTACTCAAAGTGGGGACTTATTGGGTAGAGGAGTTTGATATTGACGGTTGGCGTTTAGATGTGGCAAATGAGGTGGATCATTCTTTTTGGCGTTCCTTCCGATCTGAAGTCAAACGGATCAAGCCCGATCTGTATATCTTAGGTGAAATATGGCATGATTCCATGCCTTGGCTCCAAGGTGATCAGTTTGATGCGGTGATGAACTACCGCTTTACAACGGCTGCTCTTGATTTTATAGCTAAAGACAAGATCGATAAACAGGATTTTAAAGATGAAGTGATGAATGTCCTTTCTTCTTATCCTCACTCTGTTAATGAGGTTGCCTTTAATCTATTAGGGAGCCATGATACGCCACGAGTATTAACGGAATGTGGAGGTCATAAAGAGAAGCTTAAACTTCTGTACGCTCTGCAAATGACTTTTCCGGGCTCACCCTGTGTTTATTATGGTGATGAAATTGGGATGGAAGGTGACAATGATCCTGGCTGTCGTGCTTGCATGGTATGGGAGAAAGATAAGCAGGATTTAGATTTAATGCATGGATTAAAGAAGCTTATTAACTTACGTCATCGCAACACGACTTTAGGTTCAAATGGTCGGGTCGTTTTTGAAGATTCACCTAATAAACACGTGCTGAGATACAAAAAAGTAGGGTCTCGAGAACAATTTTTAGTCGTTTTAAATGTATCGGATCAATCTGCTGTTGAAAAAGTACCCGAAGGCTATGATGTTTGGAATGATAAGGTGCTTGCTGAACAACATCTATCATTACAACCATGGGAATTTTGTATTTTAAAATTGAAGTAGGCATTCATAGATTTATAGGTTATTTTTAAAACATAGTTGTGGGAGCAAGGGTTTTAGCAATGCCGATGTAGAGCGTTCTCTCTTGGAGGCATCTAAGCTTTGCTCCTAGAAGTTTTGACATTAGATCGTTGCGTTTCAAACAATATGAATAAGGCATAAGAGCCTACTATTAGTTTTTTAAATTTTACATCTTTTTATTAGGTTATTGAAATTCAAGAAAGGGGATGCTATGATAACGCTTGAGCAAACGTTTGCAAAACGAGAAACTTTTTTGACCTTAGTGTAAACGCTTGATTTTTTTAAACTAATTTGTGCAATCGTTTTCCTTAATAAGGTGTTAAAAGACCATTAAGTGAATCATCAAGGAAATCATTAGTTTTAAAGAATTGATACATTAAGGTTATTTTTATGTCTAGTTTATCTAAAAGAGGAGAGGGTTTGTATGAGTCGTAAAGGGCGATTGATGGGCCTGATAATGGTGTTGATTTTAAGTATTGGCTCTGTATTAGTGGGGTGTAGTTCAGATAAAGATACAAGTAGCAAGAGTGGGAAATCCAAGTCTGGAGTACCAACAGGACAAACGATTACACTTTGGGTTTGGAAAGGTGAACCTTGGCTCGGTACTGTAAAAACGATTGCACAAAAGTGGGCAAAAGAGCATAACGATACTGTGAAGATTGTTGACCAAAGTAAGCAACCCAATGGTTTTCAGTTCTATGCAACGGCAGCTCGAACAGGAAAAGGACCGGATGTTGTTCTTGGGATTCCTCATGATAATCTAGGTCTCTTCCATCAAGAAGGGCTTATTTCAGAGGTTCCAAGTGATATCGATTTGAATGCTTACAATGATTCAGTACAAAGAGCTGTGCTAGTTGACGGCAAGCCTTATGCTGTTCCGACTACTGTTGAGACCACTGCCATTGTTTATAACAAGAAGCTTGTAAAAGAAGCACCAAAGACATGGGATGAATTTAAAGCAGCGGCTGACAAAAATGGGTTTATGTATGATCAAGCCAACCTATTTAATAATTATACATTTATTGGTGGGCTTGGTGGCTATGTATTCAAAGATAACAATGGAACGTATGATCCAAAAGATATAGGTTTGGGAAATGAAGGGGCTATTAAAGCTTATCAGTTAATGTACGATATGGATAATACTTATCACTGGATGACGCCTAGCGTCGATGATAATGTTGCAAAATCAAAATTCACTTCGGGAGCCATTGGAATGTATGCGACAGGTCCGTGGGCTATTGCCGATCTAGATAAATCAAAGGTTGATTATAGTTTTGCGCCATTTCCAACACTCTCTAATGGCAAGGCAGCAACACCATTTGAGACCGTTCAAACAACGATTGTAAATGCAAGAAGTAAACACCAAGAGGCAGCATGGAGTTTAGTACAAGCTTTAAATACTAAGGAAGCTCAAATGAAGTACTACTCAGAGGATAAACAAATCCCAGCATTAAAAGAGGCTCAAGAGGATTCCACTGTACAAAGTAACGAAAATATAAAACCTTTTATCGAGCAATTAAAGACAGCTGTTCCACAGCCTAATATCCCTGAGATGCAAGCAGCCTATAGTGCGATGTCAGTCATGAAAAATATCATTTCAGGTAAGGTAACACCGGAAAAAGGTGCGAAAAGTTTTGTGGACAATATTAAAAAGGGCATTAAAGTCCAAAATCAATAAATGAGGTTGACTTAGACTTGTTCCCGGTTTTAAGCAGAAATTCCTCTTCCCAATCCAAAAGGAGAGGAATTTCTGCATTATAGAATGAGTGAAGGATTGAAAGGGAGGTCATTAGGATGTCGTTACAGTTTGCGAGTAAAAGGAAAAAGACATTAAAGAAGCCTAAGGCCAAAACACAATGGTCTGCCTATGGATACTTGGCTCCAGCCATCGTAACCATTTCTCTATTAAGTATTGCCCCGATTATCTATACCATTTATATCGCCTTTACAAATTTTAATGCGAATCATTTTTTAGACTACCAATTCGTAGGATTTGATAATTTTATAAAATTATTTACGCCTGGAAGTCCTCTAGCGAGCGTCTTTCTTCCAACTTTATTATGGACCTTTCTCTATGCCATTCTCGCGACCTTTATTAACTATGGTGCTGGTTTATTCCTAGCGGTTGTTTTGAATAATAAAGGCATGAAGGAATCTGCCATTTATCGGACTTTACTCATCATTCCTTGGGCAGTCCCTGGATTAATCAGTATGTTAATATGGAAAGGTTTATTAAATACGAGCTTTGGACAAATCAATGGTTTATTGCATTCCCTTTTTGGGATGGATCCGATTCCATGGTTAGATAGTCCGATGTGGGCTCATGTCTCTATCCTTTTAGTCAGTTTATGGGCGGGCTTCCCCTATATGATGAGTGTTTGCTTGGGGGCCTTACAATCTGTTCCAACAGAGCAATATGAAGCCGCAAGTATTGATGGAGCAACATGGTTTCAGAAGTTTAGAAGTATTACGATGGCTTCCGTTTGGAAAATTAGTCTACCTCTTCTGATTCCGACCTTTGCATTTAATTTTAATAATTTTAATGCTGTGTATCTATTAACTGGTGGTGATCCGGCGAGAACGGACAACCAATTTGCCGGAAGTACAGATATTCTTGCATCAGCGGCTTATAAAATGACATTACAATTTAACCGCTACGATTGGGCAGCTGCCATTTCTATTTTTCTATTTGCACTAGTTGCTATCTTGAGCTTAATTAACATGAAATTCACGCGTGCTTTTGAGGAGGTTGATTAATGTGGAAACTTCGACATCGAATCGGAATAATGCTCTGAGAAAGAGAAGAAAGAGTGTACGACCAGGGGAAAAAATGGTGTTGTGGGTATCCCGTGTCTTCATTTGGTGCGTTATTATCGTAACATTAATCCCTCTTTGGTTTGTTGTGATCGCGGCATTAAATCCTACGAATTCTTATTTCTCAACTTCGTTTTGGCCAACGAATGTTTCATTTGCAAATTTCCATAAATTATTTACGGAAACGACATTCTTAACAGGGTTGCGTGTGAGTGCAATGGTTTCAGTTTGTGTGGCAATAGGTCAGGTATTATTAACCGCGACAGGGGCTTTTGCCTTTTCAAAATTACGTTTTTGGGGTCGTAAATATGGATTAATGACCTTGCTCATTATTCAAATGTTTCCTAACTTTTTAGCCATCGCGGCAATCTATGCTGCGTTATCAAAGCTAGGCTTGGTCGACCAAATTTGGGCGTATATTATAGTCCTTTTAGGGGGAAGCGCCTATCAAATGTGGTTAATGAAAGGGTATTTTGATTCCATTCCGAAAGAATTAGACGAAGCTGCTTTAATAGATGGTGCTTCATCATGGCAACGGTTTTGGAAAATTATCTTACCACTTTCTGTCCCAATGCTCACGGTCATTATCTTTTTCCAGTTGATTTCAAGTTTTGATGAATACATTCTGGCGGGGACCATCCTTCAATCACCAGAAAAGGCTAACCTTGGTGTTGTGATGTATGGCTTAATTAGCGATAATCAGGGTCAAGAATGGGGAGTATTTGCAGCAGCAGCTCTTCTTACAGCAACGCCTTTGGCTATTGTGTTTGGATTGTTACAGAAATGGATATCAACAGGTCTAACTGCTGGGGCAACAAAGGGCTAAGAGAGCATTTTTATTCGCTATACAATTCTAATTAAAAATATGCTAGATTATTGATAGAGGTTGTACAAAAAGATACCCAATGTGAATGTTGCAAATAGGCTATGCATTTGTCACCTTTAATGAACATGCACTTATAAGGGATCTCTCTTATTTGGTTTATGGTGCTCTTGTCGGCATTATCACGATATAAAATTTTCTTAAATGACCTTTTTTGGGGGTCAGTTGTCTATACTAAAGGGTAGAACGATTAGCCAAATGCGCCATAAGAGAGCAGAAAAAGATAAAGAGTGTAGAAGGTGAAGTAACATGGCAATTACAATTAAGGATGTGGCCAAACAAGCAGGCGTTGCGCCTTCAACGGTTTCCCGGGTCATTTCGGATAGTCCAAGAATAAGTATGAAAACCAAGCGGAAAGTTCGAAAAGTTATGGAAGAGTTGGGATTTCATATTAATCATAATGCAAGGAACTTAGTGCAACAAAAGACGAGGAATATTGGAATCGTGATGAAGAACTCTTCAAGTGAATCATTGCATGATCCCTTCTTTCCAGAGGTTTTAAGAGGGATTAGTGCATGGTGCAATAAAGAGGATTTTAGTATTAGCCTGACGACAGGTGAAACCGAGGAAACCATTTTTAAGGACGTTGTTAAAATGGTTCAAGGGAAACAGGTTGATGGAATCATTGTTTTGTATTCTAAAAAGGACGATAAGGTGGTGCCTTATCTCAGTAAAAGTGGCATTCCCTTCGTTGTGATTGGAAGGCCTTTTGACACAGGTTACGAAATGATGTATGTGGATAATGATAATGTACTTGCTGCGAAAAGTGCCACAGAATATTTAATAAAACTAGGTCATAAAAATATTGGTTATATAGGTGGAGAGTTGGACTTTGAGGTTGCTAAGTTCCGACTACAAGGCTTTAAGGAAGCGATGCTTCTTCATCATCTCAGCATATCAGAAAGCAAAATTAAGAATCCTGAAATGTCACGAATGGATGAGGCAGTAAAAGAACTTATGGATTCAGATTCGCCGCCTACAGCATTATTGGTTATCGATGATTTGAGCGCGCTCAGTGTCCTCAGTGTTTTAAAGGAAAGAAATATCAAGGTTCCTGAAGAAGTAAGTATTGTGAGCTTTAATAATACTATTATTTCGAAGATTACAAGCCCTGCTTTAACCTCAGTGGATACGCAAATCTTTCAATTAGGCTTTGAGTCAGCAAGATGTTTGATAGAAGAAATCAATGAACCGTCTCAGATTAAGAAAAGTGTTATTATACCCACCATATTTGTAGAAAGAGAATCGACTAAGCCTATTTATATTGAGAAGGGTGCTGAGGATTAATTTTTTTGAACATTAATGCAAACGATTGCCCTTTGCTGGAAGTTTAACTTTCTATCTGCATTCGGCATGATAGGTGATATGAAAATCGGATAAAGCAATGGAGTATTGAATCTAGAAAAAGTAAAAGTAAATTCTCTCGTGACTTAACTCCTTATGGAGAGATCTTACGAATAGAGAATCCTTAAATGTGAATCTTTCGTGCGGCCAAAAAGAGTTGGAGCACAATGCCTTTTCACTTTTACAACAAGGAGGAGACATAATGCAGCAAGCATGGTGGAAGGAAGCGGTCGCTTATCAAATCTATCCCCGCAGTTTCATGGATTCGAACGGAGATGGGATTGGTGATCTCCAAGGCATCATTTCTAAGTTGGACTATTTAAAAACACTAGGTATAGATGTGATTTGGATTTGTCCGATTTACAGTTCTCCAAATGACGATAACGGTTATGATATCAGTGATTACAAAGGGATTATGGATGAATTTGGTACGATGGTTGATTTTGATCAACTTTTATCTGAAGTCCATAATCGGGGCATGAAACTGATCATGGATTTGGTGATCAACCATACGTCTGATGAACATCCATGGTTTATCGAATCACGCTCGTCTAAAGATAATTCCTATCGAGACTACTATATCTGGCAACCGGGGCAAAAGGAGAAAGAGCCTAATAACTGGGAGTCAATTTTTGGTGGATCCGCATGGGAATATGATGAAAAGACAAAGGAATACTTTATGCATGTCTTTTCCAGAAAACAACCTGACTTGAATTGGGAGAATCCCAATGTTCGTCATGCTTTATACGACATGGTCAACTGGTGGTTAGATAAGGGAATTGATGGCTTCCGCATTGATGCGATTTCTCACATTAAAAAGGTACCCGGATTTCCTGATTTGCCTAACCCTAATAATAAAAAATATGTTCCTTCGTTTGCAGGACATATGAACCGTGACGGAATTCAGGTGTTTTTAGAGGAGCTCAAGAGGGAAACCTTTGATCACTATGATATTATGACTGTCGGTGAGGCCAACGGCGTTTCGGTAGAGGAAGCTGACCAATGGGTAGGAGCAGCAGAAGGTAAATTCAATATGATCTTTCAATTTGAACATTTGGATCTTTGGGGGAAAAGTGCTTCTGGGGGACTCGATATTAATGCTTTAAAGAAGACGTTAACAAAATGGCAAAAAGGGCTTGAAGGTATCGGCTGGAATGCGTTATTCTTGGAAAATCATGATCAACCGCGTTCAGTTTCCACTTGGGGCAATGATACTGACTTAAGGGAAAAGTCGGCTAAGGCCTTGGCGACTCTTTATTTTCTAATGCAAGGCACGCCTTTTATTTACCAAGGGCAGGAAATCGGAATGACGAATGTCACTTTTGACTCTATTGATGATTATAATGATGTCGCGATTAAAAATATGTACCAAAGTGAAAGAGCTGAAGGGAAGTCACATGAAGAGATCATGGCAGTCATTTGGAAAAATGGCCGTGATAATTCAAGAACACCAATGCAGTGGAGTGATGAACCTCATGCAGGTTTTACAACCGGAAATCCATGGCTGAAGGTGAATCCCAATTACGCTAACATTAACGTCAGGGCCGCTCTTGAAAATCCTGATTCTATTTATCACTATTATAAGAGACTCATTGAACTCCGGAAGGGAAATGAGATTTTAATCTATGGGAAGTATGACCTTATCTTAGCAGAGGATGATAAGGTGTATGCTTATACGAGAAGTTTAGATCATGAGACAGTGTGCATTATTGTTAATCTTTTTGGAGAAGAAACGACAAGTATATTGCCTGATTTCAAAGGCAAATCACTTCAGTTATTAATCAGTAATTACGAGGTTGACCCGGGAGAGACCATTGATTCATTGACATTAAGACCCTATGAAGCAAGAGTATATGTTATAAAATAGAAAATAAGTATTGAAGGATGAAGCTGGGACATAACGAACTAAGCCAAGTCCAAAGACGAACACTCATATTTATAAATATGAGTAAGTGTCATGACGCAAATAAAAAGTTTAGTCAAAATACGTAGACTCAAAAAAATCGTAAGAACCACGATTTTTTCTGCGAAGATGATTCTCCTAGTCGCTTTCCTTAGTCCTGCGGGAATAGCACGAGCTGAAGATCCTCTTGGGATAACATATGTCAATCCCGAGTGAGCTAAGGCCGTGTTCAGGGAAAGCGAAGTGTTTTGACGGAGCGACCTTACGTACAAAGGGAAAAACCGAACGACTTTCAAAATCGTTCGGTTTTTCCTTTGGCTTATATACTTTTATCTCCGCCTCATCTTTTATCATAACTTTTCGAAAGACCTTATAAGGGCAGCTTTTGCTTTCACCATTACGGTACGATGACATTCTTAATATATGAAGGAGAATGCTGGAACATCAGGCTGTGTCTAGCGAAGCGGTGAAGCATAGCCGTAGTTCTGTAATGATGTAATGGCGACTACCACTGATCCTTTTTATTAAGAAGCTGTTTTGTAATCTTCTTCTGTGGTTTGGTCTCCTCCATTTTCCATCCCCATGGCTCGAAAGATGAAGGTTAGGATGACTGTTACGATAAAGTTAACGATGACAGCAAAGATCGCCGCATATCCGGGAATGGTTGCTCCGAAAATATGTAACGGATAAGTGGAGGCCATGTTTTGAGAAAACGCCATCCATGTACCTGTTGCCATGCCAACAAACCACCCGATAACTAGTGCCCATTTATTAAACCAGTTTGTATAAAGACCAACGATGATGGCAGGGAAGGTTTGGAGAATCCAGATCCCGCCAAGAAGTTGAAGGTTGATCGCATATGTTTTCGGAAAGAACAGGATAAAGACAAGGGCGCCAACTTTAACTATCAGTGAAATCAGTTTTGCTATTTTGGACTCTTGTTCCGGTGTACAATTTGGATTGATGTATTCTCTATAAATATTACGCGAGAACAGGTTAGCGGATGCAATTGACATAATGGCGGCAGGGACAAGTGCACCAATAGCAATAGCGGCAAAAGCAAAGCCGTTAAACCAATCTGGTAACATTTTTAAAAATAACGCTGGAATAGCATCATTCCCTTGTACCTTAATCCCAGCAGCCAAGGCCATAAACCCAAGTAATGTGATGAAACCAAGCACGAGAGAATAGGCTGGGAGAATCGCAGCATTTTTCCTGATCGTATTGCGATGATTGGAACTGAGTACCCCTGTTAGAGAGTGAGGATACAAGAATAAAGCCAGTGCCGATCCCAAGGCTAGTGACCCATAGGCGAAAAAGCTTTTGGAATCAAGAATGAAGGAGCCAGGTGGGTTCTTCGCGGCTAAGGCTTCTTTAGCTGCATCGAACATATGACCCAATCCACCGAGTTTTATCGGGATCACAATCATGGCGACAATGATCGTAATATAAATCATAATATCTTTAACAATCGCAATAGAGGCAGGGGCGCGTAAACCACTCGAATAAGTATAAATAGCTAAGATAACAAAAGCAATGATGAGTGGAAGTTCACCAGAAAGACCACTATGGCCGAAGCCCATCGCACTAATAACTGCCTGCATACCGACTAATTGTAGGGCAATATAAGGCATTGTGGCAAGAATACCTGTAATCGCAACGGCTAAAGCTAAGGAACTACTATTAAAACGACCGCGGACAAAATCTGAAGCCGTTACATAGCCATGCTTGCGAGAGACTGACCAAAGACGTGGCATCACAACAAAAATAAATGGATAGATAAGAATTGTATAAGGAACAGCATAGAAACCCATAGCGCCAGACCCGTACATCAGAGCGGGAACGGCAATAAAGGTATAAGCGGTATAAAGATCGCCGCCGAGTAAGAACCAAGTGACTAACGTACCGAATTTGCGTCCACCAAGACCCCATTCATCAAGTTGTGTTAAATCTCCGCGGCGCCAGCGAGCAGCATAAAAGCCTAAAACGGTTACGAAAACAAAGAATATTACGAAAACGATAAGCGCAGACCAGTTCAAGGGACTTGCCCTCCTTTTCTTAATAAGGTTTATTCAGTGTCCTTTACTTTGATATAGACGATGGCTGTAAAAATAGCAGTGATGATTACCATGGCGAGCTGATACCAATAAAAAAATGGAATGCCGAAGAGTCGTGGATGATCAAACGCATATAATCCCGGCCAGAGTGTTGTGATAAAAGGAATAATTAAAAGAATGTACCAGTAGTTAAACTTCTTCTTAGTTTTATTCTTTGCTTCCATACCAGTGTTCACCTCCTCTAATAGGTGGTCAAATTTTCTCACAATTCAACCTTCCAGTCAATAGAAAAGTATGATGATTTTGTCTATTCTCATCCATTTGAGTTGTCTGTTCTTTCCGGAAATCCATAAGGCATTTTCTAGGAGGATTTTGGTAGTGTTCAAGGTCTGAATTCTGTGTGATCCATACATGAAAAATGCTTGAACAGCAATATTAATAGAGAAAGTCGTTATGTGAAGGACTCTTTATCTACTTATGTTTCTCCATATGAAAAGAGTAGGATAATATGGGGTGGAATCTGTCGATCAATGTTCAAGTGTTTCAGATGAAAATTAAGGGAAGGTTTGATATAGTTAAAAGATCTTTAATTTAAACACTTTGTGACGCCTGAATCTTTTAATAATTTATTCTCGGGAGAGGGGGCCACTATGGAAATTCATAGTTCCATTAGTTCTTTAGTTATTGTGTTGCTCGCGGCTTTTTTAACACCCATTATTCTAAAAAAGCTTCGCTTAAATATTATTCCGGTGGTTGTTGCTGAAATTATTGTGGGTCTCATCATTGGACACAGTGGGTTTGACCTGATCCATCCAGGGGATTGGATTAATATTCTCTCGACTTTAGGGTTTATTTTTCTCATGTTTTTAAGCGGTCTAGAGATTGACTTCTCTGTCTTTTTTAACTCTGAAAAAGGGGGGCGCACAAATGAAAGCAAGGAGCCTAACCGCTTCTTGATTGCTCTCCTTGTTTTTGGATTGATTTTAGTTGTTTCTTATATTATTTCTATTTCATTGGTAGCCGGCCATTTTACGGACAATGCTTTCTTTATGACGCTCGTGATCTCCACCATTTCATTAGGTATTGTTGTGCCGACGTTAAAGGAATCCAATGTGATGCGCTCCGGTATTGGTCAAACGATTCTGATTATCGCGGTGATTGCTGACTTGGTGACCATGATCCTCTTAGCTATCTTCGTTTCCTTTTATGAGGGGGGAGGCAATACGTGGCTGCTTCTTATTTTATTTGGAGCGGGTATTGTGTTGTATTTCATAGCGAAATTTTTGCGTCACCGTTCATTGTTTGAATCCTTATCTGCAGGCACTGTACAAATTGGGACCCGAGCCATTTTTACACTAATTATTTTGCTTGTTGCGCTATCAGAAAGCGTTGGGGCGGAAAATATTCTAGGTGCTTTTTTGGCAGGAGTACTCGTTTCTTTACTTTCACCCAATAAGGAGATGGTCAAACAACTTGACTCCTTTGGTTATGGATTTTTGATTCCTATCTTCTTTGTTATGGTCGGGGTGGATCTCAATTTGCGTGAGATGTTTCACAATAAGAGTATTTTTCTCTTGATTCCCATTTTGTTTGTGGGCTTGCTTTTATCTAAACTCATCCCTGTCCTCGTGCTCAAAAAATGGTATGATTGGCGAACAGTGTTAGGATCAGGTTTCTTACTCACTTCTACCTTGTCCCTTGTAGTCGCAGCTTCCAAGGTAGGGGAACGGATTCATGTGATTTCAAGTGAAGTGGCATCAGCTCTTATTTTACTCGCGATTATTACCTGTATTATTACACCGATTCTGTTTAAAAAAGTTTTTCCTTTCCATGCCCTAGAAAGCAAGCGGAAAAAGGTGGTTATTCTTGGGGCCAATCAAATTACCTTACCACTGGCATCGGAATTGGATCAGAATATGTATGAGAGTCATATCTATCATACGAATAAAGAGATGCGCCCGAAGCAGGATTATTCGAACATGCATTATATAAAGGACTTTTCAATTGAGACCTTAGAAAAAGAGGAAATCTTCTCTGCCGATACTATCGTGACCTCAACCAGTAATGATAGTCAAAATGCATTGATTGCGGAATGTGCGCAACAACGCGATGTCAAAGGGATTGTGGCTAGAGTAGAGTCACCGCAAAAAGCCGAGGAATTGAAAAATCGTGGGATTCATGTCGTTTCTTCTTTCTTCTCAACCATGTCAATGATGAAGGCGATGATTGAATCACCGAATATTGCCAGCCTGTTCACAACAAAAGAGGATGGCTTACATCAAATTATCCTTATAAATCCGCGCTATTCACAAACGCTGGTTCGAGATCTTGATGTTCTTGAAGATGCGATTATTGTTCGGATATACAGAGACAAAAATTCGTTAATCCCTCATGGGAATACAAGGCTTTTAAAAGGCGATCGGTTAATTCTAACGGGAAAAGATGCGACCATTCAGAAACTGCGACAGGAATTTAAATAGAATAAAAGGAACGTTCAACCCCAGAATCCAAAATGGATATCTGGGGGTTATTTTTTGTTTAAGAAATAGTTAATGGCATTCAATAAGACAATGATAGTCGAAGGAGTTTCGCGTCTTTCGCTCCAAGCCACTGAAACTGCCTCATATATCCTTGGTGGGGAAAAATATACATTCATTTGATGCTTCTGAATTCGGCAAGGGGCTTTGCAAGGTGCAACTGGGGAACACCCTGTGGTTCAGGATTGGTGGGCCACCATTTTAAAGGATTTTGCTGTGCCAAATGTTCATGTGTTCAATGTTTTGGTTCCCTGGGGAGAATTTTTCGTGGGATTGGGTTTGATTCTAGGAGGCGTCACAACGTTCGCTGCCTTGATGGGAATGGTGATGAATTATGCTTACCTTTTCTCTGGGACTATAAGTACAAATCCACAATTAATTTTACTTACGATATTTATTGTCGTGGCAGGCTATAATGCTGGCAAGATAGGATTAGATTTTTGGCTAAGCAAAATAGTCGCCATCAGAAGATAACCGGATTTCACCATAAACATGATCGACTAAGAGAACACCATTTGTGACATAAATCATGAAAAGCCCATGCATTTTTTAAAAAATATGTGGGCTTTTTACGTACATTTTATTATTAATCTGTGATAAATGACTGAATAGTGTCCTTTAATCGTAAGGCGGACTGCTGAAAGCTCTGTCGTTCCTTATCGTTAAGAGATAGCTCTATGACTTCGCGAATGCCATTACGATTGATAACAGCAGGTGTTCCAATAAAAAGATCATTCATCCCGTATTCTCCATTTAATAAGGTGGATAGAGTGAGAATGGCGTGCTCGTTATTGAGGATCGCCTTCGTCAATCGAACAAGAGAAAGGGCGATAGCGTAATAGGTAGCGCCTTTTAAGTTGATAATTTCATAAGCGGCATCTCGTACTTTGATGAAGATATTATCAAGTTCCTCCCAAGTGTGAGTATCATCTGCGCGAATAATATTTGATAAGGCACGCGTGCCGATGTGGACATGACTCCAAACGGGAAATTCGCTATCACCGTGCTCCCCCATAATATAGGCATGAATATTTCGAGGATCCACTTTGAAAGATTCTCCAAGGAGATAACGGAACCGCGAAGTGTCCAAAAGAGTTCCCGAGCCGATCACCCTTTCTTTTGGTAAGCCTGATAATTTCCAAGTCGCGTAAGACAAAATGTCGACAGGATTTGTCGCGACAATAATGATGCCATCAAAGCCACTTTCCATAATGCTTCCGACAATATGCTTAAAGATCTTTAAATTCTTTTCGACTAAATCGAGTCGCGTTTCACCTGGGGCTTGATTGGCGCCAGCAGTAATCACGATGATATCGGCTTCGCGACAATCCCCATAATCTCCAGCCCATATTTTCATTGGAGAACCAAAAGACATTCCGTGCGATAAATCGAGGACATCGCCTTTTGCTTTCTTTTTATTCATATCAATTAATACAAGTTCATCGCAGAGGTGCTGGTTGAGTAGAGCGAAGGCATAACTCGAACCGACAAATCCAGTGCCAACGACGGCAATGCGTGTTAAATGATTGTGCTTCATATGACCAACTCCTTCTTTCAGTAAAACCTACATGTACATCATGCAACGATGGATAAAAAAAGAATGTGATATTCCTCACATTGAGCTGTAATCTTTGAGTTATAAATAAGAAATCAATACAGGCTTTTAACCAGCTAAGCATTCTTTAACTATTATTCCAAATTGAGGTGGTGTTATTTTTATTTTATTGTTTTTGAAGAGAAGGGTATTTGGCTAGTCCACTTTAACCTGTAATTCTATCATTTTATTATAGATACTCTCGTCCTCATGAAATAGCGAAAAGTATTTTCGTAAATGCTGAAACGCTTCTTTTTCCTTCCCTTCTTGCAGCCACCAATCCGCCATCCCTAAGGCGAGCTGTATAAGATTCTCTTCGATTTGATTTACAATCTGGATGAACCAGTCATCATAAAGCGTTGGGGCTAAGGGAAGTGCTAGGTTATTGAGAAGTTTTTGACTTGCTTCAAATTTTATTTTAGGGTCATTTTCATTTGAAATGCTTCTCAGTTGATTTAATGTTTCCGATATATCACTTGAAAACTGAGCAGTGAGATGGATATGTTCACGGTCTGTTGAGAGTAAGGGTTGAGTTGTCTTTTTTGTCATGAGCAGCTTTTTTAAATAGGAAAGATAGACCGTTAAGTTCTTCTTAGATTGACGAATGGGTAACTGTGGCCATAAAGCCTCACAAAGCTGTTCTCTAGTCGTTGAACGATGTAGAATCAAGTAGGTCAAAATAGATTTAGCAAAACGCTGGTTCCAGCCTTCCAAAATTTCTTCTTGATTAAGATAAACCTGAAAGGAATGAAGGACTCCTACATAAAGGTTTTCTAAACCTATATTCTGCCCTTTTGTTTTCCTCTCCACGAGTGAAGTATAATCTTGAATTTCTTCATACATGGAGGTGACAAAAGGATCAATTGATGGCTCGGGGTTATGATGTCTTTCAATAAAATCAAGCATAAGTACAGCGGTGATCTTAGGATTATCAAGAACGATAAAACTTGCAGCCCCAAGGATAGACATATAATGACAGTGTGAAAGTTGACTTACTTGTGAGACTAAATAGCCTTGAGGAAAAAGGATATCTTCTTCCCCTGAAAGGATAAGGGTTGGCGTATTGAATACTTTTAAATCCTCAAGAGGGTAACCGCTAATCGATAAATCCATGATGTTAGCATAGAGCTCCGGGCTTGTCCTTTTTACTATTTTAATCCAATGTTTAATGAGTGGATGGTCATGTGGAAGGACGGTTCCCATTTTAAGAATGTAGTCGATGGGAATGGTTTGTCCAGAATGACTCAGTTGCTTTCGATGCTTCCTCACTTTTTCAATAGTATGAGGGGGATTACAAGCCATAGACAACAGAATAAGTTTATCCACTTGCTTGTTGTATTGAGCGGTGTATTTGGCGGCGACTAATGCGCTGAATCCCATCCCGACTAAATGAAAATGTTTAATACGTAAGCTCTTAACAAGGAAGTGAAGGTCTTCTATGTAGAGAGAATAAGATAATGCTTGTTCTCCTCTTTCGCTTAATCCAAACCCTCTTAAGTCATATCTTACAATGGTGTATGCTTTATTCAAATAGGGGACGATTTCATCGAATAACGTGTGATCAGTAATGTTATTATGAAGTAAAATGAGTATCTCTGCCTCTTGTTTTTTTTTGGCTGGTTCAATAACATAATAAATTTTGTTTTTTCCATGCTGAAGAAACGGCATCTTTTGTCCTCCTGTTTGTCTTTCTATACAAATGTAGCGATAGTGTAGTCCGCGATCGTGTATGATAGTCGAAAACTTACATTCAGATTCTTTAAATTAGGAAACGCTTAAGCCGAGTCTTTGCACTAAATGGGGAAGGGGTGACGATATGAATAAGAGGAAGTACCTTGAGCAAGAGTGGATTGATCTGATGATGACAGCAAAAGCCTTAGGGTTATCTGTTGAGGAGGTTCAAAACTTTATCAGGAAGAAAAAAGTAAGGTCAATCCCCACAATCCATCGGCGTACTAGAACAGGGCAAGGCCGTCTTACGCTTAAGTAGAAACATTATCTAAAATTTTTAGAAGTTTCGGAATCATATTATAAAAATTATAACATACTTTACTTGGATTAATCTTTACAAAAAAGACCTTTACCATTTAATAGGAAAAGGTCTTTTTCTTTGGTAAAAGGGTTATTTTAGAATAACCTCTTTTAGTGACTTAATCGTATACTTCCCTAGATCCCTTCAGGAAGAGAGGCATAGGATTAGCCCTAAATTGTACAAACTTTATGCTTTTGAATGTGCAGAATTGTGGGTCCCTCTAGATTGACGAATGACCGTCAGCATAAGGGCAATACCGCTACAAAATAAAAGAGCACTCGTGAGATAAAATACCGTCGAAATACTGTATAAACCAGCAACCCAGCCGCCGATAGTTGGGCCGATGATATTCCCTAAAAATCTTACACTAGTATTATAGCCGAGCACTTCACCTTGGATGGCAAGAGGCGTCACTTGACGGATGAAAGCTGTACGAAGAGGGATAATACCTCCAATCGCCATACCCAGTAGGAAACGGACAATGACTAATTCCCAGATATTTGTTACAAATGCACCAGGGAGATAGACGATGGCTGATAAAAACAGTAAGATAACAAGAATTTTTTCATAACCTACACGATCGGCAATCTTGCCCCAATTACGCGCCATTAACAAATTTCCAAGGCCTGCGGCGGAAAACGCTAACCCTGAGAAAAAAGCAAGATTTGCTGGTCCGTGTAACAGGCTAACATAGAGTGCAAGTATCGGTTGAATACTGAAATTGGCCACTTGTACAAACAGGGAAACAATCATGATCATGAGAAGCATTGGATTAAGAAAAATATGTTTAAGCACCTCAAGAGATGAATAGCGTTCCTTTGTTTGTTCAGTTTTTTCAATTCTAACCTCTTTAACACCAAAGAGGACAAAACATGCAGCCAGAAGGAGTGTGATACTTGTCAGATGAAAAGTGGTTGAAAAGCCAACGGAATCAGCCAATAAACCACCGAACATAGGCCCAAGTAAGCTTCCCGTCACATTCCCGGTTTGTAGAGTTCCCAGCACACGACCGGCCAGGTGTTTCGGTGTCTGCGTTGATATGAGCGCTTGAGACATAGAAATAAAGCCTGTGAAAATACCCATAAATAATCGAAGAATGAAAAGTTGTAAAACTGAAGTGACAAATCCCATGAGTAAAACAGAAATAGCCATACCAAAGGCAGCAATGACTAAGATTTTCTTTCGACCATGGCGATCTCCAAATCGGCCCCAAATGGGGGAAACAATGAAAGCCATGAGAAAGGTAATGGCGAATACCCAACCGGACCATTGTTGAACATACTTATCAGAATGGTTTCCTAAGCCCTCTATATATAAGGACAAGAAAGGTACCACCATGGTCATACTGCCGCCCATGAAAAAGTTGGCAAACCACATGATCCAAAGGTTTCGCTTTGCTGCTTTTTCTTGATCTAAAATACCTAATCCCTTCTTTTTTATTTAATATTATTTCGGATTTCAAAATATATTTTATACCTATTGTGCTTCTAATGGAAATCAAATGCTTTACTATTGTGTTCGAACCTCAAAGGGTCTTTTTGTAAGTTGCAAGGAAAGTGGATATGAGTAAACGGAAAAGAAAGTGAGGGGTAAACACTGAATGGCGTGTATTTATAAATTGTGATTGACTCTTGAAACAGTGGGGGCATTTATTCCTCTTAACATATTCTCCAGATTCGAAAACCATAATAATCAAACGATTTGGGTGTCCGTTTTCCAGGGTCCTTTCCAAAAGGGTTTTAATCTTCGATGCCTGTTTATTCCTTGTTCTCATTATTAAGTAAGAACCTCATAAAATCGCGCATTTGTTTTTTCTTGTCTTCGGGTGCATTTAAATAGCCTTTAAAAAAACTTTCAGTTTCGGGGTCATTCATCAAGTGTTCTTTTATCTCTCCGCTTAAGGGGCTTTGCGTTTGAACTGTATAGTCGTATTGATTCTCAAGATAGCCTGCCTTTTCCATTAATTGTTCATAAGAATAGTTATAAGCTTTTGCCAATTTCTTTAGTGTCTCGGGAGAGGGGTTAAGGGGTTTATGTGTTGCACGTCTATAGCCTTTTTCAATATCGGCTATGTAGGAATGGGACAGACCGGTGCTTTCAGCTACTGCTCTTAAGGAACGTTCTCCGCGTAATGCTTTTAAAAGCTCACCTAATTCATTCATTTTCTTAACTCCCTTATTGACTTCTTAATCCTAGTGTAATACAAAGTGGACAAACATGAAATAAAAATAAAGACAAATGTCGAACGGAGTTGACAGGAACGGATGTTCGTTTTATACTTGATGTAAGCTTTGTACGACTTAAAGGGGGATGTGTTTTTATGTTTGATCAATCCTTTGTAAAAGATTTAACAAAGTTTTTCTACAATAGGGAAGGGCGAGTAACAGAGTCAAATACCTATTACTACGAGATTGAAAAGTTCTTGGCCGGTAAAATAAGTCGTGACGATTTCTTAGAATTGGAGGTGATGATTAATAATTTATCATCGGAAGGACAATTTCAAAGTTTTAAGAAGGGATTCCAAGATGGGATGAAAATGATGGCATTCATGGAATGTCAATTATAATTAGTAAATTTTTCTGATATAGGCCCTGGGTATACATCTTATCCTCTTAAGCACGATAAAAGGATGGGATAAGAAAAAACACAAGCCGTAATACCCGTGTAAGGGTATGCAATCAACAACGTATAAAAACCGGGAAGAAAATCCGAGGCCGTTGAAAAAGTCTCCTTTAAAACAAGATGTTGTTTGAGAGGTTGATTTACGCTACAGGTCGCTCGCTTTCCTCATGCCCACAGGATGTGGGTAGGATCGGTGTTGTCACAGGACGTGACGATTTTAACCGATCGTCCTTAGTGGCCTCAGCTCACTTGGGAATGGGATATTTGTTTTCCCAAGCGGATCTTCTCATATTTTATTGAGGGTTTCTGCCTTTTTAATTAATAATAAAAGTCACTAAGCGAAGCGAGTGGTTATGGTGATTTCCAAACAACAGTCATTAAAGTTAAATTCCTATATGGACCTCTGAAAATCCCGGTTTGCTTTTCAAAAAGAAATATAGACTGCCGAAGTCTGAAAAGACTTCGGCAGAAACATTTAAAGCATTATTCATATTTCTTTAAGACAATACTCGCGTTGTGGCCACCAAATCCAAATGAGTTGGAAAGTCCAATGGTGACATCGGCCTCTCGAGCGACGTTTGGCACGTAATCAAGATCACAGCCTTCATCAGGTTGGTCAAGATTAATAGTAGGTGGAATGATGCCTTCTTGCAAGGTTTTGATTAAGGCGATGGCTTCAGCGCCACCCCCAGCACCAAACATATGGCCTAGCATTGACTTGTTTGCGGTGACGGGGATGTTGTAGGCATCCTCTCCAAAGAGGCGTTTAATCGCCATTGTTTCAGAAAAGTCACCAGCAATAGTACTTGTCGCATGTGCACTAATCACATCAATATCTTTGGTTGTGATGTTGGCTCTTTGGAGTGCACGCTTCATTGCAAGATAAGCCCCAGTGCCTTCTGGATGAGGCGCTACGACGTGGTGAGCATCTGAGCTTGCTCCGTATCCAATAATCTCTCCATAAATAGGAGCCTCTCGTTTCAAGGCGTGCTCGAGGGATTCTAAAATTAAAACCCCAGCCCCTTCACCCATGACAAAACCATCACGATTGGCATCAAAAGGACGACTAGCCCGTGTGGGATCATCATTTCGAGAAGAGAGTGCTGTTGAATTAGTGAAACTTGCGAGCGAGATCGGCGTAATAGCGGCTTCAGCTCCACCTGCAATCATCACATCAGCATCTCCGTGGATAATTGTATTAAAGCTTTCACCAATCGACGTATTTCCGATTGAACATGCTGTGACCGGTGACATGGATGGACCTTGGGCCCCGAAGCGAATACTAATTTGAGCAGGAGCCATGTTAGCAATCATCATAGGGACTAAACTTGGGCTTACTCTTTTAGGTCCGCGCTTATTGAGTAATTCGACGTTTTCTAAAAGCGTTTGAATACCGCCGATCCCCGATCCTACATAAACACCTACCCGCTCTGGATCCGTGTTCTCTATTTTTAAACCAGAATCTTCAACGGCAATCTCAGCAGCCGCCATGGCATATTGAACAAAACGATCGTATTTTCGAGCCTCTCTTCGTCCCCAGCGACCGACGGGGTCGAAGTCCCGCACTAAACCTGCAATTTTCACCTTTGATTCTGAAACATCAAAAGTATCTATAGTTGAAATGCCGGAGTGTCCAGCAACGAGGCGATCCCAAAAGACATCTACTTCATGGCCAAGTGGAGAGATAACTCCCATTCCGGTTATTACCACTCGTTTCATAACATTACCCCTAACTTTTTTTCTCTAGTTTATCAAAATTATATCCTATTACAAGTTGTCCTTTATCCTAGTATTTATTACACTATAATAAAAGGAAGAGATCAATTAAAAAGCCCTTTGGAGTATTAATAAGGATGGAATATGTTCCTTTTGAAGGAATTTTAATGATAAAAGGCGTAAAAGAAGGGAGAGGGCGAACATCGAACGTGAAGAAAGGCTAGAAGCCCTTGCGGCATTTTTAAAGGGAAAACGGGCAAAGATACATCCCCATATGGTAGGTCTTCCAGAAGGCACGCGGAGACGGACGCCAGGATTACGGCGAGAGGAGGTTGCTCAGCTTGCGAATGTTAGTACAACCTGGTATACCTGGTTAGAACAGGGCCGAGAGATAAAAGTGTCTGATACTGTCTTAGATTCTGTGTCTAATGCTTTGCAATTAAATACGGATGAGAGAAATTATCTTTATGCCTTGGCGGTGGACAATGGCTCTAGAAGCTTGTCAATACAACAAAAGGAAATTACAATACCCCCATCTTTAAACAAGATTCTTCAAGAACTTCAATTTTGTCCAACCATCGTAACGGACAGGCGCTGTAATATTGTTGGTTGGAACAAAGCGGCTTCCCATGTGTTCGTTGAGTTTGAACACATCCCATCTGAGGAACGCAATCTTATTGAAGTTGTGTTTGCTCGAAAAGAATTAAGGGCCTTAGCCACAAATTGGGAGCATTTTGTCAAAGGGTTCCTCGCTATCTTTCGGACTTACTATGGTCATTATGTGGCAGACCCGTGGTATGCTCGATTTATTAAAAAGATGGAGAGAACTTATCCCGATTTCATACGATTATGGAACCAAAGTGAAGTTCATTCTGCTCCAGAATTGCAGATAGAGTTTCGGCATTCGAAAGCAGGTAAAATGTTCTTTAATTTGACATCATTGCAAGTTCATGGTGAAGATGATCTCAGATGCAGTGTTTATACTCCAATAGAGGATACAGACACTGAGACAAAAATCAAGCGTTTATTTGACCTTTGATGGTGTCTTTCCATGGTCCTCTGAAGCCGTTCTTTTGTTATTTTTATAGATGAAATTAATCATTTTTTTGGTTTCGATACCTTGTTTCATAATCACGATGGTATAAATGGTGGTTAAGAGTAATCCAGAAATGGCAATCCAAAATAAAGTGGTGATTTTCATTTCCTTACTAGGCATAAAAAGTGTCCTCCTTTATTCATGGGTAGGTAATTTTAAGAGTATGTGTTAGCTTGACACAATTGTTTTGAAATATTCATTTTAATTAGCTTAAATGATAAATTTAGATGAATATCTAAGGTCCTAATAAGTTTTAAAAATAAGACTGAGCCTTGTCGTGTTTTTATCGTTTGGTGTGATTCTATATAAATAAGAGGAGAGGGAAGAGCAATGGAACTCAAAGTAATGACATTTAATTTGCGCGTCGATGTTAAAGAGGATGGCATAAATGGATGGCCGAATCGGGTAGACAAGGTTGCACAGGTGATCAGTCAATCAAAACCAACCGTGGTAGGAACCCAGGAGGCCCTGCCTCATATGTTAACTGCTCTCGATTCCCAATTATCGGAGTACCATTGGTTTGGAAAATGTAGACAGGACGATGATGAGGCCAATGCCGTTTTTTATGATGCCTCTCAAGTTAACCTCCTTAAAGAAGAAACATTTTGGCTTTCGGAAACACCTGATGTGCCTGGAAGTAATGACTGGGGCAGTTTACCGAGGATATGTACATGGGCCCTTTTTGCCTCGAGGGTGGATGAAACACAACGCTTCTTAATGTTTAATACACATCTCGACCATATAAGTGAACAAGCGAGAACGAGAGGCATGCATCTCGTTTGGAAGAAAATTAAAGCGATTACTTCTGAATATCCATTTCCCTATATTTTAACGGGTGACTTTAATGCCGAGCCAAGTTCAGAAACGATTGCTTTTGCAAGAGGAGAGCGGGTCATTGAAGGTGACTATGCTGTACTTCGCGACAGTTATTCCTTCCTGGAAAATCCGATAGAAGGCGAAATAGGGTGTACCTTTCATGGATTTAAAGGAGAGAGCCAAGGTCAGCCCATTGACTATATTTTTACAAGTCCTGATATTGATATTAAGTATTCCCGTATTCTTCGGGGCCAGCAAAATGAAAGGTTTCCGTCCGATCATTACCCTGTTGAAGCCGTTGTTCACATCGGGTAAACGAGAAGCGCCTTGCCTAGAAAAAGCCACTTCCGTTTTGGAACGTGGCTTCTTTCCTGTGATGAAAATAAGATAATGATTTCCGGGTGACTTTAGCGACTAAAATATCACTGGCCAAATAGTAATTGAATGCCAACACCAATGAGAATAATAGAAAGGAGCTTAATAATCCATTTTCCAGAAAGTTTGTCTGACAGTAATGAGCCTAATTGCCCGCCGATAAATACGCCAATGCCTCCCCATAATACAATCCACCAGTCAACATTCCCGTAAGCGATTTGCGTAATGACCCCGATAGCTGAGTATAGACAAAGGGAGAATAAGGAAGTGGCTGTCGCACGGTGAGTGGCAATCTGAAAGCCATAAATTAAGATGGGAACGAGCAGCCAGCCGCCTCCAATACCTAAGTACCCTGAGGCAATACCCAATCCTAATCCAACTGCTAATAAGGCAATTATTTTTAAAGAGTGTCTCTTCTGAAGGTACTCATTCTCAGGTGCCTCTAGAGTCGCAGCAACCTCAGCATGTTTTTTCTCTTTTTTCTTGGATGGATTCCTACTGAGTAATAAGAAGAATCCCAAGAGCAGGACGATAATAGCAAAAACCATATAAAAGGTATTTGAGGATCCGATATGGTTAAGCCAAATACCTAAAAAGGTCCCTGGCGTTGCCCCGATAGCTAATAGAATGCCCATCTTATAATCAATTTTCTTTTGCCGAGCATAGCCCATAATCCCAGATAAGGAATTAATCATGACAATAACGATTCCTGTACCTGCTGCGATTTCCGTAGGAATATTGAAAAAGATAAGTAGAATAGGGACAAAAATAAACCCGCCACCGGCACCAATAAGAACCCCGTAGGCGCCACATAAAAGAGCAATGATTAATAATAGAAAATAATGAAGCAAAAGCCGTTCCCCCTAATGATGTTATACATTAAACGTAGCACTGAATGGGCAAAGGGTAAATTCACTATAATTCATAGGGTATAAGCAATCGTTATAAGCTCCTTTTTCTTCTTCTTGTGGAAATGTATATAATGAGGTTAGGAATACATATGGAATTTGGAGATGTCACACATGAATATTGAGAGTTTTAAAATCTTTTGTTTGGTGGTGGATGAAGGGAGTATTAGTCAGGCTGCCCGGTTAGCCTTTATTTCACAGCCCGCTGTCACGAAGCAAATTCATCAATTAGAAGATTATTATGGCACATTACTTTTTGATCGAACGAAAGGGGGGAAACTGGCGGTTACTGAATTTGGCCGGCGGCTATATCCCTATGCAAGTTCAATCGTCAATGAATTCTCTCATTCGAAAGAAGCGATCAAGCAGCTTCTAAATCATCAAAAGACCCATCTTAGGGTTGGTGCTTCTTTAACGATAGGGGAATATTTGCTTCCAAGACTTTTAGGTGACTTTAGAAAAAAGGTCCCTGAAGTTAATGTGTCTTTAAGTATAGGCAATACCCCGCGGATTATTGAGGAGTTGGAAAACAACGTAATTGATCTGGCGCTCGTTGAGGGTGGCATTGAAAATAAGGAGCTCTCCATTGAGCAGTTCGGCGAGGATGAGTTGATTTTAATTTATCCCCCGCATTATTCATGGAAGTCGCAAGCGGAAATTTCAATTGAAAATTTAATAGACGAGAAGATGATCTGGCGTGAGCCGACATCTGGGACCCGCATTATAATAGAGAACACCTTAAAGGCAGCCGGTGTGGCCGGTAAAATTCAAAATTTTATGGAACTAGGGAGTACGCAAGCCATTAAGGGTGCTGTTGAGGCGGGGCTGGGGATCAGCATTTTGTCTCGGTTAGCCGTTGCCCGCGAACTACAACAAGGTTTGCTAAGGGAAGTTAAGATCAAAGGCATTGAATTCAAACGTGAACTGTGGATGGTTAAAAAGCCAAAACGTTTTTATCAGCACGAGATGAATCAGTTTATTGAGTTTGTTAGTCGTGTCTCCACTCATTGACTATAACAAATGTAGCCACAAAAAGTCCTGAACTGTTCAGTAATGCGCATCCGAAAGTTACCGTTTTTGTTTATGGGGAGGCTCCGTCAAGACACTTTGCTTTCCTAAGTTGCGCTTTTCATGAAAAAAGAGTGCCTATCTCTGTCATATGTCCATCCATCATAAAGGCCTTGGGAGACTTCGTTGTTAAACGTTTAAACATTCGTGAGAAGTATGAGGCATCATAGTAGCCCAGATAGTTTGCAATCGCGGCAATGGTCATGTCCGAATGGAGCAATAGGTTACAAGCTTCGATGATTCTTAATTGATGGATATATTGGATGGGCGCTTTACCTGTGACCTCCTTGAACACTGAGATTGTATAGTTGGGTGAACGGTGAATGAGCTTTGCCAATTGCTCAATTTCAATGGTTTCGCGATAATTGTCTAATAGATATTGTTTCATAATTTGGGCATAGCGTAACTTCATGGGAGTGACAGTAGGATGATCTTTTTCCCGTGCGAGCATTCCGATTAATTCTTGAAGAATGCCCTTGCAAATATATGAACGGTGTTCTTTATTCCCTCTTAATTCTGCATAAAGTCGCTCGCAGCGATGTTTAACATACTCAAAATGGCGTGTTTTCAACTTGAAGAACTGATTTCTTCTAAGGAATGAGATTTCCTCGTTATCTTCCTGGTCATGGTTAAACAAAACTGTATATTTTTGATGTGGCCTCGCTTCATAATTTTCACCTGCGCGTTTTGTAGTCTGTGGAATGAACAGCACGTCACCACTCTCTGCAACAATTTGTTTTCCATTTACGGTATACAGTGCTTTTCCTTGGACGATAAGAACAAGGACATTAAAGTTGATGATTTCCATATGAGTCCGCCAGTTTGGGATAAAATTATCGAAGTTAACAGAATTAAATGATAGCACCCGCATAGCCCCCTTAATTACCCTTTTATATTCCTTTTTATAAAATTCAATACATGCAGATTTTCTATTCAATCGAAATAAGTTAAATTATACATTAAATCGTAGAATCGTACATGGAACGGACAGTACAGTTCACCTATAATTATGAAAGAAGATAGGATTAAGGATTGCTATATTACATATTTAAAGCGATGTCATTGTATCACTTGATTTTGACAAAGGAGAGAAATACATTGCGAGTACTTTTTTTAGATTTAGATTCGACAAGTGCTGAACATTTGGGATGTTATGGTTATCACCGAAATACTTCACCTAATATTGACCGCATAGCAGAGGAAGGGGTGCGTTTTACAAATTATTATACTTCGGATGCCCCTTGCTTTCCATCACGAACAGCATTAATGACAGGTCAATTTGGGATCCATAATGGTGTTGTGGGGCATGGGGGAACGGCTGGAGATGTGCGTCATGAGGGCATTCATCGTGATTTCCGTGACCGATTAGCGAGTGAAAGTTTTCCCGCTTTATTCCGTTCAGCTGGGATGAAGACAGCTCTCGTCAGTCCTTTTGGCGAAAGACACTCGGCGTGGACCTTCTATGCGGGCTTTAATGAAATCTATAATACGGGTAAAGGCGGTATGGAGTCCGCCGAAGAAGTGACACCAACCGTTCTTAATTGGATCGAGAATAATGGCAATCAAGATGATTGGTTATTATATGTGAATTATTGGGATCCCCACACGCCATATAGAGCGCCAGAGGATTTAGGTAATCCCTTTGCGGATGATCCCCTACCGGCATGGTTAACAGATGAGGTGCTTGAGGAGCATAAGAAAAAAGTGGGGCCTCATAGTGTTCATGAAATTAATATGTATGATAATGGGACGAATCCTCAATTTCCACGTTTTCCAGGTGAAATTAAGGATCGTCGGGATTTAAGGAAAATGATTGATGGATATGATACAGGAATTCGTCATATGGATCATCATATTGGCCAACTGTTTGAACAGTTAGAGAAGCAAGGGCTTATGGAAGATCTCGTTATTATTATAACGGCGGATCATGGTGAAAATGTCGGTGAATTAGGAATCTACGGAGAGCATGGCACAGCGGATCAAGGGACCTGTCGCATTCCCATGATTATTCGTTGGCCTGGGGCAGTACATGGTCATGTTGATGAAGGGTTCCATTACCATCTTGATTTACCCCCAACCATCGCTGAAATGCTCGGAAAAGAACCTGCTCCATCATGGGATGGTCAAAGCTATGCCCCTGTGCTTCAAAAGGGAGAAGACGCTGGGCGTGAGTTTCTTGTTGTTTCTCAATGTGCTCATGTATGTCAGAGAAGTGTGCGATTCGGAGATTGGCTTTATATTCGTACTTATCATGATGGCTATCATCTTTTTAATAAAGAAATGCTCTTTAACATTAAAGATGATGTTTACGAGCAACATGATCTGGCGAAGGAAAGACCGGATCTTTGCCGCGAGGCGGTTTATTATCTCAATGAGTGGCATGATGATATGATGCAAACGATGACCTTCGATATCGATCCTTTATGGACAGTCATTCAAGAAGGTGGGCCATATCACGCGAAGGGGAATCTCAAACGCTATGTGAAACGGCTAGAAGAAACAGGAAGAGGTCGCTTTGTGCCGGAGCTTATGAAGCGTCATCCACGGGAATTTGAGTAACCTTAACTAAAAGAGAATCCGATGAGGGGGAGTTTCCCTTATCGGATTCTTCTTACTTTTGTTACAATAATAATATAGAGTACAAGTTAAGGAGGTTAGGCATGGGGACAAGTGAAAATAAAGTCATAGATCAAAAAGTAACATCATGTTGTTGTAGTGTCCAAAGGCCCACTGAGTCTAAACAGTCGAATGCTAAAAAAATGGATGAACAGGCAACGCATCAAAAGGTTCAAGAGACAAAAGAAGGGATGGTTTATATTCCAGGAGGGGACTTTATGATGGGGACGAACAGTGGTGAAGGCTTTCCCGCTGATGGAGAAGGGCCGATGCGGAAGGTCACTGTTAAGCCTTTTTATATTGATGCCTGTACGGTGACGAATGCCCAATTTAAAGCCTTTGTTGAGGCAACGGGGTATCAAACAGAGGCCGAGGTCTTTGGTGATTCTTTTGTTTTTTATCATTTTATTTCAAAAGAAACCTTAGAGAAATATGCTCAACCGGTTCCTGGGATTCCATGGTGGCGAGCAGTTAAGGGTGCTTATTGGCGTCAACCTGAAGGACCAGATTCTAATATTGAAGAGCGTCTAGATCATCCTGTCATCCATGTTTCTTGGAATGATGCCTTAGCTTATTGTCGGTGGTCAGGTAAGCGGTTACCGACTGAAGCGGAGTGGGAATATGCAGCACGGGGAGGGCTTGAGCAAAAACGGTATCCTTGGGGGGATGAACTTACCCCTAATGGTGAACATTATTGCAATATATGGCAAGGAGAGTTTCCGAGGCTTAATACTGAAGATGACGGTTATGCGGGGACAGCGCCTGCAAAATCTTTTCATCCCAATGGCTTTGGACTTTATAATGTTTCCGGGAATGTGTGGGAGTGGTGTTCTGACTGGTTTAGTCGAAGCATTCATCGCCGCGGGGGACGTGAGAATCCTCAGGGACCTGAAACCGGTTCAGCAAGAGTGATGAGGGGTGGCTCTTATCTTTGTCATCATTCCTATTGTAATCGTTATCGAGTAGCCGCCCGTAGTTCTAATACACCGGATAGTTCAACGGGAAATATAGGTTTCCGGTGTGTAAGTGATGTTTAAGAGCAGAGATTGATCGCATCGCGAACAAGATATAAAAATAAATAAGAGGCAGGCACACCCTCTATTTTTTAGAAGCTTCTAAAATAAGAGGAATGATGCCTGTCTCTTTTATTCTTTGGTGGAATTGAGATTTAGGATAGTGTTTCGGCTAGATTCGGAATGTGAATATCGACCTCATGTCCTTCTTGAGAAGAACGAAGAATACCATCAATAATTGCTTGGTTGACAAGAATTTGTTCTGCTGGAATAGGAGCTTCTTTCCCCTCTTTGACGGCGACCACAAAATCTCTCACTTTTTCATAGAAAATATCAAGAGAATGAGATTGGACAGGAATAGAGGTGTCAACGTGTTTACCATTGATATCATGGAAGAGATCGATGGTACCAATCCCTCCATCCCACACGCCGCTCCATGGTCCTTTACCTGCAGGTGTAAGTTTCAATCCAGCTTCTGTTCCTAGGAATAAGGTTGGACCAAGAGAGTCCATGTGCATAGCCCAAGAAATTTTGAAATTAAGCACTTTACCACCTTCAAGTCTGACAAGGGCCACACCAAAATCCTCAACTTCAAATTTTTCAGCTTCTGGATGGTAGGTTGGGTTTGTCCCAAAGTGATTAGAAGTATAGGCTGAAACCGTTAAAGGCTTTGGATAATCTAAGGCATTGAGCGCTAAATCTAAGGAATAACAGCCAATATCAGCCATTGCGCCTGCACCGGCTAAATCTTTATTAATAAATGTACCTCCAGGCATGCCGCGACGTCGGCCACCGCCAGTTTGGATGTAATAGACATTTCCAAGCTGAGTTTGAACAAGTTCTTTAATGGCTTTCATATTTGGATCATAGCGAGGTTGGAATCCAACAGTGAGTATTTTTCCAGAGGCTTTTGCGGCCTGAACCATTTCGACCCCTTGGTTAAGGGTGATCGCCAAAGGCTTCTCAACCAGTACATGCTTACCCGCCATCAGTGCATCAATACTCGTACGATGATGGGCTATGTTAGGTGTGCACACACTGACACCGTCGAGATCGAGTGACAGTAACTCCTGATGATCCTCGTACCCTTTAGCATGAGGCAGTTCGAGTTGTTTAATAAAAGCATCCGCTTTACCTGGCACAATATCAGCGACTGCAACAATGTCAACATCTGACATTTTTTTATATGCCCGGGCATGTGCAGCAGCAATGCCACCGCTTCCAATTATACCAATTCTAATCTTGCTATCCATTTTGTAAAACCTCCACTTTTTATTTCTGTATATACTAAACTATTCTCTATGACTCTCTTAATGTCCTTTTTCTTAAGCGAAAGCGTTTTTATTTTTTTAAAAACCCTTCTCAATGTTTAAAGAGGATCGAGCGTTTTTTAATAACTTAAGGGTTACTTCTTTGGCTTTCACTATTAAGGTTTGATGGCAAGCTAAATTCTCTAATCATCAAGCTGTATATGCTCCATGTAATAGTCAAGAGCCTTTTGATTGTGTTGCTTTATTAGCTGTTCCGCTTCCTTAATGTCTCCCTTTTCAATCGCAGTTACAATGGCGATATGTTCGTTCTGTGATTGGGCATGGCGATGCATGAGCAGCTCGCTAAAGAAATAATTGCGGATACGCTCCCACTTATCAAGTACTCTTAATAACATTTCTTCCAATAAAGGCATATCGGCAATATCGGTAATGAGCATGTGGAATTCTGTATTTAAGTGTCCCCAAAGCTTATAATTTTCTGTTCTTATCAGCTCATTCATTTTCTCCAGCTGCCCCTTCAACTTTTCAAGTGCATCGGCAGTTACTTTTTGAATGGCGACTTTAATAGAAACGACTTCTAAAGCTTCTTTTAACATAAAGGTTTCCACTATAGACTCTGGAGAAATGGGGGAAACTACAGCACCAGTATGTGCGTTGTATTCGACGAGGTCTTCTGAATGTAAGAGTCTTAGAGCTTCACGCACGGGAATGGCACTAACAGACAAGAGGTCAGCGATTTCTTTAATGATTAATTTCTGACCGGGATTCAGCTCGCACTTCATAATAGCCCCTCGTAATACTTGGTAGACATAGTCTTGCTTACTTTTATAAGCACGAGGGCTTGGTATTGAGAATTCAAGCAATTGATTCACACCTTGAACATTTTCTATTATAGTATAACGATAAAGGATGATTGTAAAGTGGAGGTCATAGGAGGCACTAGAAGCTGTCAGAGTAGTGGGGACTAGAATTTTCAATGTAAATTTTCTGATTAGTGTTGACGTTTCAGATAGATTGCTTTATCTTAGTGAAGGATACGATGAGGTGTTAGTTTTCTTATTACATAGATAGAAGGAAAATAAAGGGGAAGAGAGTTAGTAGAACTAGAAAGTGATCGATGACTTCATTATGACTTAAGGAGCATGAAATTATGAGCGAACCTGTATTAGTATTGGAATTCCGTGGTGACATTCTAGAAAATGAGCATCATGGTGTGATCTGTGGTGTCAATGAGAAAAAAGAAGTGATCTTCCAGCAAGGAGACATTGAACATGCGACGTTTTATCGATCAGCAATGAAGCCAATACAGGCCATTCCTGTATTTAAAACAAATGTGATTGAAAAGTATGGTCTTACTTCTGAGGAAGCGGCTCTCTTTGCTGCATCGCAAAGGGGAGAAAGCTACCATCAAGAGGCCTTACAGTCGCTTTTGGACAAGCTAAATCTTTCGGAATCGCAGCTGATCTGTGAGGCATCTTATCCGTTAAATGATCAGCCAAAATTTGAACATCTTTGGAATCAGGGTGGAAAGCGCAAAATTTTTCATAATTGTTTCGGCAAGCATCTTGGACTTATGGCTGCAGCAAGAGAATCTGGCTGGGAACTGGGTCATTATTACGAGCCTGAGCATCCATTGCAACAAGAAATTCTTGATTATGTCGCTGAGTTTACTGAGGTCAATAAAGAGGATATTGGTAGGGGAACAGATGGATGTGGTGTGCCTGTTTATGCGGTACCCCTCTATAATATGGCTTTATCTTATTTAAAATTCGTTTGCCCTGAAATGATTCCGGACGAAAGGACAAGGTCCGCTGTTCAAAAGATTGGACAGGTCATGAATGAAAATCCACGGATTATTGCTTCTCATCACTTTATTTGCACGGCTTTATTAGAGGATCCTAATATTATCGCTAAAGGCGGTGCTCAGGGCGTTTATTGTTTTGCTTTAAGAAAAGAGAAATTGAGTTTTGCCTTAAAGGTATTGACTGGTTCTGAACTCGTGTGGCCGATACTGATTGCGGGCATTCTTGAGGAAATTGATTATGAAAATAAGGCGACCATTGAGCGTCTATATGAACTTCGGCCTCGCGAACTGACCAATGATAACGGAAAGACTGTTGGCTATACACTTGTCAATTTGTAAGAAAGTCATAAAGATCAAGGGAGGAAGCTGTAATGGAGGAGGCCTTTATTCAATGGGTCAACGCTGAAAATAAGGGGGGAGATCATCTTTTTAAGCAAGGTGACGCTTTTCAATATGGAGTAATGACACTTGTACACGAGCGCCCTAACCTGTTTCTTTACGTCGGGATGGAAAAGTCACTATTAACTATAGAAGATATAAGAAATATTGCTGGCGAAGTCAACAAATTTCTTCGAGGTAGGGGGGTTATACAAGCCTCTTTTTTGGCGGAGGACTTAAGTAGAGTATGTCCCGAGTGGTCAATGTCTGTACTATTTTCTGCGTTTTATGAAGGCTGGTTTCTGAGTCAGTATCAATTTAATAAATATAAGAGTAAAAAAACAAATACTTCAATTCAACTTACAATTGAAGGTGAACCGACAGAAGAATATAAACGCCTGGCATTGCATCGGAGTGAGGCTGTGAATGCTGCGCGGGACCTATGTAATGAACCTCCTAATGCGCTTAATCCTGATACTTATGATAGTCATGTTAAAGCGCTATTCAATGACACATCAGTGAATGTGACGATTTACGAAAAGGAAGATCTAAAGGATTTGCAGTTAAATGGTATTCTAGCCGTTGCGAGGGGGAGTGCCCATGCTCCAAAATTTATCCAACTTTCTTATCGCACTTTAGAGACTGCTCCGCATATTGCTCTAGTTGGAAAAGGTGTGACCTTTGACACAGGGGGAATTAATGCTAAAACGGGTGACTTTACTGATATGAAAATGGATATGGGGGGGTCAGCGGCTGTCATTGGGGCGATGAAACTTTTGAGTAACGTGAAAGCCAAGGTGAATGTCACGGCACTTATTCCTGTCGTCGATAATGTCCCGGATGCTTCAGCATTGCTTCCTTCGGAGATTATTCAATATAAAAATGGGGTTTCAGTACAGGTAGCGAATACAGATGCGGAAGGTCGTTTGATTCTTGCTGATGCCTTATTATTCGCCCAAGAATTGGGGGCGGAAATTATCTTAGATATTGCTACCTTAACGGGCTCTATTGGACATGCCTTAGGATTAAAGGTGGCTGGAGTGATGAGTGACGATGAGGCACTTTCCGAGCGATTGAAACGTATTGGTACAGAGAATGGTGATTTAATTTGGCCGCTTCCTCTGATTAAGGAATATGATGAGGAACTAAATAATCCATATGCTGATATCGCCAATGTAGGAAAATCACCTTATGGAGGAGCGATTATGGCGGCTGTCTTTTTAAATCGTTTTATTCAAAGGACGACAAGGTGGGCCCATATTGATATGGCCAATACAGTGCAGGCTTACAAGGATTTTGGCTATTATCCTCCTGGGGCTTCAGGATATGGTGTGAGGTTGTTAGCGGATTTTGTACTAGGAGAAAGTCTTATATGATAATAGAAGTGATTGTTCAAAACAGTGAGGATGCCAAGAGAGCGGAACAAGCGGGGGCGAGGCGCTTAGAATTAGTTTCAGCCATAAGTGAAGGGGGGCTGACGCCCAGCTATGGTGCCATTAAGCAAGTCATCGAAGCAGTGAACATTCCTGTTTATGTGATGTTGCGGCCACATAGCGACCACTTTTGTTATCGTTCAAGTGATTGGGCCATTATTGAAGAAGACGTTATGGTCATTCGGGATTTAGGGGCTAGCGGAATAGTGTTTGGCTGTTTGAATCCATATCAAGAAATAGATGAGCCGGGGTTGTCTCATGTTATTGATTTGGCGGGAGAATTAGGCATCACCTTTCATCGAGCCTTTGATGAAGTGGAAAATCAGGTAAAAGCTTTTGAGACCCTTTGTCATTACTCAGAATCTATTGAACGGGTGTTGACTTCTGGTGGGGCGCAAAGGGCTGAAGAAGGCGTTAGTCAGCTCCAACAGCTCCAGTTGCTCTCAAGAAAGCTTTCTGGTCCTGAAATTCTTGTCGGCTCTGGATTGAATGCCCATAATATTAGTGGAATCCATCAACGAGTCAAGGCTTCAGAATATCATTTTGGATCAGGAGTGCGCGTGCATAATTCTTTCCGCTCGCCTATTGATGTGGCACAGATACAGATGATTCGTAAAAAGTTAGAAATGAAAAATAGTGAAAGTGCCTCGTGATTATGGGGCACTTTTACATAATAAGAAGCATCACTTGCTAGGGATCACCGTTTAATATGTGACCACGGAGACAATAACTTTTTTTATTAGGTTTGTGGGGTGCGCAATCTGTAGAGATGAAGAGTAGAACAATAAGCAAGCATCCCCAAGCGTTAGAATAGAAGTCTAGTTTTCTAAAAGAATGGGGTCATAAAAAATTTCCAAGATGAATTTTTAAAAAAGGGTATTGTCAGAAATAAAACTATCATATACAATGATATGGAATCGATTTCATTTTAGTTTCATTCAATGTTGGAATCGATTTCAAGGTTAGGGTTCTTATAAGGGGGATGGGGATGGCAACCATTGAAGATGTTGCAAGATTGGCAGGCCTTTCCCGGACGACGGTTTCAAGAGTAATCAATAATCACCCTTATGTATCAGAAGAGAAACGGCAAACCGTCAGAAGCGCAATGGAGCAATTAGGGTATGTCCCTAATTCAATTGCACAACGACTGAGAACTCAGACAAATGAAACAGTTGCTGTGCTCATTCCAAGGCTATCCAATCCATTTTTTAGCCATTTAGTTGATGCGATGGAAGATATCGCGGCTCTTTATCGTTTTCAACTCATTATTTGTCAGACTAAATCGGGAAAGGAACGCGAAATTTTGTATCTCGATTGGCTGAAAACACGGCAAATTGGTGGCGTTATCTTTGCCTCAAGTGAAAATGATTGGCAGGATATTAAAAGGTATCAGCAATATGGTCCGATTCTCTTTTGTAATGAGTATCCTCCTGGTACCGAAGCCCCTATTATTCATCTGGATCAATTGCAAGGTGGATATATGGGAACACAGCATTTAATTGAACGAGGCCATACAAAAATAGGGTATTGTTACTCTGGAAGACAGAATACCAATATTAGGGACCGTTTTAAGGGACTTAAACTGGCTTTAAAGGATCATGGACTTTCTATTAAAGAAGACTGGATCTTCAAGGATGCTTATGATACGAAAGATGGCGGGCGGATATATTATGAAATAATGGCATTGAAGGACCGACCAACCGCTGTATTTACAGGTAGTGATGAAGTAGCATTAGGGATCATTGCTGAAGCGAGAAGGAATGGGACGCACGTTCCTAAAGAACTAGCGGTACTAGGCTTTGATGATCAACCTATTGCAGGATTGATGGATCCAGGAATTTCAACCGTTTATCAACCGGTTAAAGACATTGGGAAAATGGCGATGGAGCTTATGATTCAACTCATAAGAGGCGGTCACCCCGTGCAACAGATAACCGAGTTGCCTTTGCATCTCATCGTGAGGGCATCTACTTAAATTATGATTTTGTGATAACGATTTCAATTTCTGTGAAATCGATTCCAAATAACAGGAGGAAAGGTAAGAATGAAGAATTTTAAACTACTCTCAGTAATCGTTTTAGCATTATGCTTCGTTTTATCTGCTTGTGGCTCTGATAAGGGCAGTAATCAGAGTAGCAGCAGCGGTAAGGATTCAGATTCAAAAGATAAAGAGGTTACTATTGTTTATGCCCTTGGGAAGGATCCAACTCAAGGAACCACTAAGATGATTGCGGCTTTTGAGAAGGAACATCCAAATATTCATATTAAAGTCCAGGAGGAGCCGAATGACTCAGGTAAGCAACATGATGCTTATGTCACTGCTTTTAATGCCAAATCATCGGAGATTGATGTTGTAAAAATGGATACCGTTTGGCCAGCAGAGTTTGCTCAAGCAGGCTATACTTTACCCCTCGATCGTTTTATTCAAAAGGATAATGTTGACCTCAGCGCGTACAACAAAGGGGCGATAAGCGCTACTCAATTTAATGGTAAGCAATGGGCTATGCCACTTTATCTTGATGCTGGTGTCTTATTCTATCGTAAGGATATCATTGATAGCCCGCCAAAAACATGGGATGACCTTATTGCGGATGCTAAGAAGTTCCAAGGTAAAAACGGAACAAAATACGGTTTTGAATTCCAAGGGAAACAATACGAAGGTTTAGTCTGCAGTGCAGTAGAGTATCTTGGAAGCTATGGTGGGCAGTTTATTGACAGCAACGGTGATGTTTCCGTAAATACTCCTGAAACCATTAAAGGACTTAAAGAATTGAAGAAAATTGTGGATTCAGGCATCACGCCGGATAATGTCACAAACTTTGAAGAAACGGATACAGAATCATCCTTTATCGAAGGTCAAGCTGTTTTTGCACGTAACTGGCCATACATGTGGTCCTCCTCAAATGATAAAGAGAAATCAAAAGTTGTAGGCAAGGTGGGCGTTGCTCAGCTACCATCTGGTGATAAAGGCTCTGCTTCTGCTCTTGGTGGTTGGATGTTAGGCATTAACAAATATTCCAAGCACCCGCAGGAAGCTTGGGAGTTCGTGAAATTTATGACAGGTGAAGAAGGTCAAAAAATCCAAGCTATTGTTGGTGGGAAATCACCAGTGTATATGAGCCTCTATGATGATGCTGATGTTCTTAAAGCGAACCCATTCTTCAAAGAAAAAGGATTTACAGATGCCGTTGCTCATGCGACAGCACGTCCAGTCGCACCAAATTATCAAGAAATTTCAAGTATTATTCAGATTCATGTGTCCAAAATGTTGGCAGGTCAAGAAACACCAGAACAATCGGCCGCTAATATGGAAAAAGAAATGAAAGCTGCAATGAAATAATACAAAGGGCATTGGTCCTCTAAAGTTCTCTTATAGGACTGATGCCGATAATAAGGTGGTGTTTGAGTTGAAAGGTCAGGTAAAAATAAGGAAAAATTCAGACTGGAAAGCCGCCTACCTGTTAATGGCGCCGGCTCTGATCTTAATTTTTGTCATCGC